>CAIPPE010000198.1 GCA_903866825.1 uncultured Methylococcaceae bacterium
CAGCCCATCTGCTCATTAAAAGAGACGGTAGCTGCATACAATATGTTCCCTTTGACAAACGTGCCTGGCACGCAGGCAAATCAACTTACCAAGGCAGAGAGCGCTGCAATGATTTTTCTGTTGGGATAGAACTGGAAGGAACAGAGACAATCGCTTATACAGACGCACAATACGATCAACTTAAAAAAGTAATTGATAGCTTACTGACACACTACCCCAAGCTATCAAAACAGCACATCACTGGACACAGTGACATTGCACCCGATAGAAAAACAGACCCTGGTCCATCATTTGACTGGCATAGAATCAAATAACGCTAACCAAGGTCAATTTTCTCAGAAGCGGTTAGCGATAAACTGGAGTGCAATCGCTTCAGCTATTGCCTGTAAAAACAGCTAAAGCTGTTTTACTCCGGCTGACTGGGCTTACCAACCAAACCAAAAGACTCCAGAAGCATTAATATAACCCCCAATGTAATCGCAGAGTCGGCGATATTAAAGGCTGGCCAATGCCATGTATTGTAATAAACATCCAGAAAATCGATCACATAACCATAGGATAAGCGATCAATTAAATTACCTACCGCACCGCCCAAGACTAAAGATAAAGCAACGGCCAACAAAGTCTCATGCTGTTTCAAGCGTGTTAACCAAACAGCTATCACCAGACTAATAACAATAGCCAGCCCCGCAAAGAACCAACGCTGCCATCCACCTGCATCACTTAAAAAACTAAACGCTGCACCCGTATTACGGACATAAGTTAATCTAAAGAAAGGCAGTATCTGAATAGACTCATAAAGCCGCATCGTACCATCTACCGCTAATTTACTCACCTGATCCAGGATCACTGCCAACAATGATAAGCCTAGCCATTTCAACATACTAAGATTACGCATAGTGTCTCTGCTCACCGCTACCTGAAACGTTTTCTACGCAGCGACCACAAAGCTCTTCATGATCTTCGTGTTGACCTACGTCAGCACGTTGATGCCAACAACGCACGCACTTTTTATGCTCAGAAACAGTAACGACTAATTTAACGCCCTCAACTTCAGTTTGAATAGCCTCAGCCGGTGCAAGTTGTTCTGCAAATACGGCGGCCTGAGAAGTAATAAAAATAAAGCGTAGCTCATCAGACAATTGATTTAAAACGTCAAAAAACTCGGCATTACAATAAAGCTCAAGCTCCGCATTGAGTGAAGAGCCAATATCGCCTTTACTGCGACTTTTTTCTAGTTCTTTACTGATCGCGGTTCTTACTGACATTATTTTTTGCCAGAACTCACGATTCATAACGGCATCTTCATCAAATTTAACTAAGCCTTCGTACCACGTTTCCAAGAAAACAGATTCACTACGCTCACCTGGAATATATTGCCAAATCTCATCAGCGGTATAACTGATAATCGGCGCTAACCATCGGGTTAACGCTTCAACAACATGATACATTGCCGTTTGTGCAGATCGTCGTGCCAAGCCATCTGCTTTTGCGGTATATTGTCGATCCTTGATAATATCCAGATAAAAACCACCGAGATCAATCACACAAAAGTGATGCACTTTTTGATAGATATGCTGAAACTGATACGTTTCATAAGCTGTTTTTACTTCTTCCTGTAGCGCATAAGCCCTATCAAGAATCCAGCGATCTAACGCCAATAAATCCTGAGTTTCAACTAAATCTACGGCAGGGTTAAAATCATTAATGCTGGATAATAAGAAACGCGCCGTATTTCTTAAACGCCTGTAGCCATCTGAAGTTCGCTCTAAAATCTCATCAGAGACGCGCATTTCACTCCGATAATCCGTTGACGCAATCCATAGCCGTAAGACATCCGCACCCAGATTTTTCATAACTGATTGAGGCGGGATCACGTTGCCCTTAGATTTGGACATCTTTTCGCCATTCTTGTCCACAGTAAAACCATGGGTTAGCACCGCCTTATAAGGTGCAACATCGTTCATAGCGGTAGACGCTAGCAATGACGACTGAAACCAGCCTCTGTGCTGATCCGATCCCTCTAAATATAAATCAGCTGGGAATCTTAACTGCTCACGCTGTTCCAATACACAGGCATGGGTTACACCGGAGTCAAACCACACATCCAGCGTATCAGTCATTTTTTCATAATCAGAGGCTTCAGTTCCTAAGAGCTCTTCTTTTTCTAGCTCAAACCAGGCCTCTATGCCTTTTTCTTCGATGCGCTTAGCCACTTCTTCAATCAATTCAGGCGTGCGTGGATGCAATTCACGGGTTTCTTTATGGATAAAGAAGGTAATAGGCACACCCCACGTACGTTGACGTGAAATACACCAATCAGGACGTCCGTCCAACATACTTTCTATACGCGCTTGCCCCCAATCAGGAATCCACTCCACTTGCTTAACAGCATCTAAAGCCTGTTCCCGCAGTTTATTTTTATTCATAGAGATAAACCACTGCGCGGTCGCTCTAAAAATAATCGG
>CAIPPE010000199.1 GCA_903866825.1 uncultured Methylococcaceae bacterium
CACCCGCAATAAAAATGCGTTTAGCACCGTCGAGTAGTTCGGTCAGTCTTGCATCATACGTATCATCTGTAGCTTCAAGAATACCTGAAATCTTTTCTATGATAAGTTGCTGATGCATAATTAAACCGCGTCAACTAATTCGCGAATTTCACGAGCTGCTTCAGCAGGTGATGCTGCGCCATAAATTGCAGCGCCAACAACGATGATGTTTGCGCCAGCTTTTACTACATCTTGTACTGTTGATGCTTTGATACCGCCAGCAACAGAAATACGTACTGGTAAACCTAATGCCGCAATTGCATTTAAGTCAGCGAATGGCGTGTGGCCAGCTGCTTGTGCGTCAAGACCTGTGTGGATACCCATGATTTGAGCGCCTGCATCTGCAGTTGCTCTTGCACAAGCTACTTTGTCTTCAACGTTGATTAAATCAATTTGTGCTTCAGCGCCGTGAGCATTAGCTGCTTTAATTACGCCTTGGCAAGTTGCTAAACCAGATACACCAAGAACGGTAACAATGTCAGCGCCTGCAGCATAAAAAGGAGTAGCTTCGTATTCGCCAGCATCCATAGTTTTAAGGTCAACTAAAAGCAGTTTGTCTGGGAATTTCGCTCTTAATTCTTTAACTAAGTTGATGCCGTTGTGTTTAATGCATGGAGTTCCAATTTCAAAAATGTCAACATAAGGTGCTACTAAAGTAGCAAGACCTACAGTTGCGTCAAAATCCAGTGAATCTAATGCCATTTGAATTAATGGTTTTGCCATGATATGTGCTCCGAAGGGTTATATTAATAGTTATAGTTGGTTACATACTTGTTTTGCGGACATAACTGTAAAGTAGAAAGGGGACGCGTGTCAATGGCAAATGATTAAAGAACATTATTCTGCAAGGGATCATCGAATTTAGCAGGATTGTATTCAATATAAAATCAATGTTTTATCTATCGCTTTGTTCTACTTTTAGGGTTTTATGTGAGTACTTGCAAGTCGTAGATTTTTAGGACATTACCTGAGTAATGCCCCCGCTTTTTTCATTTTGTATTTCGTTTTACTTCGCAGAGTATTATAACCTAAATAAATTATAAAAGTTATTCGTTGATAGATCAGCTATCTGAGTGGTTGTAACACCTCTTAAATCGGCTATCTGTTCTGCCACATATTTAACATAGACTGGATAGTTTGGACGACCTCGAAAGGGAACTGGAGCCAAATACGGGGAGTCAGTTTCAATAAGAAGTCGGTCAGGGGGAACTTTTTTGGCAACCTCTTGTATGCTAACAGCATTCTTAAATGTAATGATGCCTGAAAAGGAAATATGAAAGTTCAGATCCATGGCTTTTTTAGCAAATTCCCAGTCTTCTGTAAAGCAGTGAATAATACCACCCACTTCACCAGCACCTTCTTCTTTTAAAATACGCAGGGTATCCTCTTGCGCTTCACGGGTATGAATGATTAAAGGTTTTTTTAGTGCTTTAGCCGCGTTGATATGGTTTCTGAAGCGCTGGTGCTGCCAGGCAAGGTCTCCTTCACTACGAAAGTAATCCAGGCCAGTTTCACCAATGCCGATAACTTTTTTTGTTTCTCCAAGGACTATAAGATCTTCAATACTGGGATCAGTACAATTTTGTACATTGGGGTGTACGCCGACTGTGACAGAGATGTTGTTGAAATCAGAAACCAGTTTCAACATGTCCGGGTACGATTCCAGATCTATTGAGATACAAAGCAGATGTTCAATTTGATTTGTCTGTACTTCTGCCATAAAGTTTGAGAAATCATTTTGATAAGGTTTTAGATCGATACGATCGAGGTGGCAATGTGAGTCAATAAGCATGAGTTATTTTAGTTACAGGGTGTAAGTTGATTTATCAGATTTTGAATAGTCTGCTAAATAGGCTTCTATTTTGTTTTTTACAATCAAGCTCTCTGGATTAACAAACTGAACACCTATGCCATTAGGCTTATTGCTTCCTGAATGAGGTGGTGTTTTCCATATTACTTTTCCTCTTACTTCATGGGAGGAACTTTCATCCATTAAAGTTAATGATAAAGACACGTTCTCGCCCATCTCATAATCATCGCTGGTAGAAATAAATAAACCACCGTTGATAACAAATCTCATATAGGCAGAATACAAAGCACTTTTATCGTTTATTAACACAGTGATAGTGTCCATCCTTGCCTCTTATTTGATATCATCAAATTTTGTTTTGGTTAATTTCAAACCAGGTGATTAAGATTTCTTCAAACAGCGATTGCTTGTTTATTTGAGTCATGTACCTTTGTTGGCTGATAAGCATTAAATCATAAAACTTATAAAGAGCTTTTAATTCCAATCGTTGTGATAAGGATTGCAACGGGTCTCTATAGTCTGGATTATATAGTCTGATAGGACTGGTTTGGTAATAACATTTAATGAGATCTACCGTCCATGTGGTTATCCAGTGGAGTAACGGGGGCTCGGTAAGCTTATGCCAGGATTCAGCAATGATAACAGGGTGTTGCTTCTGTTTTGCCAGATCTATCCAGGCATTAAAACAATCATTGCGAAGCGATAAAATATTGCTGTCTATGTAATCTAGAGCCTGTAATGGTGAGCCTTGTGTTAAATTGTAAAGTGTTTCCGCTTGAGTTGGCAAAAGATTAGAATTGAGTTGTGTGAGCCAAGTGATGACGGTTTCTTTATTCGGTTCGGAAACGTTTAGTTTCTGGCATCGACTGATAATAGTTGCAGGCAAGCGAGTTAGACTGTCGGTGATTAAGATTAGAATAGTGCGTTCAGTCGGTTCTTCAAGGCATTTTAAAAATGCGTTTGATGCCGCATTATTCATCTGGTCCGCCGGGTTAATGATAACGACTCTGTAAGAATCGAATTGAGGCTTTAGCGTTAAACCCGTTATCAAATTTCGAATTTGTCCAATTGTGATGGACTTTCCGGGTTCTTCCGGTTTAATCTGGATAAAGTCGGGATGGGTCTCGACCTTAAGTAGTCGGCATCGATCACATTGGCCACAACTCAAGCCATCAATGTTTGGTTTTTCACAAAGTAATGAAAATGCAAATTGAGAGGCTAGCTGTTGTTTTCCCAGGCCTGTGTTTCCGTGAATGAGCAACGCCTGAGGGACTCGATCCTGTCGGCTATAACTTGATAAGTGAACCCAGTCTTTTTGTTGCCAGGGAAGTAGGGTCATCGTAAAAAGGTACCGATAGCATGTATTAGAGTGCTTTGTACTTCGAGTAGTGGCTGGTTAGCCTTAATTACCTTGATACGTTCAGGATAAAGTTCAGCCTGTAATAAATAAGCCCGTCTAACCTGTTCAAAAAAGCTTATCTTTTCTGATTCGAAACGATCGAAGGAGCTTCTGGTTCTGGCTCGTTCCATACCTAGCTCAACAGGTGCATCAAATAATAACGTTAAATCGGGCTTAAGATTTCCTTGAACCAGATTTTCAAGCCACGTTATCGTGCTTACACGCATATTTCGTCCCCCTCCCTGATAAGCGTATGTGGCATCAGTGAAGCGATCACAAAGCACCCAGTCTCCTCTTGCCAAAGCGGGTTCAATAACGTGTTTGATATGTTGGGCCCGGGCGGCAAAAATCATCAAGAGTTCTGCTTTATC
The DNA here is from genome assembly GCA_903866825.1 of uncultured Methylococcaceae bacterium. Taxonomy (GTDB): domain Bacteria; phylum Pseudomonadota; class Gammaproteobacteria; order Methylococcales; family Methylomonadaceae; genus Methylobacter_C. The sequence goes on from CAIPPE010000199.1 coordinate 3,620, forward strand.
AGAAATGGCTTCACTATTTTTATCGAGTAATAGCTGACGCAATTTTTCAGCCAAGGGTGTTCCACCAGGTTCACGTGTAACAACAACATTAATCTTGTGTTGCTCTAAGTAATCCTTTATAAAAGCTAAGTTCGTGGTTTTGCCAACGCCTTCACCACCTTCTAATGTAATAAATTTACCTTTTGGCATTTTTCTTCCTTTGGAAGTTAACGACGGCCTTATTATGATCTTTTAACATGGCCGAAAATTGATGACTACCATCACCACGAGCAACAAAGTATAAGTTATTGCTATTATCAGGATGTAATGTAGCATAAATTGCATCTCGGCCAGGCATTGCAATAGGGGAAGGGGGGAGGCCGATAAAAGTATAGGTATTATAGGGTGTGGGTGTTTTTAAGTCATTGCTGCTAATATTGCCTTGATAGCTATCGCCCATGCCATAAATTACAGTCGGGTCTGTTTGAAGCATTATTCCCAATTGCAGTCGCCGTATAAAGACCCCGGCTATTAATGGCCTTTCGGTAACTTGAGCGGTCTCTTTTTCTACAATTGACGCAAGAACCAAGGCTTCATAACTGTTTTTAAAAGGCAGGTTTTCAGCTTTATTTGCCCATTCTTGGGTCAACACAGATTGCATTTTGTCGTAGGCTCTTTTTATAAGGGTCGCATCGGTGTCATGTTTTTCAAAATAGTACGTATCAGGAAATAGCATGCCTTCCAATGTTGGCAGAGACGATTGTGGCGGGCTATTATCAGTTCCGTCATGTTCTGGCTGGGTACTCGGCTGAAATTTTAAATGATTAACATCAGCGGGTTGCAGGGTGTGTTCAAGGTGCTCATTGCTATTAATTTCTTTGATGATTTCTTTAAAGCTCCAACCTTCAGGAAAGGTGATGCTATATTTCTTGGTTTTTCCCTGTACAAACATTGCAAGAATTTCTGGCAGCGTTAATCCGGGGGTTAATTCATATTCGCCAGTTTTAAGTTTATGAGCGTTTTTTTGTTGCACGGCAAGTGCTTTAAACCAAAAGGGTTTAAAGTTTACTTTTTGCTGTATCAGCTTTTCTGTAATCTGGTTAAATGAATCGCCTTTGATAATCTCAATAGTCACTGGATTACCAGTGACTGTGGGCGTTGTCAGCATCACTTGATAATCGCGCCAGGCCCAGGTCGATAGGAGAATTAAAACAAGAATTAATGCCCCGATTACTCTAAAAATCATCCTTAATCGTCTCATTATAGAATTGAGGTAATATTGTTTGTATCTGTTCAGTGATTAAGCCTTTTTCGAAGGCCGTATTATCTACTTGGCGGACGGGCCAGATTTCAATAATTGAATTGGTTAGAAATAGTTCATCGGCAGACAATAATTGTTCCCTGGTGAATTTATGTTCTACTACAGGGTATCCAATAAGAGCGCCTATTTGTATTATGATGCCGCGTATGATGCCTGCAATACCCGATTGGTCTATCGATGACGTATAAAGTCTGTTATTTTTAACATAGAACAGGTTGGTCATGGTGCCTTCAATCACCTGATCGTTAACATCAAGCATAATGCCTTCTTGAATGAAAGGGTCAGACCACTCTGCTCTAGCCAGAACCTGTTCGAGTCGATTGAGATGTTTTATGCCAGCTAAGGCTGGATTTATGCCGAGTCGGGTATTGCAGAAGCGTGTGACTACCCCCTCGTTTTTGTAAACCAGTGGGTATTCAGGAAATGGGTGTAAGCTTAAAACCCGGGTGGTAGTTATTATGTCGGGTTGACGATAACCGCGCCCACCAGAGCCACGAGTGAGGATTATTTTAAGGACCGAATCAGTGGCTTCCCGGGAAAGCTGCTGAGCTTCAAGGGTAAGAAGCTCAGTGCCTGGAAAAGGGATAAGGAGTCGTTCACAGCCTGCTTTTAATCTGGCTAGATGCCGATCAAAACAGACGGGTTTCCCATCTCTTACAGCAATGGTTTCAAATAAACCATCGCCGTATTGAAAGCCCCTATCAGATAAATCAATTTGATCTTTATATTCACCGTTAACCAAAATCATTTGTTGATAGGGCCATAAGCATTTAAATGTTATTCGTAACGCTTAAAAACCAACGTACCGTTAGTGCCGCCAAAGCCAAATGAATTGGACATGGCGACATCAATCTTCATCTCTCTTGCTGTATTAGGCACAAAGTCAAGGTCACATTCGGGATCCTGATTGTCAAGATTAATGGTAGGCGGTGCGATTTGATCTCTAATACTTAATGCCGTAATAACGGCTTCTATGCCACCTGCCGCTCCAAGCATATGTCCAAGCATTGATTTTGTAGAGCTGATGGCAACCTTATAGGCATGATCACCTAATGCAGCTTTCATAGCTTTAGTTTCGCCAACATCACCGGCTGGTGTAGACGTGCCGTGGGCATTGATATAATCAACAGCTTCAGCATTCAGTCCGGCATCACGCAAGGCGTTTCTCATGCAGCGAGCTGCACCTTCACCGCCTTCAGAAGGTGTAGTGATGTGATAAGCGTCGCCACTCATCCCGTAACCGACTAGTTCGGCATAAATTTTTGCTCCACGTGCTTTAGCATGTTCAAGTTCTTCAAGAACAACCACACCTGCACCATCACTTAAAACAAAGCCGTCACGGTCTTTATCCCAAGGGCGACTAGCGCGTTGTGGATCATCATTGCGGCGTGACAGAGCCTTGGCCGACGCAAAGCCGCCCATCGCAGTAGGTGAGGTCGTACAGCGTTCAGCACCACCGGCAACCATCACATCCGCATCACCATAGGAAATTAAACGCGCTGCATCGCCAATGTTATGAGTCCCTGTTGCACAGGCGGTAACAATAGCGAAATTAGGGCCTTTTAATCCGTATTTGATTGAAAGGTTGCCTGAAATCATGTTGATAATATTGCCAGGAACAAAGAAAGGGGAGATTCGACGTGGGCCGCCTTTCTCATAGGTTGCATAGCATTCTTCAATGCCTGTAATGCCGCCTATACCTGCACCAATGGCGACGCCAATACGTTCCGCGTTTGCTTCTGTGACTTCAATGCCAGAGTCTTCAAAAGCCTGACAACCTGCAGCAAGACCATAATGGACAAAGCCATCCATGCGTTTAGCGTCTTTTTCAGGGATGTATTGGGATATATCAAGATTTCTTATCACTCCGCCAAAAGTGCTGGCAAAAGGAGAAATATCAAAAGAATCAATTGGGCTTATACCGCTTTGGGCATTAATAATGCCGTTCCAGGTTTCTGCGACGGTGTTGGCTAAACAGGTAACCGCACCCAATCCAGTTATTACAACTCGACGTTTGCTCAATGTAATGTACCGTAAGAAAGGTGAAGAGAAAATTGAAGTGGATGTTATGAGCTAAAGACGGCCTATTACAGCTGCAATAATCAACAGTTAAGATTATCCAGTTATTTACAGGATAGTAGCCACAATCTTTCAATAACTAATCAGTGGACAAGCGGCGATCGCTCATCCACTTAAAATCAGTCTTACGCGTTTTTTACTACGTAATCGATAGCTTGCTGAACAGTTGTAATTTTTTCAGCTTCATCATCAGGAATTTCGCATTCGAATTCTTCTTCAAGAGCCATAACGAGTTCAACTGTATCCAGAGAATCAGCGCCAAGATCATCCACGAATGAAGCATCATTAGCGATATCTTCTTTAACACCTAATTGCTCTGCAACAATCTTTTTTACTCGTTCTTCAATGTTACTCATAGTTATTTTCCTCAAACAATCTAAGTTATTAATGTTTGAAACTTAAATTGGTGTTGTTATTAGTTTTTTATTGAAACCTCGTCTCTGGCAAATCCAGATGGCGTGGCAATTATACTTAATATTACAGTAATGTCACCTTTTAAGGCATAAACATCCCACCATTAACGTGAAGTGTTTCTCCTGTAATATAGCTTGCACCTGCTGAAGCAAGAAATGCAACCGCATGTGCAATCTCCTTTGCATCGCCTAAACGATTTAATGGAATCGAGGCTAATAAAGAATTCTTAATGTCATTACTCAATTCTTTGGTCATGTCGGTATCGATAAAGCCAGGAGATACGGTGTTAACCGTAATGTTTCGTGACCCGACTTCCTTTGCCATAGATTTGGTGAATCCAATCATACCTGCTTTTGCTGCAGCATAATTTGCCTGACCAGCATTGCCAGTTGAACCAACAACTGAAGAGATATTGATAATGCGACCGGTTTTAGCTTTCATCATGCCGCGTAAAACGGCTTTGCTCATTCGAAAAACAGAGGTCAGATTGGTGTTAATAATATCATCCCACTCTTCATCTTTCATGCGCATCAACAGATTATCCCGGGTTATGCCGGCGTTGTTTACCAATACATGAGGGGTGCCATAATCATCGCTAATGGTTTTAAGCACTTCTGCAATAGAGTCCGCATTGGAGACGTCCAGCTTAAAACCTTTGCCATTGTCGCCCAGATAAAGAGAGATTGCATCAGCGCCTGCATCTGAAGTCGCTGTACCGATAACAAAAAAACCATCATCAGCCAGTTTTTCGGCAATAGCTTTTCCAATGCCCCGACTTGCGCCCGTTACTAAAGCTATTTGCTTAGTCATTGAGTTGCTCCAATAGCGAATTTATTGTTTCTGAATTATAGATAGAAAAATGCTCTGCTTCTTTAGCAATACGTTTATTTAAGCCAATCAGCACCTTGCCAGGGCCACATTCAACAAAGCGGGTTACACCTTGTTCATGGATATGACGAATGCTATCGACCCAGCGAACCGGTTGATAAAGCTGTGCTTTTAGAGCAGCACGAATGGCTTCAGGGGAATTATGGGATGTAACATCAACATTATGAATCACGGTTATTTTGGGTGATTCAATAGAAGCGCGAAGCAAATACTCATCCAGCTTGTCAGCGGCTGATTGCATTAATGCACAATGAGAGGGAACGCTGACTGGTAATAAAACAGCGCGTTTTGCACCGGCTGCTTTCGCGGCAGCCATCGCTCTTTCAACGGCTGCTTTGTTACCGGCAATAACAACTTGACCTGGGGCGTTAAAATTAACTGCAGAAACGATTTCATTTTCAGCAGACGCCGCACAAAGATCAATGATTTGTTGATCTTCAAGACCTAAAATAGCGGCCATTGAGCCAACACCCGGCGGAACGGCTTCTTGCATTAATTGCCCGCGAGTGGCAACCAGTTTAATGCCATCTTCAAAAGAGAGGGCTCCAGAGCATACTAAGGCAGTATATTCGCCTAAGCTATGACCCGCCAGCCAAGAAGGCTGAATGTTGCTTTGTTTATTCCATATTTCCCAAACAGCAAAGCCAGCGGCTAGCATGGCAGGTTGGGTATTCTGGGTTTGATTGAGAATTTCTTCTGGACCCGTGTTAACAATAGTCCATAAGTCTAAGTTTAAAGCATCCGATGCTCGTTCAAAGGTTTGTTTAACTTCGGGATAGCTAGCGGCCAAATCGGACAACATGCCGACCGATTGTGAACCCTGTCCCGGGAAAACAAATGCTAAAGAGTTGTTGTGCGTGCTCATTTTTATAATTGTTTTTAATATTTAATGATTGCTGAGCCCCAAGTGAAGCCAGCGCCGAAGGCTTCAAGTAGCACTACTTGCCCCCGTTTAATTCTACCATCACGTACTGCTTCATTAAAAGCAAGCAGAACAGAGGCTGATGAGGTATTGCCTTGATTCTCAAGGGTGACTACGACTTGATCCATAGACATTTTTAGTTTCTTGGCAGTCGCCATGATGATTCTAATATTGGCTTGATGAGGTACTAGCCAGTCAATCTCGGACTGGTCCATGTTATTGGCTTCCAGTGTTTCATCAACAATTCTGCCTAAGGTATTAACAGCGACCTTAAATACTTCATTGCCACGCATATTAATATAGCCAGGTTCGTCTCTTTTCTCACCCGTGGCGGCTTGTGGATTTGCGCAATACAAAAGCTCGCCGTATTCTCCATCTGAATGAATGTGAGTAGATAGAATGCCTGGTTCATCGGAAACACCTAATAATAATGCGCCAGCCCCATCGCCAAATAAGATGCAGGTGCTTCGGTCGGTCCAGTCAACAATTCTCGAACATATTTCTGAGCCAACAATCAGCACTTTTTTAGCAGCGCCCGATTTAATGTATTGATCGGCAATGCTTAGCGCAAAGATTGAGCCAGAACAGGCGGCCTGTAGATCAAAAGCTGCCGCATTTTTAATGCCTAAGCGCTGTTGTAACAAGCACGCAGTGCTTGGATAAACATATTCGGGCGAGCCTGTAGCAACAATAATCAAGTCTATCGATTCAGGTTCGCACTTGGCTGCTTCTAATGCTTGTCTGGCTGCAATTTCAGCCATGCTGGCTGCCGATTCATCAGGGCCTGCAATACGGCGACTTTTAATGCCAGTACGTTCGTAAATCCAACTGTCGGAAGTGTCTACGGTTTCTGAAATTTGCTCATTGGTCCGAACTTCAGCAGGTAAGTAACCGCCAGTGCCCAGTACTTTTGAATAACGAATCATGTATTGTCTCTAAGAGCTAAGATATTTTCTACTTGCTCACTTATTTTTTTTATAACATCCTGTTTAACTTCAACTTCAGCCAACTGAATCGCTGTTTTAAACGCGAGTCTATCAGCTCCACCGTGGCTTTTAATAACCAGACCCTTAAGGCCTAGAAAGCTGGCGCCATTATATAAGCGTGGGTCGATGCGTTGCTTAAACGATTTAAGCACAGGGTAAGCAATCAGCGCGATTAATTTAGTGAAGAGGTTTTTGCTAAACGCTTCTTTTAAGGTGGTGCCGATCATTTTTGCAGCACCTTCAATGGATTTAAGAGCTACATTACCGACAAAGCCATCAGTGACGATTAAATCGACTTTGATAGGGCCTGCATTGAGAGAATTGCCTTCAACATAACCAATATAGTTTAGTGAAGAGGCTTCTAATAATTTAGCGGCGGCTTTAACCTGTTCATTGCCCTTGGTGTCTTCTTCGCCTATGTTTAAAAGGCCGACTTTAGGATTTTCGATACCTTCAACGGCTTTAACCAATTCATTGCCCATGATGGCAAATTCAAATAAATGCTCAGCAGAACAATCTACATTTGCACCCAAATCAAGTACATGGGTATGACCATGAATAGAGGGTAAGGTAGATATAATGGCGGGGCGATCAATGCCGGGGATCATTTTTAACACAAAGCGGGCGGTTGCCATTAAGGCACCGGTATTGCCTGCGCTAACGCACGCATCAGCCTGACCTTCTTTAACCAGGTTAATAGCCACGCGCATGGAGGAGTCTTTTTTATTTTTTAAGGCTTTAGAAGGCGACTCATCCATCTCAACGCATTGAGAAGCGTGATGGATAGACAGTCTGTCTTGATAACTGCCTAAGTCTTTGGGTAAGAGGCTTTTGATGACGTCTTCATTACCCACTAAAATTAATTTTAAGTCTGGATTGTTTTTTAAGCAATCCAATGATGCTGGAATAGTGACTTCAGGACCGTGATCCCCGCCCATTGCATCAATAGAAATTGTTAAACTCACGTTGAAGAACAACTCCGAAGTTATTGAGGAAAGCCGAACCTCATCGGGTTCGGAATGGCGCTATTCCAGATCGAAAAGATGATTAATCTTCGTCTACAGCATTAACGATTTGACGACCTTTAAAAAAGCCACCGGGTGTTACGTGATGACGTAAATGCACTTCGCCTGTAATTGGATCTTGTGATAATGCTTTGGCGGTTAAAGCATCATGTGAACGACGTTGACCGCGTCTTGAACGCGATACTTTACTCTTTTGTACTGCCATTATAGGTCTCCAGTGTTTTTAAGTTTGGCTAAAATAGAAAAAGGGTTCTCAGTGTTTGATGGCTCATCAAACACGACTGTTTTTTTAGTGTCAATAGTTGTAACAGCAACAATACAAGGGTGTTGATGCTTTGGAAATGCTGGTAAATTAAGCAATATTTCGTCTTCAATAATATTTTTAAGAGGTATTTTTTCCTCTTCAACCAGTAAAGGCTCATATTCTTCTGGCAATCTATTCGCCTGATCTATTGAGGTAACAATGCCTAGCTTGATTTCGCAATCAATCGGCCATTCAACGGCCTCCAGGCAGTTTTGACATTGAAGCGCCAAAACGGTCTCAATATGCCCCTCTACCTTGGCAAGACGTCCTTCCCGGCTAAAAAAAAGATCGACATCAATTGTCCCGGAATCGTCAACTAGCATATTCGCTAAACGATCCAGACTGCTTAAGGGTAATTTGCCTTTTAATACACCACGCGTATCTGCGAGGTGTAAAGGGTCTATAATTTCGGGTAATCTATCTGACATAACTGATAAATAATATAGATAAAAAATAAAGTCGTCAAACTCTAAATAGAATTCTAACAATTTAGCGTTGATATTCTGCCCTTTCGTTGGGTAGATGCTTTTGAATTACGCTTAAGATTGAGCTATAGCATACTATATTAATACTTACCCAATATTTGAATTAAATTAATTTCAGGTTGTGATTTTTGGTAGACTTATTTAACCAAGAAACTTTGTGAAATGATTGATCAATTGTTTAACTATATCAGGATATTGAAGAAATAAAATGACCACCTACGATTTTGATCAACCTTATGAACGCAGGGGAACAGATAGCGAAAAGTGGGCGGCTTATGGAAACGACGTATTGCCCTTGTGGGTTGCTGATATGGATTTTCCTGCACCTCCAGCGATATTGCAGGCACTTCATAAAAGAGTGGCGCATGGTATATTTGGTTATGGTGGGGTAACGGCTGAATTATCCGAGGCCATTTGTAACAGGCTGTGGGAACATTACCAATGGAAAGTCACGCCCGATCAGATCGTATTCCAACCCGGTTTGGTGAGTGCACTTAACGTCAGTTGTAGAGCAGTCTGTCCACCCGGCACAGGGGTGCTTGTGCAAACACCTGTTTATCCACCGTTTTTAAGTGCGCCAGTTAACCAGGGCTTACAACTCAACTTCGCTGAGTTAACCGTGAAACGTTCCAGCCATAAGTTACAGTACTCAATTGACTTTAATGCCTTTGAAGCGGCTATACAGCCCAACACGCGGTTGTTTATGTTATGTAATCCACATAACCCGGTTGGTCGTTGTTTTTCCCGTGAGGAATTGACTAACATCGCAGACATTTGTACCCGTCACGATTTGATTATTTGTGCCGATGAAATACATTGCGATATTTTACTGGATCAGCCCCGTCATCTTCCTATCGCGACCTTATCGCCCGAAATAGCTAAACGCTGCATTACGCTGATGGCGCCTAGCAAAACGTTTAACATTGCTGGACTGTATTGCGGATTTGCTATTATTCAAGATCCTTCTTTGCGAAAGCGATATCAACAGGCTGCCAATGGTATTGTGCCTCAGGTCAATTTACTTGGATTGACTGCTGCGCTGGCGGCATACACTCAATGTGAGACTTGGCATAAAGAATTATTGACCTATCTGAATGGTAATCGGGATTTTCTTGTTGATTATATACAAGAGCATTTGCCCGCACTGCGTACCACTATTCCAGAAGGTACTTTCTTAGCCTGGCTAGATTGCAGTGCAACCGGCATCACTGGAAACCCATACGAGTTTTTCTTGCGTCAAGCTAAGGTAGCGTTAAATGATGGACAACGATTCGGTCAGGGCGGCAAAGATTTTGTCAGGCTAAACTTTGGTTGCTCACGAGCTACATTAACTCAAGCATTGAAACAGATGAAGGTTGCTTTAGATTTGTTAAATTGAGACTATTCGCAAAAACTAAAAATTGAGAAGATAGGTTTAAATCTTATGGTGCAGTGAAAGGCAAATTTAGACCCACTGCCGTCATTCAGGTATGGACTTAAGCTTCCCGAAGGAGGCTATGTCAATGGACAGGCGGTGGTTTTATTGTTGTTGTTGGTCACAAAGACCCTCAGGTTTCCGGTAGGCTTTGCTTTTTATAGGCCCGATCCAGCATTAAAGGCATGGAGTAAAGAATGAGGTCGATTTTAGCGGCAAAAGTGGTATTTTATTAAACCCACCGGAAAACAAGTGTTTTACGACACTATACAAAATGACATCATAAAGCCTATAATGCTATCACTGATATTTAACATAAGAGGTGTAAGCAATGGCATCTGTCACTGTCCGCAACTTATCTGATGAAACACATCGCGCCTTGCGTTTGCGTGCCGCTATGCATGGTCATAGCACAGAAGCTGAAATCAGGGCAATTTTGGATAATACTGTAAGGCCCGATAATCGAATTAAGCTGGGTTCTTTACTGGCAAAAATTGGTCTTGAAGTGGGCGGAGCCGATCTTGAGATAGAGCGTGATAAATTGCCTAATGAACCGTTAAGCTTTGAATGATTCTACTTGATACCAATGTCGTTTCTGAGCCTTTAAAAGCGTCCTGCGATAAGAGCGTACTTTCTTGGATTGACGAACAAGTAATCGAAACACTGTACCTCTCGACAATCAGCCTTGCAGAATTGCGTTTTGGTATTGCGGTGCTGCCAGAGGGTAAACGCAGGGATACACTTTTTTCCAGCCTAGAGCAGCAAATTTTACCATTATTCGCTGGACGCATCCTGCTTTTCGATGAGAAGGCATCGCAAGCTTATGCAACATTGCGTGCTCGTGCCCGTACTGCTGGACAGGCCATTGCTACTCCAGATGGATATATTGCAGCATAGACACACAAATCACATGATCTTAGCTACTATTGCCCATTTTCGCACAAATCCTTAGTGCGCCAGTTAAAACTGGCAAGAGATAGTCGATGAAAGTTCGATACAGAGAAGAAATGGCGAATCACTCTGACC
>CAIPPE010000200.1 GCA_903866825.1 uncultured Methylococcaceae bacterium
GCCGTTGTTGATATTTAATGTTTCAATTAATCCCTCAAATGTTGGTTCCATGATTAAGATCTGCCTTTAATAGTCCATTAGTAAGACGCTCAATCTTACATTGCTGACCCTCCGGTATATAACCGTTCTTTAACCAGTTACCCAAAGTATTAGCCGCAATGCCCGTCTCTTTATGGAAATTGTACTTTGTCTTATAAAACTTTTTAACCTCTTCTGGTTTCACCCGTTCGCCCTCTTTTTATTGTTACTGTGAAAATAGTATAACGCAATAGTTGACTTAACGCAATATATGACGTACTATTGCTTTACGTCAATACCGACGCAGACTACATAAAGTAAAGAGGTATTAAAATGCAAGATAGAGACCATACAAATGAACAAGAGCGTTGTATTTCAGAAAGCATAGCCGAGCTTCAAAAGGTAAATAAACAGCTGGCAAAACTTTTGGTACGCAAAGAGGAATTAACTGACCAAATCATAGGCGCGCTAGAGCATGACCATGAAGGCCAAAAATCGTATGAATATGGGGTTTGGAAAATTGAGGTCAAAACGCCTTTTGTTTATTCGCTCAATAAAAAGCTGTATGAATCAGGGGATATTAAATTGCCTGATGATTTTAATCCGATTAAAGAGTCTGTATCTTACAGCGTAGATAAAAGGCTTTGTGATAAGTACATGATGGACGCCCCTAAGAAGGTACGTGATGCGCTTGCAGAGTTAATTGATAAAAAGCCAGGTAAGGCAGGAATCACGATCAAGGAGCGAGTGTAATGAAATTATGTTCTATTGAAAAATGTGAAAGACCTTTTCTAGCAAAAGGTTTTTGCCTCCCTCACTATAAAAAATTTAAGCGTCATGGTGATCCGTTAGGCGGTCGCATTTCCTACGATTCTTGCTCTGTAGAAGAGTGTAAAAACAATATTATTGCTAAAGGATTATGTCATAAACATTATCAAAGAGATAAAAACGGACTTAATTTGACCGACAAAACAGTTGTTGAGATGGATGCAAAAGAAAGAATTAAAAGCAATATTAAGCTTAATAAACTTACTGGATGCTGGGAGTGGCAAGGAGCAACTGTAGGCAATGGATATGGTTTGGTTACTTTTAATTATAAAGCAACTAGAGTCCATAGATTATCTTACGAAGCGTTTGTTGGTGAAATAAAAGACGGTCTATATGTTTTGCATAAATGTGATAGACCAATATGTTGTAACCCAAAGCATTTATTTTTAGGAACCCAAAAAGAAAATATTCACGACATGATGCAAAAATCCAGAGGGAGAAAATAAATGTCAAACACTGTATTAGTTATAGGTCAATCGGGGAGTGGCAAGTCCACCTCCCTGCGAAGTTTAGATCCAAAAACAACGTTCATTATTAATGTTTTGGATAAACCCTTACCCTTTAGAGCATTTAAAAAAAGCTATAACCCAGCCGCTAAAAATTATTACACCACCCACGACTGGGCTAAAGTAGTCAACTGTATCGAGCGCGTTAACAAAGAGCGGCCAGATATCACCACCTTAGTCATTGATGACTGGCAATACATTTTGTCATATGAGTTTATCAAGCGTGCGTCCGAGCGTGGTTTTGATAAGTTTTCAGATATGGCAAACCATGGCTGGTCAACAATGAACGCCTGTACCACAGGCACACGTCCATCCCTTACCACCTTTATTTTAGCGCATAGTGATATTGACCAAAACGGTCGATCTAAGCTTAAAACAATAGGTAAGATGCTTGATGAGAAAATCACCCTCGAGGGCTTGTTTACCACGGTACTTCATTCTCGTATTGTAGATGGCGAGTATATGTTTCAAACCCAAGACGATGGCGATTTCTTAGCTA
>CAIPPE010000201.1 GCA_903866825.1 uncultured Methylococcaceae bacterium
AAAATCGTTTATCAGTTTTTTCATCTGATTCATCGCCTGATTTATCCCATACAGCATAATAACCATGCTTTGATTGATATAAAGCTGCTTTAATTTTCATAATCACTCCTCAACTTTTGGTATAGATAATTCAATCGCTTTAAAAATAAAATCTTTCCATTTGCGCCAAAACGCCAGTGCTTTTGAATCCATAGAGCTAATGCGATCATCATCAAAAGCTTTCCATTCCGCTATTGAGTGTCTTTGACATCCAATTTGAAGCGTATCAGCAGTAAAGGATATCGGCCATGTATCAAGCTGCATAGTAAATATGAATCTCATATCACCCATACAACGCAGGTCGGCAGAACTCAGGTCGGCATAACGCAGGTTGGCATAACTCAGTTCGGCAGAACGCAGGTCGGCAGAACGCAGGTCGGCAGAACGCAGGTTGGTTTTTGCTTTAATAGCTTTTTTTAAAGTTAATTTAATAGTATTTTTTTCGCAATCGTGTTCAAAAATTACTAATCCTGAAAAACGGTTTTTAATTTGAATAAGCATTGTTACTCCTTATAATTTAGTTTTGTAAAACACCCGTCATACAGATGTTTTAAAAAACCCACCGCTAAAATCACGGTGGTAGTTGCCGGTGCAGGCTTCTTAAGGTGGAGCGTAAATCACGACAGCTCTTAACGAAATACTGTCATTTTCGCCACCAGTCGTAGCCTGTTGGTATGGCGAGGACTGTAAAAATAAGTGGCAGCTATTCTCTGCCTGGAGCTAGATAAACAACCCACCTAAGGGAGAAATCAAGAAGCCTCTGCGTGTGCCATTCTTACCACGCTAGGCCGGGTTAGGTTTCCGGTGCTGAAACATCCAGCGGCATCTATCTATTACGGCTGACAGCTGCGCCCAATCTCACCGCTTAAAATCCTTATCCTATCGCGTTTCTAGCTTGCGGGGGTCTACTAGCAAGCTTTTCAATAGCTGTCATGCGTAATAAATATATTTTGTGATTGACTCTAACTTGCCCGTTTAAACGCTTATATGCACAAAGCATAGGATAGAGCCAATCCAAAATAAATCGCACGGTTACGTTTATCCGTGCATCAATACTTTATCTAGAAAATATTATATTGATCGTAATTGCAACCCAGTCGGAGGTAGCATCATTAAATTACTGTTTGCAATCTCAGCTAATGTGCCGTGATATGTCGGGATAAATATATAAACCCTAGATGCCAGCGCGGTTAAACTGATGCCGCACAGAAGTTATTTTGAAAACTCTGCAAAAATAGCTATTTTACCCATAGTTAGGTGTGGAGTCTTACCACAACAGAAAATCATTACTAGTTTTGTCCTGATTATAAAGGGCGGAAAAACTAGCCAAAACGTTGCTCCCTGATGACGATTTAAATTATACAGAATAAAATACTATTGTCAATATTAATTGACAAATATTTGTACATTGACACAATCGAGCATATAAATTATTATTAACACATGACTAAAACACAAGCAATAGAAATATTCGGCAATTCAAAACAGTTTCGTGACTGTATGGGCATGTCGCGCCAGTCTTTATGCCAGCTTCCAGACGAACTCACGCAAGCTATGAGTGATCGTGTGATAGGCTGCGCAACTCGGCATAATCTAAAATTCCCAAAACACATCATGTATGAATGTCGTTAAATGCGAAGATTGCACAGAATTTAAACATCCTCCTGGTAATTCATCTGCCTCAACACCTGGAAACTGCCAATCCTACGATAAAGGAATAGCATCAGGCAAAACTAAGCCCGAAATAGATCGGGCTTATCATGCTAGGGGTAACTGTCCTTTTGTTGGGTGTACAAGGCGGTTTTGTCGGATGTTTAAAGACGCATTGGCATAACAAGTTGTATAGCGTTATCATCTTCACCCGTTAACAAAATAGAAGTTTCGTTAATACCTAGTTCTATATTTCCTTTAAGTCGCTTTGCCGCTTCAATAAGATAGGTCATATTGTAAGCAAGCATGAGATGGCTTCCAGAATATTCGCATGGTACGTCTATGCTCGATTCTTCGCCATTTTCATTGGT
>CAIPPE010000202.1 GCA_903866825.1 uncultured Methylococcaceae bacterium
CGAATGGTATGTGTGGTTTAGGTTGCTAAATTTAATTTCATACACATTCCGAAGGTGTGCTGATAAAAAGAACTTTAGTGGAGGAAGTCGGACTCCATCAATTCACATCACTGTAACAGAATTGAGGATATCCCGGGGTTCTGCCCCCTTTTATTGAAATAACTTTGCTCTGACCATCGTTATTTTTGTTCCTAAAACAATAAAACCTAATTTTTAAATTCGACGCACTTAAACTGCCGTTCGCGACGCGTCTAAAACGTTGGTCAGCCAGATTTGATCAGTTGCGAGACATTTCTACTTTGCTAAAACAGAGCATTACTATATTACGTTTACAAAAATGCTTCGTATGTAGGGGGATGTTAAATTAGCTTTCTCTTTCCGCTTATGACTAAAAACACTCTGCGAAAAAATAAACTTCTATTTATTAATACCGCCAATAGCACTGCTTGTAATTGTAGCACTTCCAAAAAGATCAATAATCAACTTATTTTTCAAAAGTTCGTTTTTAACTTTTTCATTCATTTTAATTTCTGAATTATTATTAAGTAAGTCAATTGCCCATGCCCGAACTTCTTTTTTATCTTCAGATGGACTATCCTTTAAAATTGATATAGCTATTTCAGTGGTGCTTTATTGAAAATATGGTTTAATCTTTGTCTTGCCCACTCAGCTTTCAATGCAATTTCTATTTCTGAGTTTCTAAAGTTAATATCATTTATATATTTGCCAAAACCATTCGATCTATGCGACAGTTTGGCATCATATACCGCTACAGTTGTTAACCTTGCAAGTGCCTTTTGAAAAGTGTCCATGCTGAATCTCTAATAACTATTGACATTACTTAGATTTGATTATCTTCGGTGTTGGTTTGATATATTATACTTTCATTTATGCGGTATTCATGTCATACCAATATAAACATATCATCCTGTGTACGAATTAGATGCTAGCTCTAGATGTGCAAGCTCGACCATTTAAATAATGGTTGAAAGTGCCGAAGCGAAGTTAAAATTGTGGTGTAGAATTCATTACGGTTTCCCGGCTAGAGGAGACGCAGCACACGTACATCCTCTAACTAGCCATTTTACTGTGACTTATTTCAGACCAGTTCACTAGCCGCGATCAACTGGTTAATCGCCGGAGACAAACTCTGCCTTGCTGTATTTATTGTAGCATAGTGGTTACTTTATCAAAGACTTAAAATCTTCAAAAGCCTAAATTTTCATCGCCCCAAACGGTCATTCCTCACAGACTGGAATTGATTACTAACGTAAGTAGTTAGAAACGTAACGTTCACTATTAATAACGTTACGTAAGCAGTTAGAAACGTAACGTTCACTATTAACAACGTTACGTAAGTAGTTAGAAACGTAACGCCCACAATTAATAACGTAACGTAAGCAGTTAGAAACGTAACGTAAGCAGCTAGAAACGTAACGATCACAATTGATAACGTTACGTCAGCAGTTGGAAACGTAACGATCACTATCATTTACGTAACGAAAGCAATAACAAAAAGGTTTTGCACAATCGCTTTTGCCCAAAAAGATAGTCTCTATGGATGAACATCAATTGCTCCCGCGCAACAACTATGACTACCTTCAGAATCCTTAAAACTATTCTTATCATCCAGACTATAAAGGCTACAACAATCAAAACCTGAACCAAGCTGATTTAGAGCTACTCACGATGTAAACATTGACCTGTCACACTTACTTCATATTGTCCCTATATGATGTTTCCCGATCTGGCTAACTGCGTAGAAAAACCTGGTTTAGTTGCAAATTTTCCTTAGCCACACTGTTAGCTTAGGATCAGTTCATTTGAAAGACCCCCATTTCCGGTTCATGTTACTCTTTAAAAGGCATTAAATGTTATGAAAAGCTCTGAACGTCGTAAATTTATGAAGATAATGGGTTCCAGTGCAATAGCTGCGGCTGCACTGCCCAACAGTATCAGTAAAGCACTGGCAATTCCTGCGCACAACCGTACCGGCACCATTGCCGATGTGGAACACATCATCATTCTGACTCAAGAAAACCAGTCGTTCGATCACTATTTTGGTACACTCAAGGGTGTACGTGGATTCTCTGACCCACGTGCAGTCAATCTTCCAAATGGTCGCCCCGTCTGGTATCAACCCAACCCCACTGATCCCTTTGGGCTTGGGGTCAGTGAATTGCCTCCCTTCAGAATTAACGCACTTAGTCTGGGCCTGGAATATCTACCTGGTACTGCACATGACTGGAACTCCAGTCACCGTGCATGGAATGCTGGACAATACGACCAATGGGTTGTAAATAAGTCTCCAATCACCATGGCGTACTTAACTCGCGCTGACATCCCTTACCACTTCGCGCTTGCTGATGCCTTCACTATTTGTGACGCTTATCACTGTTCAGTGATGGGTCCCACCGACCCTAATCGCTATCATATGTGGACAGGCTGGACAGGCAATGACGGTGCAGGTGGCGGCCCAGTGCTTAGTAATGCTGAAGTTGGCTATGACTGGACAACCTATCCAGAACGTCTATCTGCAGCCGGCATCAGTTGGACAGTCTATCAAGACATCGGGGTAGGTTTAGATGGTAATGGCTATTGGGGATGGACTTCTAACGCCTATATCGGCAATTATGGTGATAACTCACTGCTGTATTTTCACCAATATCAAAATGCTTTGCCAGGCACACCTTTAGCCATTGGCGCAAAAACAGGAACCAACATTGCTGCAGGTGGAACGCAAGCTAACCTCTTCGACATTTTCCGTGAAGACGTGCGTACCGGAAAATTACCTCAAGTATCATGGATTGCCTCACCCGAAGCTTATAGTGAACATGCTAATTGGCCCGCAAACTTTGGCGCGTGGTACATTTCTCAAATCCTCGACATCTTGACTTCAAACCCTGATGTTTGGAGTAAAACGATTCTATTCATCAACTGGGATGAGAACGATGGTGGCTTCGATCATATAGTTTCACCTACTCCACCAACGAATAGTACTGATGGAAAATCAACCGTCGATACCAAGAACGAACTCTATGTCGACAATGGATCTGGCTTTATCAGCGGCCCAATTGGTTTAGGAACTCGAGTACCCTTGCTCGCCATTTCTCCATGGAGCAAAGGCGGCTACGTCAATTCGCAAGTATTTGATCACACCTCATTGATTCAATTTATTGAACAACGTTTCGGTCAGAAATACCCTGACATAATTGAACCGAACATTACGCCTTGGCGAAGAGCAGTAACGGGCGACTTAACGTCCATCTTTAATTTTGCCAACCCAAATGAACACAAAGCTTCGTTGCCTAAGACTGCCAGCTACTTGCCGCCCGAAGCGAATAGTAACCCGAGTTATGCATCGGGTCGCCCAAGCTATCCAGTCACTCCGTCAAACGTAGTACTTGGCGTACCCACACAAGAACTCGGCATTCGCCCAGCCCGTGCCATCCCCTATGAACTCGAAGTTTATGGAACAGCATCGTTCGCTGATAGTCGCTTTAGTATCCACTTTAATAATACTGGCGATGCTGCTGCAGTATTCCAGGTTCGTAGTGGCAATAGTACTGATCTGCCGCGTACCTATACGGTCGAACCCGGCAAGCAACTTTCAGATGACTGGCAAGTAAGCTCAAGTTATGACTTATCAGTTTATGGTCCTAACGGTTTCTTCCGCTCATTTAAAGGCAGTCTGACAGACAGCTCTAAAAATTCTAATCTGATTGTTCGTGAAAGTTATGACACTGAAGATAGAGGTGGCATTAGCTTACAAATTGAAAACTCTAGTCAAAAGGCCGCTGAAGTAAGGGTTCTTGATGCCTATACAGGTCATGAGCTTGTAAAACACATAGCGTCACATGATGACCTGGATAAGGATTGGTCGCTGTATGATTTTCATGGCTGGTATGATCTTGTTATCCGAGTGACGGGTGATGCTTCTTATGAATATAGGCTAGCAGGTCACGTAGAAACGGGCAAAGATAGTATTACTGATCCTGCGCTGGGTGGTCTGACGTTAAAGGGTTAATAAATAAATATTCGATTAAAAGCCGCTTCTAAATTAGAAAGCCCAATGTTTTGTTGATTACTTGTTAACAGATTATCAACGAAACATTGACATAATCGATAAAATATTATAAATTTAACCCACTAGTAAAAACTCTATGAGTTTTTACTAGCAACATAATAATAACAAGCAAAATTTAAATTCAAGTCTAGGCAGCTTCTTCGATTAGTAATAATTGGGGAGGCACCTAGACTTTTTATTTAGTCTCAAGCGCAAATGAACTACACCTCTATCCTTCAAGAACTTAACAAATCGTCACTATTCGATTTACATCGATTGAAATCGGCAATCTATCAGGAGTTTTTACAGGCAATAGCTGAAGCGATTGCACTCCGGTATTTATTTATCTGAAAATTTATAGACCTAGATCAGTTGCTTTAATCTCATCTTCTGTCAAATAACAACCCGGGTCTTCTGCCCAATAATTCCCTGTTGTTTGTGCTGCTCTGACACGGGTATTGCCGTTACAAATTGCTTGATAATTACAGGTACCACACCGACCTTCTAAGGGTCTTGGTATTTGTTTTAGTCCAGCCATTAAAGGATCGTTTATATCCAGCCATATTTCAGAAAAAGGCCGTTGCTTTACGTTACCCAAATCATAATGCCACCAAAAAGTATCAGGATGCACATTTCCTAAGTTATCAATATTCGCTACATTAACCCCAGAGGCATTACCGCCCCATTGTTCTAATTTGGCTTGGATGTGGGCGACTTGATCGGGAAAACGCTGCTTGACCCAATGCAAAAAATACACCGCATCGGCATCATTATTACCGGTGACAAACTCGCGATCTTTGCCAGCTTTAAGCCAGTCATAACAGGTATCAAACATCAAATCCATCGCCTGGCGGGTTATCTCAAAAAAGGCATCATCTTTACGATTCCTATTGCC
>CAIPPE010000203.1 GCA_903866825.1 uncultured Methylococcaceae bacterium
CAGAACAGAATCTTATGCGCTGGCTTATTGTCGAATATCGAGCTATCTACAAACGATGGCGAACAAAGGATACAACCCACTAATAGCGATTCAAATAGCATTGGCTGGCGAATTAGACTTGTCTGGGGGAGAGTAGTTACTATTGATGGATGCTTGATTTGCCCTTGGCGTTTTTCAATCGCCGAGGGTTCCGGGTGGTTTGTAGGCCTCTGGAGGGGGTTCTTCCACAGGACCCCTATCTGCCGAAATTACCTGTTTAATTTCTAATGCTCCGGTGTAGGCTATTGAGCGTTGGCTTGATCGTATTATTGATGCTCAACAATTATCTGACATATTCAAAGACGATTTATGAAGCGGTGTGTGTGGGGACAGGTTCTCGGCATTCTACATCCCCGATTTTAAGTTTACACTGAATCTCTTGACCCTCTTATTTCAATTCAAACTCCAGATAGATTATCTTTTTGATTTCTTGACGCTACAACTTTGTTTTTTCATATTCCATTTCTCCATTTCTATTGATAGCTCCACACCCTTGCTTCCATTGCAAGTATTGATAATCATAATCAAAAATATTTAAGGCAAATTCATCCTTAACCCCATAATAAAGATCATTAGTGATTTTCCCTTTTTTTAACTCCATGAAGTCTGGAATTGGCATAGGTTTTTTATTTGTTTTGCTTGTATAATTTATCAACAAAGATGGCAGCATCACTTTGTGTTGAAAAGCACACATAGTAATAAGGCACGTAGTCATGCCGATTCTTGTAGCTGGCTAAAATAGGCTTATCATCTAAATAAATCCCATAATAATCTTTATATTCTGATCTAGGCAATACTGTTGCAGAAATTGTTTTAGTACCAGAGATGAATTCAACCTTATCATCAGCTTCTTCAATTGTATCACCACCATCCTTAACGTGACGGAGAACATAATCAAGCGTTACGTTAGCCTTTATATTATTTTGAATACTGGGCGGAGTAATTATTTTATATACTATTTCGTTTTTCAAGAAAGATATCATAGTTAATTTGCAAGCTTTCTCTGGCTTAATATTTAGACAATTTGTGCCAACAGAGAGCGAAACATTTATGACTGTATTTCCAGTTAACGGCAAACCATTTTGGACGCTATGTTTTTGAACCTTTAATGTATCTGCATGCCCATAGCATTTATGCTTCTCTTCATTATCTTCATTTCTGTTTTTTATTTTAGATTTATCTTTACAACTCAGCGAGACAGTCAATTGTTCTACAGGCAGAAAGACGCTTAGATTTTTTGTTATGGTATTGTTTTCTGTTGAATTAGCTGATACTTGTCCAACTTTGTGTAAAATCGCAACATTTTCCAGTACGTTCACATACTTTCTCAATTCTCTATTTCTAGCAGGATTAGGACGGAAACTATTTATAGCTATTATTAATAAATTAGTTTAAAGATTCAACACAATAGCAACTGACCCTAATACTGCTACCGCAAATCTAATACATAAATATCATAGGCTTGAGCATGCCTCGATTTTTGGCGTGTTCAATAAAGGAAAAGGTTTTAGTCGACGTTTGACAGCTCTCGGCTGGTTCTTTCGTTTTAAATAGCAGGGTAGAGTAAACTTAAATATAAATTTATTCTGAAGCCTACGCCCCAATTCTTAGAAACTCCAACGTATTCATTGTTCGGTAGCAAATTTTTTATACAGGCCAGTTCGGTAACTCCAAACCGATTAAATCCGGCGTATATCCAAATACCCTCTTTCTTCTGTATAACGCATCATTAAACACCATCAAGCGCAAAGCAAAATCGCCTGATAATACCCATTCATAAAATAAACAATATTTACCTTGCAGTTTATGTAAATAAGCCTATAGTTCTTGATAAGCCACCTGAATTAGCAATTAATTCTGTGAATGTACTGGGTAAGCTCTCCTAAATGGCGCTCTGCAACTACGAGCTAGTGTTCGGCAATGATAAATAAATTCCAGCAATTAAAGTTGACTACTTGAAACACCTGTTGAATGAGTTCAGCAACCCGGCCAATTACTTGGCCTATCTGGCGAACTCACTCAGTGACTCAAAAAGTGACTCAAAACACCTGCTGGTCCACTGAGAAAACATTTTAGACTGCTTCAAAAATCCAGTGGAGTGCTGGAGGATCACTCGTATTCTTTTTGTTAAATCGGCCCAGTGCTTAAACAAAACTTTGCATTACTTTAAAAGGTTGGGCAAGTAGTTCAACGTATTTCTACAATAATCCACTGACCTTTTGTAGCTTTCAAGTGATCTTTTGCAGTACTTCAGCGTAAAGTGCCAGTACTCCACCGCATTTTTACACCAGTCAAAAGTCATTATTTTTATAGAGTCATGACTTTCTAGCGCCAAATTAAGATTGTTTAAACAGTGCTAAAGAGTGGGACAGTGATCAATCGTTTTGGCTAGATGCAGAGTTCTAATAGCGGGAAGCTAAAAAATCATTGCAGACAGTTCATAAAGTTCTGCATCACGTTTTAATTTGATCTTTAGAAAGGAACTAAATTATTATGAGTACAACTACATTTATGCCGAGTACTGACAGTGGTAAGGCAGACTTGCTGAACCATCTGACAATCGCCTTGCCACCTTATGCTAACTTGCTGAATATTTCTGGAGAGGAGTTGGCCATACTAAATGATGATACCATCAGCTTTAGTTATACCATTCAAAGTGCTGGTGATATGCAAGCCTGCTCTAAAAGCTGGACGGCTTTTAAAAATCAGCTGCGTGATGGCGCAAGTGGTTCAATGAGTTTTCCAAAAACACCTACAGCGATTCAACCCGTTCCATCGGTTGTTAACGAGGGAGTTGTACCTCGATTATCGGCGTTAGTTGGACAGATTAAAGCCAATAAAAATTACACGGATGCCATTGGCAAAGACCTATGGTTAATCGGTACGGCACAAATTATTGATCCGAGCACCTGGAAACCTATTTTAAGTATCCAGAATCAAGCCGGACATCCGATTATATGCTGGACAAAAGGCAGAGCAGCCGCGATAGAAATTTGGGTAGATCGGGGTGATGGCAATAATTTTACACACTTAGCCATTAATACCGAACCCAACACCACCGACAAATACCTTCTCCCTGTAACAGGCAACAGCCAGGTCTGGAAGTATAAAGCCATCTACTTATTACATGATGAACAGGTGGGGCAGTGGAGTGATGTAATAAGTGTATCGGTGGGAGGGTAATTCGGAAAATACACGGGTTTTGATCATTACTTAATTTAACTATTATAAAATGTAGAGATAGGTCGCGGTCTTTACATTTTTCAATTGTCAGGTGATACGAATAAATGAAACACCATCGTTTTCATAAAACGTTGTTATTAGTGCCACTTTATTTCTCAGTATCAATTGAATTTGTCTGTTGGTGCTGTTACCACATTTTATTAAAATTACTTTGGGTGGATGTCCGTATAAAATGCTTTTTTCGTAGAAATCAGAATCCTTACTTACGATCATAAAGCTATTTTCTTTGGCATAACGCCAAACGTCATCATCGGAATCGCCACCTAACCCAATCCGGTCAACATGAGCGGAATCGGGAAAAACATCCGCCAAGGCTATAACCATTTTAGGTGATAGATTTTCATCAAATAACAATTTCATCCGGTAATAACTCGGGTATGACGTTCTCTATCGGCGGCATAAGAAAAACACGCTCTAATATCATCCTGAGTTAAATAATCATAATCTTCTAAAATTTCTTGTTCTGTCATGCCAGCGGCAAAACAATCGAGAATATCGTCGACGGTAATGCGCAAACCCCTAATACAGGGTTTTCCGCTACGTTTTCCGGGTTCAATGGTGATAATGTTGTGATAGTCAATGTTCATAGCTTGCTGATAGCGAGGCTGTTACCCCATTTTGCGACTTGCATAGTCAGATCCTGTGCATATTGATATACAAAACTTATTATATATCCGTAATTCATAAGCACACCATGCTTAATTTTGACGTAGGGTTAATGGTAGTTTAGATGCTTTAGTTAATCATAGTTTTCTGTTTGATAAATAAAGCAGTGTTGCGCAATTGCCTAAAAAGGCAGGATAATCTGCACCCTTGAATCTATCAGAATAATGTTGGCATGGAATTTAATCTAATTAATAAAGATGGTTATGCGCGGCGTGGGCGCCTTACTTTTGATCGGGGTGTTGTAGAAACGCCTATTTTTATGCCAGTCGGTACTTATGGTGCAGTTAAATCTTTAACACCAGAAGATTTAACCGGTATTGGGGCGCAAATCATTTTAGGCAATACCTTTCATTTAATGTTGCGGCCTACAACTGCAGTTATTAAAGCCCATGGCGACTTGCATGATTTTATGCATTGGGACAAGCCTATTTTGACGGACTCAGGTGGCTTTCAGGTCTTTAGCTTAGGCGCGTTAAGAAAAATTACCGAACAGGGGGTTACCTTTAAATCTCCGCTTAACGGCAGTACTATTTTCATGGGGCCAGAAGAATCAATGCAAGTGCAGCGGGATTTAGGTTCTGACATTGTCATGATCTTTGATGAATGTACGCCTTATCCAGCTACGGTTAAAGAAGCGGCTGATTCCATGAGATTGTCGTTACGCTGGGCAGAACGCAGTAAAAAAGCGCACGCTGATAATCCTTCCGCACTATTTGGTATTGTACAGGGGGGAATGTATGAGCATCTTCGTCAGGAATCGATTGCCGGTTTGCTGGATATTGGTTTTGATGGCTATGCAATTGGTGGGTTGTCAGTTGGGGAGCCAAAAGAAGAAATGATGGCGACTCTGGATGTTATTCATAACAAAATGCCTGAAGATAGGCCCCGTTACCTAATGGGGGTTGGCACACCAGAAGATCTTGTGGAGGCGGTGCGACGCGGTATTGATATGTTTGATTGCGTGATGCCAACCAGAAATGCCCGGAACGGGCATTTATTTACCACGTTTGGCGTAGTCAAGATTAGAAATAGTCAATATGAGTTTGATAACAAGCCCTTAGATGAATCTTGTGGTTGTTATACCTGTCAAAATTACTCCAGAGCTTATTTACGGCATTTAGATAAATGTAAAGAGATGTTGGGTTCAAGACTTAACACAATTCATAACCTCTATTACTATTTGAGTCTAATGCAGGGCTTACGTGACGCCATTGAAAAACACGAACTGGATATTTTTGTCAGCCAATTTTACCAACAAAGAGATAAAACGGCTCCTTCTGTGGCATAATGGCGAAATTTTTTAAAATACAATAATAACTGAGGATAATTATGAGTTTTTTTATTTCTGACGCATTAGCGGCAGCGCCCGCAGCAGCACAACCAGGCATTGAAGGCATGCTGTTTCCACTCGGTATTTTAGCGTTTTTTTACTTTTTATTTTTACGTCCTCAATCAAAACGTACTAAAGAAAAGAAGCAGATGATTGCTGCGCTGGGTAAAGGGGTGGAAGTCGTTACTTCGGGTGGTATTTTAGGTAAGGTCGTTGATCTGGATGATAACTTTGTAAAACTTGAAGTGAGTGAAAATTCGTTTATTCAAGTACAGCGTCAAAGCATTGAGAGCATGATGCCTAAAGGAACTTATAAAGCAATCACTAAAAAAGTAACTATTAATAAAGCTTAATGTGATAGCGCGAAGCAGAGTCAAAGCAATGGACTTTGTTTGGAGCGCAGTTTAATTATTGGAATAACACATGCAAAACCATTATCCACTTTGGAAAAATTTATTAGTTCTGATTATTTTTGGTATCGGAATTATTTACTCATTACCTAATTTGTACGGCGATGACCCTTCCGTTCAGGTGTCATCAACCCAAGCGACTAATATTACACAAGATCAATCAAATCAGATCGAGTCTGATATTAAAGCATCGGGTGTGCCTGTAAAAGCGTTTGAGTTTAAAGACGGTCGTATTTTAGCGCGATTTACCAATACCGATGATCAGCTTAAAGTGGCTGATTTATTAAGAGATAAAATGGGTAGCAATTATACGGTTGCTCTAAATCTGGCGCCAACCACACCGACCTGGTTACGTGCTTTAGGTGCACAGGCTATGTATCTTGGTTTGGACTTACGCGGAGGTGTGCATTTTCTAATGGAAGTGGATATGGATGCAGCGGTAAAGCAGGCTGAAGACCGTAATATAGATGATATTCGTTTAGCGTTAAGAAATGCAAAATTACGCTATCAAACGGTTGCAAAAGATAATGGCTTTTTTAAAGTCACGTTAAAGTCTGCAGAAGATAAGACAGAAATTTTGACTGCTTTAGATAAAGATTTTCATAATCTTGAGATTACTGAACCAGAAGCACAGGATCAAATCTGGTTAAAATTATCGGATAAAGAAATCCGTGAAATCAAGAAATTTGCTGTAGCGCAAAACATGACCACGTTACGTAATCGTGTTAATGAATTAGGGGTGGCAGAGCCGGTTATTCAGCAACAAGGTGAAAACCGTATCATGGTGCAATTGCCTGGCGTACAGGATACCACCAGAGCGAAAGAAATTTTGGGTACGACAGCGACGCTGGAGTATCGCTTAGTTGATGTTGAGCATGACGTTCAACAAGCTGTATCAGGACATGTGCCCGTAGGCAGTCGTTTATATAATGACAGAAGTGGGAATCCAATCCTTTTAGATCGTCGGGTTATTGTTACTGGTGATCAAATCGTGGATGCGTCTTCTGGTCAGGATCAGGATGGCCGGCCTTCGGTTAATATTTCCTTGAATGGCGTGGGTGCAGCAAAGATGGCTAAAACTACACAAGTGAGTGTAGGGAAGCCAATGGCTGTTGTATTCATTGAATATAAGGTAGAAACAAAAATAGTGGATGGTCAAAAAGTCCGTCACAAAGAGAAAGTAGAAAAAGTGATTAACGTTGCGACGATACAAGGTGCATTTAGTAAGCGTTTCCAAACGACTGGCTTGGATAGTCCGCAAGAAGCCAGAAATTTATCGTTGTTATTGAGAGCGGGAGCTTTAGCGGCGCCAGTTGATATTGTTGAAGAACGTACAGTCGGTCCTAGTTTAGGACAAGATAACATTGATAAGGGCATGTTATCGTTTGTGGTGGGTTTTGCCTTGGTTGTATTGTTTATGGCGGTTTATTATCGTCTTTTTGGCGTGATAGCCAATTTTGCGTTAGCTTTTAACGTGGTGATTGTGGTCGCTATTCTGTCTATGTTGCAAGCAACGTTAACATTGCCGGGTATTGCAGGGATTATCTTGACGGTAGGTATGTCGGTTGATGCTAACGTATTGATTTTTGAGCGTATCAAAGAAGAACTCAAACATGGCATAACACCGCAGGCGGCTATTTTTATTGGTTACGATAAAGCCTTTGCAACCATTCTTGACTCTCACTTTACCAACCTTGTCGTGGCGGTAGTTTTGTTTGCTTTTGGTACCGGTTCAGTAAAAGGTTTCGCGGTAACGCTGATTATCGGGATTTTATCCTCTATGTTTACAGCGATTACGGGAACGCGGATGGTTATTAACTGGATCTATGGCAATCGTAGAGTTGAGAAGCTATCTATATAGCCATGGTCAATAGAGTCTGTATGGATAAGCACATAGCTTTGCTCCTACTTTTAGAAGAATAAAATATGAAGACAACAAATATAAATTTTATCGGTAATCGCAATAAAGCAATCATATTCTCTAGTGTGTTGATGCTTATTTCGATGGTTTCGCTGGCGACGCGTGGCTTGCAAATGGGTATCGATTTTACCGGCGGTACGTTGATTGAGGTGGGATATCAACAAGCGGCGGATCTAACAGCGTTGCGTAACACTTTAAATACTCAAGGTTTTGATGATGCGACTGTGCAGAACTTTGGTACCACTAAAGATGTTTTAATTCGTTTAAAGCCTCATTCAGACATTAGTAACGCTGATTTAAGTACAAAAGTGTTAGAAGCTATTAACAAAACAACGGCAGAACCCGCTAGTGTTCGACGAGTTGAGTTTGTCGGGCCGCAAGTCGGTGATGATTTGGCTGAAGATGGCTTTTTGGCTTTATTGTATTCCACTATCTGTATCTTGATTTATATCGCTTGGCGTTTTGAATGGAAGTTCTCTACGGGTGCGATTATTGCGACTATTCACGATGTTGTTGTTACCTTGGGATTGTTTTCTATTTTGGGGTTAGAGTTTGATCTGACGGTATTAGCCGCTGTGCTCGCTTTGATCGGTTACTCGCTAAACGATACTATCGTTGTATATGATCGAATCAGAGAAAACTTTCGCTTATTAAGAAATAAATCAACTGAAGAAATCATGAATATTTCAGTTAATGTTACCTTAAGCAGAACCATTATGACGTCGTTGACCGTTATTTTGGTATTGATTTCTCTGTTTTTCCTGGGTGGTGAGATTATTCATAACTTCTCTATCGTGCTTTTGTTTGGGGTCTTCTTTGGTACTTATTCTTCAATATTTATTGCCAGTCCAGCGGCATTATTATTGGGTGTTAGTGCAGAAGATTTGATGATACCGGTTAAAGAAGGTGCAGATATAGATCGTAGACCTTAGTCGTTGGCTAGGTCGTTGCTCTACAATGCCTTGAGGATCAGGTATAATGTAAAGCTTAAGAAATTTATTTAATATTACTTTTGGAGTTTAAAAACATAATGGCAATAGAACGCACTTTTTCAATTATTAAACCTGACGCTGTTGCAAAAAATGTAATTGGTCAAATCTATAGTCGTTTTGAAAGCAATGGTTTAACAATCGTTGCTGCTAAAATGCTGCATTTGACTCAAGAACAAGCAGAAGGTTTTTACGCAGAACACAGTGAGCGCGGTTTCTTTAAAGATTTGGTTGCTTTTATGATTTCTGGTCCAGTGATTATACAAGTATTAGAAGGCGAAAACGCGGTTCTTAAGCACCGTGAAATTATGGGTGCCACTAACCCTAAAGATGCGGCTCCTGGTACTATTCGTGCCGATTTTGCTAGCAGCATTGATGAGAATGCAGTACACGGTTCTGATGCGTTAGAAACCGCTAAAAGAGAAATCGCTTATTTTTTCTCGGATAATGAAATCAGTGCTAGAACCCGTTAAGACAGAACGTTTTAATTTGCTAGATTACGACAGAAAAGGCCTTGCGGCTTTTTTTGTCGCTTTAGGTGAAAAACCTTTTCGAGCAACACAATTACTTAAATGGATCTATCAGGAAGGCGTTTCTGATTTTGATTTAATGACCAATTTAAGTAAGCCATTACGTGCTTATCTTAAAGAAAACTGCTACTTGGCAACGCCTGAGATTGTAGTTGAGCAGATTGCCAGTGATGGCACCTGTAAATGGGCTTTGCAAACCAGTTGCGGTAATCGTATTGAAACCGTATTTATTCCTGAAGAAGGTCGCGGTACGTTATGTGTTTCGTCTCAAATTGGTTGCGCTTTAGCGTGTACCTTTTGCTCAACAGCTCAGCAGGGTTTTAACCGTAACCTGAAAACCTCAGAGATTATTGGTCAAGTGATCGTTGCGCAAAATCGCTTAGGCGACACCAAGAAAATTACTAATGTTGTGATGATGGGCATGGGTGAACCCTTGCTCAATTTTGACAATGTCGTCGCTGCGATGAATTTAATGATGGATGATTTTACCTTTGGATTATCTAAACGCAGGGTCACTATTAGTACCTCGGGTGTTGTTCCGGCGATGTATCGATTAACTGAAGTGTGTGATGTCAGCCTTGCGGTTTCGTTACATGCGGTAAGAGATGATTTAAGGGATGAACTGGTCCCCATTAATAAAAAATATCCATTAAAGGAATTAATGGAAGCCTGTCGTGATAATGCCAAGATAGCGCCACGCAGAACCATTACTTTTGAGTACGTGATGCTCGATGGAATCAATGATTCCATGGATGATGCGCGTGGACTGGTTAAACTATTAAAAACGGTGCCGGCAAAATTAAACTTAATACCCTTTAACCCGTTTCCTAATAACGCTTATCGTTGTTCAAGCAAGGAAGCGATAAATCGTTTCAAGACGTTTTTGAACGATGCTGGGATAGTGACAACGGTTAGAAAAACGCGTGGTGAAGATATTGACGCAGCGTGTGGGCAATTGGTTGGGCAAGTTGAAGATAAGAGCCGTCGACATCTAAAGTTAAAATTAGTAGGCGCTGAGAGTGCAGTCTGATGCGGAAAAGTTATTTAATCGCATAAGTTTCGGATTTTTATTGGCTGTTTTGATTTCATGTGCTTCATTGACAGATGAGGCCACTAAAAAAGAATCAGGCAGTATTTATTTGCAGTTGGGTGTTCGTTATATGGATCTGGATAAACTTGAAATAGCGAAAGAAAATCTGCAGATAGCCCTAACTAAAGATCCTGATAATGTTCAGGTACATAACGCTTATGCATTTTTGTATGAGAAGTTAAAGGATGATCAACAGGCCAGTGTCCATTATGAAAGAGCGCTGGCATTGTCCCCTGATGATTGGAGTGTACAAAATAATTTTGGGCGTTTTCTTTGCGAACGTGGTAAATATAAGGACGGTATGGCTTTGCTGTTACTGGCAAGTTCAACGCAGTTAAATGATAAGCAATGGATAGCCTTAACGAATGCAGGGCGCTGCGAATTGGCTTTGAAAAGCAACCAAAGTGCCAAGGCTTATTTTGAACAAGCATTGATACTTAATTTTGCTTATGCCCCTGCATTACTAGAAATGCAAAAAATCAGCTTCCAAAATAGGGAATATCAGGAAGCCAGGAATTATCTGGAGAGATACATAATGGTTGGAGCTTATACATCAGGGCTTTTATGGATTGGAATGCAAACGGAGCATGCCTTGGGTAGTCCCGCAAACGCAGAACACTATCAACAATTATTGGTAGAAAAATTTCCTTTATCTTATGAAGCAAAACAACTCAAGCCTGTTCTGCAATAAGGGCATAAATAATTAAAATGGCAAATAATATACAAGCGATTAGAGGCATGCATGATGTGCTTCCAGACCAGACTCCATTATGGCAATATGTCGAAGGGATACTAAGAGAGGTATTGGGTACGTATGGATACAGTGAAATTCGTTTACCTATCGTTGAAAAAACAGAGCTTTTTAAGCGATCTATTGGTGAAGTAACGGATATCGTTGAAAAAGAAATGTATACTTTTGAGGATCGTAATGGTGATTCATTAACGTTACGTCCAGAAGGGACTGCGGGTTGTCTTAGAGCCTGTCTGGAGCATGGCTTATTACATAATCAGCTGCACCGATTATGGTATTACGGACCTATGTACCGGCATGAACGTCCTCAAAAAGGTCGCTATCGTCAGTTTATCCAATTGGGTGTTGAGACTTATGGCATGTCAGGGCCTGATATCGATGCCGAATTGATTATTCTCATGGATCGCTTGTGGAAGAAATTGGGTATTCGGGACAAAGTGCGTTTGCAGCTAAATTCATTGGGAACTATCGAAGAGCGGTTGGTTTATCGCGCAGTTTTAGTCGATTATTTTCGAGGACATTTAGAGCAGTTAGATGAAGATAGTTTACGTCGACTAGAAACTAACCCGTTGCGAATACTAGATACTAAAAATCCGGCAATGCAGACTTTGGTTGCCAATGCACCAGAATTGATGGATTATTTGGGCGCTGAGAGTATCGCCCATTTCAAGACCTTAACAGCTATCCTGGATGATCTGGGTATTGGTTATGAGATAACAACACGCCTGGTTCGTGGTCTGGATTACTACAGTAAAACAGTATTTGAATGGGTGACTGATGAATTAGGTTCGCAAGGGACTGTGTGTGCAGGTGGACGTTACGATAGTTTGGTAGAACAACTGGGCGGTAAAGCGAATTTCGCAGTTGGATTCGCCATGGGGATTGAACGTTTATTGGCGCTAATCGAAGTGTCTGGTCATGTTGCTGTCACGCGAGCAGTTGATGTTTTCATGATTCGTGTAGGTGAGACTGCTGAACGTGAAGGACTACGTTTTGCTGAGGTAATCAGAAATGAAGTCCCAGGGTTAAAACTACAGGTCAATTGTGGTGGTGGCAGTTTTAAAAGTCAGTTTAAGAAGGCCGATAAAAGTGGTGCTGATTACGCTCTGATTTTGGGTGACGATGAAGTGAGTCGTGGTGAATTAAGTCTTAAGTCATTACGTGATGATCAAGGCCAACAGACTCTTTCACAACAGCAAGTCATCGCTTTTTTGCAAGATTATAGGTTTTAATCTAAATGATTTTGACGATATAGTTTTACAAGCATTATCTTTTTTAATTATCACATAGAGTAAGAACGTGGAAATTTACGAAACAGAAGAGCAGCAACTTGAAGCCGTTAAGAGATGGTGGAAAGAAAACGGACAATCAACTATTATCGGTTTGATTCTGGGTATTGCCATTATTTTGGGTTTTAATTACTGGAAAGAGCAAAAGCGAGCTCAAGCAGAACAGGCTTCAGCTTTTTACAGTGAGTTAGTTCAATCGATTGAGACAGAAAAAATAGACTCTGCGGATAAGTTAGCAGAGAAAATAAAGGATCAGTATCCTAAAACTGAATATGCAAGTTATAGCCAGCTTTTATTAGCCAAATTAAAAGCTCAGCAAGGTGATCTTGTTAGCGCAAAGTCAATTCTTCAGAATGTTGCTGCCGGATCAAATAAGGAGTTGAGTAATATTGCAAAGATTCGTTTGGTTAGATTGATGCTTGCAACTGGAGAATATGAGAAGGGTTTAGAGCTGGTTAATAGTGTTGATCCAGCTACATCGGCTAGTTTCTCAGGCAATTATGATGAATTAGTGGGTGATTTGTATGTTGCCCTGGATCGTGTTGATCAGGCAAGAAGCTCTTACCAAAAAGCCATAGAAAGTGGTTATAGATCACCTTTGTTACAAATTAAAATAGATGATTTGACTGCCCCCGAAAAAGCAGTTGTTCCAAATACAGAGCCTGGAAAATAATGCGCCTCCTAACGCTTATCAGTTTTTTTTTAGTTTTAACTGTAACGGGCTGTGCTGCTTTAGATACAGTTAATGAGACTTTTGATGGCATAACCAATTATTTTAAAGGTGGCGAGGATAACTCTGATCCGCCAGCCGTTTTGGTTGAATATCCTCCAGAAATAAAGATTGAAGCGCTTTGGAGTGAGTCTGTTGGTGTTGGTGCAGATGAGCAATCTTTGAAGCTACTTCCTGTGAACGGTTTTGGTAAGTTGTTAGTCGCGGATAGGGAGGGGGTAGTACAGGCAAGGGATCTGGTTACTGGACGAGTTATCTGGGAAGTCGAAACAGACGTTCATTACTCTGCAGGTCCTGGGATTGGTGTCAATACGATTATTTTAGGTTCAAGTGATGCAGATGTTGTTGCTTTGAATAGTGAAAACGGTGCACAACTGTGGCGCTCAAAAGTGTCCAGTGAGGTATTATCGGTACCTGTTGTTTCTAATGGAATCGTGATTATAAGAACGACTGATGGTGAACTGATTGCTTTAAATGAAAAAACCGGTGCCAAGATCTGGAATTATGAGCATAATGCGCCCGCATTAAGTGTCCGAGGTATCGGAGCGCCTTTGATTGCAGAAGAGAATATTATCGAAGGATACGATAATGGCAAATTAATGGCATTGCGTTTAACTGATGGTAAATACGCTTGGGAAACAAGTATAGCAATACCTAAAGGAAGGTCTGAGGTCGAACGCTTAGTAGATCTTGACGTTGACCCAATAGATGTTTCAGGGATAATTTATATTGCCAGTTATCATGGAGGTATCGCAGCTATATCAGAGTCGGATGGTGAAGTACTTTGGCGTAACGAAGCTATATCCTCTTATACTGGATTGGGGCATGATACACGTTATTTATATGTGTCTGATACAAGCGATGATGTTTGGCAGTTGGAACAACGTACAGGCGCTTCATTATGGAAGCAAAAAGATTTACATCAAAGGAAGTTAACAGCGCCGGCAGTTTATGAAAACTATGTCGTTGTCGGAGATTTTGAGGGTTATGTGCATTGGCTATCTAAGAGTGATGGTAGGCAACTCGGACGTATCAAAATTTCTGATAGCGCAATAGATGCCAAACCAGTTATTGTTGATGGAATTGTTTATGCATATGCAAAAGATGGCACACTTGCCGCTATAAAAACCCGAGCACCTTAAAAATATGTTACCTGTAATAGCTCTTGTTGGGCGTCCTAATGTGGGTAAGTCCACGTTGTTTAATTATTTAACCCGAAGTAGAGATGCTTTAGTTGCCGATTTTCCAGGATTAACCAGAGATCGGCAGTACGGTCGTGTTAAGCATGGTATTCGCCCTTGTTTGGTTGTAGACACGGGCGGAATTGCAGATGATGCAGAAGGAATTGAAAGTTTTGCCCGTAAGCAGGTTCAAATTGCATTGCAAGAAGCGGATGTGGTTTTGTTTATGGTGGATGCGCGAGAAGGTCTGAGTGCATCAGATAAAGTTATTGCTGATTCACTTAGAAAATTAGATAAACCGATACTGTTAGTGACAAATAAGGTCGACGGTATTGATGCAACGGTTGCTGCTTCAGATTTTTATTCGTTGGCTCTTGGTGAGCCTGTTCAAATTGCGGCCTCTCATGGTCGTGGAATTCCAGAGTTATTGCTAAGAGTTGATCAATTACTACCTATTAAAGTGGATGGTGTAGTAGAAGATGATACCCGAAGAGGTATTGCAATTGCAGTTGTGGGTCGTCCAAATGTGGGTAAATCGACTTTAGTCAATCGGTTGCTAGGCGAAGAGCGCGTCATTGTATTTGATGAGCCAGGAACGACTCGCGATAGTATCTATATTCCTTTTGAGCGTAATGGCAAACAATTCACTTTAATTGATACTGCGGGTATGCGGCGTCGGTCCAGAGTTGCAGAAACTATTGAAAAGTTCAGTGTAATTAAAACATTGCAAGCTATAGAGCAAGCCAATGTCGTTATTTATATGATTGATGCAAGGGAAGGTGTTGCCGATCAGGATGCACATTTATTAGGTCTAGTCTTGGAAGCGGGGCGGGCATTAATAATCGGTTTAAATAAATGGGATGGGCTTAATATTGAACAAAAGGAAACAGTTAAGCGCCAACTAGAAGTTAAGTTATCGTTTCTTGATTTTGCTGAAAAACATCCTATCTCTGCGCTGCATGGAAGCGGAGTGGGTAAGTTGTTTGATGTGGTGCATAAGTTATATGACTCCGCCATGCTGGATATGTCAACGCCGGTGTTGACTCGTATACTAAAAGAAGCAACGGTTGCACATCAACCTCCTATCGTGAATACCCGTCGTATTAAATTAAAATACGCTCATCAAGGTGGACGCAATCCACCCATTGTGGTGATACATGGGGTGCAGACAGATGCTCTTCCAATTTCTTATAAGCGTTATTTGATGAATTATTTCCGTGAGAAGCTTAAATTATCAGGAACACCAATACGCTTAGAGTTTAGGTCACCAGTGAATCCGTTTCATGGACAAAAAAAGAAGCTAACTGAATGGCAGGTTCAGAAGCGTGAGCGCTTGCAAAAACGAGCGAAAACCAAAAAAGAATAAATTTGATTGATACATAAGATGTGTAGTCTTTTATTGCTAAGATTCCTATTTAATATTTATTGAGATTTTTATGGCAACTATTTCATTTCAAGGTAAACCTTTGCACACATCTGGTGAGTTGCCAGTTATAGGTAGCAAAGCGCCAGACTTTTCTTTGGTCAACAGTAAGTTGATGGATGTTAATTTAGCTTCTTTTGCAGGTAAGAGAAAGGTGCTGAATATTGTACCCAGTTTGGACACACCAACTTGCGCAACTTCGACCCGTATTTTCAATGAAAAGGCATCTCATCTTTATAATACGGTTGTTTTGGTTGTTTCTGCTGATTTGCCTTTTGCGCAATGCCGATTTTGTGAGGTAGAGGGTTTAAAGCATGTTTTGGCATTATCTACGTTTCGTTCTGATTTTGCAGAAGTTTATGGCGTGCGGCTGGTGAATACTTTTTTAGCTGGATTAACGGCTAGAGCTATAGTGGTAATTGATGAGCATGATACTGTTATTTATACTCAATTAGTGGATGAGTTAGCTAATGAACCTGACTATGAGGGTGCGTTAGCGGCGTTATAAAGAAAATTGAATAGGGCTTGGCACATCAATTTATTGTGGCTTGTGCTTGTCAACTTCGATAATATGGATTATCAAATTATATCAAACATCTCTTTCGTTTCTTCTAAATGAAGATATGAGGTTGTATAGAGAGTGCTTTTATAGTAAATTCACTTTGACGCTTTATAAAGAGTCATCAAGGTATCAGCATTTTTAATAGATATACAGAGTATTAACTCAAGGTTTAGCGAAATGGCAGAAATGATGAGTAGCGGGGTTGAATTAATGTTTGCCGGGATGGGCATTGTATTTCTGTTTTTGACGATGCTGGTGTATGCAGTCAATATCATGTCTACATTAATTCAACGATTTTTCCCCGATGTACCTGTATCCGGGATATCAACTTCTCTATCAACTGGTATTGATAAGAGTGTAATTGCTGCTATAGCAGCAGCTGTTCATCAACATCGGAGACAACACAAATAAAGTCAATGTGAGTCAGTTGCCTGACACTGACCTGAGTCGTATCAATCGTTTTATGTGCTTTAAACGACCCAAAAGGTTAACAATTTCGAACCTACAAGATTCTTGGAGAAATATTTAGAATGGCCAAAGATAAAAAAAAGCCCCTAGCTATCACTGAAGTAGTCTTAAGAGATGCTCATCAATCTATCTTAGCCACTCGTCTACGCATAGCAGATATGCTGCCAATCTGTGAGAAACTTGACCAGATCGGTTATTGGTCTATTGAGTCATGGGGAGGAGCAACATTTGATGCGTGTATCCGATATTTAGGCGAAGACCCTTGGGAAAGACTGCGAACTCTTAAAGCTGCAATGCCTAAGACACCCCAGCAAATGTTGCTTAGAGGGCAAAATATTTTAGGTTATCGGCATTATGCAGATGATGTGGTTGATAAGTTTGTTGAACGCTGTGCAGTGAACGGGATTGACGTTTTCCGTATCTTTGATGCGATGAATGATATGAGAAACATCGAGCACGCTGTTAAAGCCGTGCTTAATACCAATGCTCATGCCCAAGGTACAATTTCTTATACCACGAGTGCTGTTCATACTATCGATGTCTGGGTAGACTTGGGTAAGCAGATTGAAGATATGGGTGCGCATTCTATCTGTATTAAAGATATGGCGGGGTTGCTCAAACCTTATGATGCTTTTGAATTGGTTAGTCGCTTGAAAAAGAGCACTAAAATTCCAATCCATTTGCATTGTCATGCTACAACCGGTTTAAGCGTTGCCACTTTGATTAAAGCCGCAGAAGCGGGGATTGATAATGTCGATACGGCCATCTCATCGATGAGTATGACCTATGGTCATAGTGCGACAGAGACAATCGTTGCAAGTCTTGAAGGTACAGATAGAGCAACAGGCTTGGATTTAGTTAAACTAGAAGATATTGCGCTCTACTTTAGAGATATACGCAAGAAATATGCACAATACGAAGGTAGTCTGAAAGGTGTTGATGGTCGGATTTTAATATCACAAGTCCCGGGTGGCATGTTGACCAACATGGAAAGCCAGTTAAAGGAGCAAGGCGCTTCTGATAAATTTGACGAGGTGTTACGTGAAATACCCAGGGTGCGTGAAGATTTAGGTTTCATCCCATTAGTAACCCCTACTTCTCAAATTGTGGGTACGCAAGCTGTTATGAATGTAATGACAGGCGAGCGTTATAAAACCATTACCAAAGAAACCGCAGGTGTATTAAAAGGTGAATATGGCGCAACACCGGCACCTGTTAATAAAGAGTTACAAGATAGAGTGTTAGCGGGTGCTGAACCCATTACTTGCAGACCCGCTGATTTAATCCAGCCAGAAATGGATAAATTGATTGCAGAAGTGCAAGAAAAAGCGAAAGCAGAAGGTGTAAAGCTCGCTAAAAATATTGCAGAGGATGCCTTAATCAATGGTATGTTCGCTCAAGTGGGCTGGAAGTTTTTGGCCAACCGGGGTAATCCAGCCGCTTTTGAAGCTGCGCCTGATCAAGCTCCAGTGATTAATACCGTTGAAGTGCCTAAAACAACAGTCGCTGCAGGCGAGGGTAGTATAGGAACCTATACCGTTAATGTTGATGGTAGAAATTTCAATGTAACTGTAGGGCCAGTGGGTGCAGCGTTAAAAATTCAGCCTGTCGTTACTGAAGCAAGTACACAGCCAGTGATAGAAAGTTCTGGTTCTAGCGTATATGCACCTATGGCGGGAAACATACTAAAAATTCTCGTTGAGGTGGGTAGCGTTGTTGAAGAAGGCGAAGTGGTTGTCATAATGGAAGCCATGAAAATGGAAACCGAAGTGCGATCTAAATTCGCAGGTACTGTCAGTGCTGTCCATATTAAGGAAGGCGGTGCAGTCGCAGGCGGTAATGCTTTAGTTACCTTATAGCAACTTAGCTTATCAAGAGACATTTTATGGAAAATCTGCTATCACTCTGGCAAAGTACAGGCCTATATAACTTTACTAGCGGTCAGGCATTTATGATGCTGGTTGGGTTTTTGTTGCTGTTTCTAGCTATTAAAAAAGGTTTTGAACCTTTGCTATTATTACCTATTGGTTTTGGCGCGATTTTGAGTAATATTCCTGTGGCAGGTATTGCCGAAGAAGGTGGTATATTATATTACTTATATTTCGGTATTAAGTTGGGTATTTTTCCTTTGCTTATCTTTATGGGTGTTGGAGCAATGACTGATTTTGGCCCTATGTTGGCCAACCCAAAAACCATGTTATTAGGTGCTGCTGCGCAATTTGGTATCTTTGCTTCGTTATTAGGTGCTTTAGCTCTTAATGCGATTCCCGGTTTGGAGTTTAGTTTAAGAGATGCTGCGGCGATTGGTATTATCGGAGGTGCTGATGGCCCAACAGCTATTTACGTAGCTTCAAAGTTGGCGCCTGATCTGCTCGGTGCGATTGCTGTTGCTGCCTATTCTTATATGGCACTCGTACCTTTAATTCAGCCGCCTATCATGCGTGCATTAACGACAGAAGATGAGCGAAAAATTGAAATGCAACAAATGCGTGTGGTCAGCAGAACTGAGAAAATTGTATTTCCATTGATGCTGTTAGTTTTGTCTGTTCTGTTATTGCCTTCCGCTACTCCTCTGATTGGGATGTTTGCTTTGGGTAATTTGATGAATGCGTGCGGCGTAGTTGAACGTTTAAGTCAAACCGCGCAAAATGAACTGATCAATATTGTGACTATCTTTTTAGGCTTGTCTGTTGGATCAAAGTTGAGTGCACATGCTTTTTTACAATTTCAAACACTCGGTATTTTAGCATTAGGTGCAATTGCTTTTGCTATAGGAACTGCTTCGGGGGTTATTATGGCGAAAATTATGAACCGATTCAGTGATACCCCTATCAATCCTTTGATTGGGGCGGCTGGAGTTTCTGCTGTGCCTATGGCTGCCAGGGTAGCAAACAAACTGGGTTTAGAAAGCAATCCCCATAACTTTCTTTTAATGCATGCGATGGGACCCAATGTAGCCGGTGTTATTGGTTCTGCCGTGGCAGCAGGAGTATTATTAAGTTTGGTTAAGTAAGTCATAACAAAACTCGATTTGCCAGATGATTTGATGTCTGTCCGAGTATGGCTATCCTCACTTCACCACCTAACAGTACTGTGGGGATAGTAGACCCTAAATTATAAACTTTTTGTGCGTGTTTATTAATACTTGATGTCGGAGAGCATAATAAAATTGAATTTTAACAATTACCATTTATGAATACTTGTTCGTATTTTATGAATGTATCATCATGGTTAAGTATCTCAAAGTTACTAAGAAAAATGTGAGTGTACTAATGATGTTTTGTTAAAATCCCTTTCATGGCTCATATAAATTTTATCGGTATAATAACTTGATAGTAAATCACGTTTAAAGCAAGATGTGAGTATCAGTATAGCTAATTAATGGAAGAGCTATATAGTACGTTTTTAAATCTTATATTTTTAAAGTCTGTATAGAGTTATAGCCTTTGATTGATACCGAACCAAGCAACTGATGATAGTAAATTAATCCGCTATGATAATGAAAATATCCAAAGTGCTGCTTTTTTTTGTAGTGTTGTTTTTTTCAATGTGCACATTTGCAGACTATAAAGCAGTTTTGAAAAAAGCTAAACAAGGAGATGCAAAAGCACAATATTCCTTAGCTATTATGTATCAATTCGGTAAAGGTGTTCCAGAAGACGATCGAAAAGCATTTAAGTGGACTCAGTTAGCTGCGATGCAAGGTTATCCCAAAGCACAAAATAACCTAGGCTATATGTATGATGTGGGTGAGGGAGTCGCACAAAACAATATGCGAGCTTATGTGTGGAAATATTTTGCTGCAGCTCAGGGTGAGTTAGACGCTGTAGAGCATCGGGATGATCTTGCAAAGCAAATGAGTAAGCAACAGCTTAAACAAGCTAAAAATATGATCAGGGAATGCAAAGCTACAAGATACAAGAATTGCTATTAAAGCAAATTCAATTTGATCAAAGAGGGGTCAATGATTAGTTTGATTTATTATTAGAGTGCAGTCTCCTAAATATTTCATTAATATTTCCATTAGTTGCTTAGAATCGATAGGTTTGGTTATGTAATCATCCATTCCAGCCGTTAAGCATTTCTGACGTTCACCTTCCAGCGCATTTGCCGTGAGTGCTATCACTGTTTGATACGGTAAATTTTGCTGGGCCTCCAAAAAACGTAGTTCACGGGTCGCGGTATAACCATCCATAATTGGCATATGGCAATCCATGAATACCAAATCGTAAGAGCAGTGTGCCAGTTTGTCGAGAGCAAGTAGCCCATTTTCTTCCACGTCAGGTACAATATTAAATTTACCAAGCTTCGAAACAATGACTTTTTGATTTATTTTGTTATCTTCAACAACAAGTACTTTTTTGAGTTGATAATTTAGTTGTTTAGTTTCTGGAGAGTGGACGGTGGGCGTATTAAATACATCTGTAAGGACATTAACGACTGCATTATAGAGTTGCATATGTCGCACCGGTTTTAACAGGCAGTGTGTGATACCAGTATCTTGATAGTCGCTTGGCTCAAAATAGTCATGTGATAATAATATAATTGGTAAGGAAGCTAATGTAGGTATTTTGCTTAGACATTTAGCAAATGTAATACCCTCCATCCCCGACATCTGCATATCAACCAGAATAAGATCGTATCGTATACCTTGAAGTATTGAACTTTGCAATTTTATCAGTGCAGAGCCACCATTATCAGTTTCACTGACTGTCAACCCCCAGTTGTTTAGGTAGTTGTTAAGAATGCTCCGGTTTGTTGCATTGTCATCCACAATCAAGCTTCGCTTACCCGAAAAGTCATAGTATGGACTAATAAAGGTATTATCAGCTTCGGCAATGCTTTGCTTGATTGGTAAGGTAAACCAAAAACAGGAGCCTTTATCTAATAAGCTATTAACACCGATTGAGCCACCCATAAGTTCAACTAGTTTTTTGCTTATAGACAGTCCCAAACCAGAGCCACCAAAACGTCGAGAAGTCGAACTCTCAGCTTGAATAAAAGGCATAAATAACCGAGACCTAGTTTCTTCAGATATTCCTATACCTGTATCATGTACTGCAAATTGCAATTTAGCAGGACTATCTGATTCGATCGATTGGATGAATTTAACATATACTTCGCCTTGCTCTGTAAATTTAACAGCATTACTAATTAAGATTGTTAATACTTGCCGGATGCGCATAGGATCACCCTGCCATCTCAACGGCATGGCTGCAGGCCCGCAAGGGCAATGCGATTGTCCGTTATATTTTATGTGAATGTGCCAATGCAGCACGTAACACCAAGAGTTCCTTGGCTGCGAAATACCGAAGTCTTATGGCTCGCAAGAGCCATAAAAAAGCCATTGTTGCCATTGCCCATAAATTGATTCGTATCATTTATTTTATGCTGTAGCGGCATGAGCCCTATTGTGATCCCGGGGTCGATTACGAGGCCATGTCCGCAAAAAAATGCGCCACGCTGGATCAAGGCTCTTAAAAAAATCGGCAAGTTGCCAGTAACAAAACCTGCTTTAAACTGATCAATAACTTATTGATTTTATTATACTGTCTAGGGCAGTAGGGTTATGCTTGTCTGGAGTACGGGGGCTTTCACGGTAAACCTGTTGGCCTTCCTCACCCATACCGCACTTGAATGGTTGGATGAAGCTTACCGCGACGTCAGAAATTCGGCTCCCTCCAGGCGAACTTTCTTCGAAAACTTACCTACGCTACTGCAATTTATCCCTTTTGATAACTGGCAACATCTGATGCAATTTATGCTAAATGGCAGGATCGAATAACCAGTTAAAACCTAAGGCTTTAAATTTGTAATTGCTGAAATTGCATGTCCATCAATGACAAATAAATCGGGTTATGCTAACATTGGTCGGTTTATTAAATGACTTGTAAATAATCTTACGGTCAGTTCATGGGTTAATCGGAAGTATAGTGCTCTGATGAACTTTGATATGACCAATACTAGACGCTGCATATAACGAAAATATGAGAGATAAAAACGCTATGCTTTACAACGCTGATTTATCGCAGGATAGCTGCGGTGTGGGTTTTATCACTCACAAACAAAGTAAACAAACGCATGATTTGCTGGTTAAGTCTCATGAAGCCTTATGTACCATTCCGCATCGTGGTGGGATGAGTGCCGAAGGGATAGGTGATGGTGCAGGCGTTAATATCGATTTATCTCTTAAATTCTTTCGTAAAATTACCGGTATCAAGGATCTTGAGCTGGGAGATTTTGGCGTTGCCAACTTCTTTTTTCCTGAAGATCATGATCATTATGATTCAGCAGCAAATGAACTGATTGAACGTCACTTCATCAGCTTTGATTTACCCATCCTGTTGTGGCGTAATGTGCCTGTTGATAATGAGGTGCTTAATGCGGCCTCAATAAAAGCTCAGTTACCTATCAAGCAGTGTGTGTTCGGTCGTCCGGAAAGCTTGAAAAAAGCTTCTCATAAAGCCTTTGAAAAGCATATACAAGCAGCCTTGCTGGATCTGGAAGTTGAAGGCTTTAGTCGCCCCGAATTAACAGGTTTTTACCCCTTATCCATGAGCTCTCGTACTCAGGTTTATAAAGGCCGGTTAAATTCTTTTGAAGTGATTCCTTATTTCATAGATCTGTATGACACGGATCACGAAATCAGTACGCTGTTTTTCCATACCCGGTTTTCTACCAATACCGCCCCTGCGACCATGATGGCGCAGCCGTTCCGGTATATGGCGCATAATGGTGAACTGAATACCGACAAGAAAAACCGTTTAAGTGAAAGTGCGATTGCCAGACAGCATAACAAGCATGTTATTTTCCCAAAGGGTCAGTCTGATTCCGGTCGTTTAGATCAGACATTGACGCGCCGTATCAACGAAGATGATATGGATATTGTCACAGCAGTGTTAGCGATGATGCCGCCTGCCTGGGAAAATGATACCACCTTATCGCCTGCAGTCCGTGCGATGCTGGAGTATTTTAGTCTCTATGAAGAAAAAAATGACGGTCCAGCGGCCTTGATATTTAACGACGGTATTCGTGTGGGCGCGCGATTGGATCGTTTAGGTTTACGGCCTTTGCGTTCGGTTGAAACCCATGAATATTTAGCCGTGATGTCAGAAGCGGGTCAAATTGATTTTCCCCCTAAAGATGTTTTAAAACGGGGCCGTATTGAGGCTGGTGGCATGCTGTATTTTGATCACAGTACTGGCGAAGCGTACAACAATCATCAGGTTTTAGATCGTTTGGCTGCCGAGCAGGATTATCAGGCATTATTGGTTAAGCGCTGTTTGCATTTGTCTGATTTGCCCACAGTAGATTTGTCTGAAATCAGTCATGAGCATGCTTTTACGGTTGATCAGCAACATACGGCTTATTCATTAAATCAGGAGAGCTTTAAGTTCTTGCTAGATCCCATTCTGGCTACCGGCATGGAAAAAGTGTCTGCGATGGGTTACGGTTTAGCGCCTAATGCCTTGTCCAGTGCTGAAGGCGGCATGTCCCGTTATTTTAGCCAACGTTTCGCTCAAGTCACAAATCCTCCCCTGGATTCCATCAGAGAAAGTGACGGGATGACTTTGCGGGTTGCATTGGGTGCAAAACCTAACTTCTCTGATGAAGATAGCAAGCAATTAGTTATTGAAACGCCTATCTTGAGCAGAGCGCATCTGGAACAGATTCGTAGACAAACCAGTGTCAGTTCAATTACTCTGGATATGGTCTATCAGCCAGTTTTACATGATCGAAAAGCTAATGAAGCTGCTTTAGAATCGGCATTGTTGAGTGTTTGTGAGCAGGTTGAACAAGCAGCAAAGAATAACGTTGGCATTGTTATTTTAAGCGATCTAAAGATTAGTTCTGAGTTGGCAGCGATTCCTGCATTATTAATGGTTGCAGCGGCTAATCAGCATTTAGTCAAGCAAGGTTTACGTTTTAATTCCTCACTGATAGCAGAAACGGGTCAGGCAGCGAGTCCGCACGATATTGCAACGCTATTAGGTTTTGGCGCTTCAGCGGTTTGTGCTTTGAGTGTTCATAATCGGGTGGTGAGTCATTATCCTGCGGCAGAACGGGAAAAGGTTTTATACAAGTTTCAAAAGGGTATCGAAAAATCATTGATGAAGACCATGGGTAAGTTTGGTCTGTGTACGGTAGAAAGTTATATCGGTGGTGAGTTCTTCGAGTCCAATTATCTTGATACTGATGAGCCACGCTTAAGTGGTTACTTTCCGAATATCCATGCTTCAGTAGGTGGCGTGCGTTATGCGGATATTGCCGCTAGTGTGGTTGAATGGCACCAAAAGGCCTTAACGGTTCGTGAAGAAAAAGATATTCCTTTCCTGGGTTTATTCAAAGAACGTCAGGATGGAGCAGGCCATTCCTACGGGAATACCGCTGTTAGAGAATATATCAATATGACCGATGAGGCCATTTTGTATATTCCTCAAGATAAATCACCGGTTGCCAGTGATACGGC
Source organism: uncultured Methylococcaceae bacterium (assembly GCA_903866825.1). Taxonomy (GTDB): domain Bacteria; phylum Pseudomonadota; class Gammaproteobacteria; order Methylococcales; family Methylomonadaceae; genus Methylobacter_C. The sequence goes on from CAIPPE010000203.1 coordinate 25,093, forward strand.
TTATCTTGATACGGGTTATGAAAAGCGTACTCCAGAACAGATTGATAGTTTTGGAATTACCCCTGCTTATCGTAGCTTTGCGAAAAACCTGTATTTGGAAAGAGACTCAAGACCGGCTTCTTTACGCGATATTATGGATTTCCCTGCCGATGTGAGTGCAGCCAATACCACGGCTGAGTTTGATCGCATTTTAGGTAAACAGAATTTACGCGGTAATATTAATTATTTAATTCGCGGCTTACGTGTTGCAGTCGTTACCGAAGATAGCTACAAGATTGTTTTGTCATCGAACTCTTCTGCAGAGCGTTTAGAACAGTTGGCTGCACACTTTAAAAACCGATTTGCGGACACTGACTTTACTGCTGCCGTATCGGGTGAGGCGCTTGAACTTAAGGTGACGGATACCACGACTTTATTGGCTAACTATTTAAGCCATATCAAACCAGCGCGTGACCCGCTGGCTTTAAAAGACGTGCAACCCGCGCATGAGATTACTGCTACTTTGGCTTCAGGGGCAATGAGTCATGGGGCTTTAATTGCAGAAGCGCATGAAGCCGTCGCGGAAGGGATTAATATTGTTGGCGCGTTAAGTAATTCGGGTGAGGGTGGTGAACATTCAAGTCGTTTTAATACCCTACGTTCTTGCAACATTAAACAGTTTGCTTCAGGTCGTTTTGGTGTTTGGGCGGGTTATTTAGCAGACCCCAATATCAAAGAGATCGAGATTAAAATCGCTCAAGGTGCAAAGCCTGGTGAAGGTGGACAATTACCCGCCGCTAAAGTGTCTGTGGAAATTGCCGCCTTACGTGGCGGTACACCCCGAGTGGAGTTGGTGAGTCCGCCACCCCATCACGACACTTATTCTATTGAAGATTTAGGTCAGTTGATACATGATGCTAAAGCAGCACGTGTTAAAGTCGGTGTTAAGTTAGTCTCTTCTGAAGGGATTGGTACTATTGCTGTCGGTGTGGCTAAAGCGGGTGCGGATGTTATTAATGTCGCGGGTAATACCGGTGGAACAGGTGCGGCAGCAGTAACGAGTTTAAAAAACAGTGGCCGTTCACCTGAGATTGGTATTGCAGAAGTCCATCAAGCCTTGGCTGTTAACGGGTTGCGTGACAAAGTTATCTTACGTGGCAGTGGTGCCCATCAAAGTGGCCTGGACGTAGTTAAGTCAGCTATTTTAGGTGCTGATTCTTTTGAGTTTGGTACTACGGTACTGATGATGCTGCGTTGTGTGATGGCAAAGAATTGCAACATTAAATGTCCAGCCGGTTTAACTACTGAGCATGAAGAGTTTAAAGGTGACTCACGTGTGCTAGCGCAGTATTTTATGAATCTGGCCCATGAAGTGCGTGAGATACTGGCTGTTTTGGGTTATCAGAGTTTGCAGGAAATTCGTGGCAAAACGGATTTATTGCATTTGATTGATCATCCGTCTATGGTGGGTCAGCTTGATTTAACCAAGATGCTGGCTAAAGTTGATGTGATTGTTGTGCCAAAGCCGGTTTATCTGGAAGCCAGTTTTAATGTCGATGATAAAATTATCGAACACGCTAAAGCCTTTATTGTTGAGGGTCAATCGTCACAATTAGTAATTGAAGGCGAGGGCTTTAAACTCAATAACTGTAATAAATCAGTGGGTGGGCAGGCAGCGATTGATATTGAACGCTTGTTGTCTTATGAGTTGACGGAACAGCAAATTGTCGATTCAAAGATTATTTATACACACCCACAAGGACGTCGGTATTTAGCGCCTGATAGTATTGTCATTCGTACCCATGGTTCTGCAGGGCAAAGTTATGCGGCCTTCTTAAATGACGGTATGCGCATGGAGCATTTAGGAACCTGTAATGATGGTGTGGGTAAGTCTGCTTGTGGTGGTACCTTAGTGGTTGAATCTCCAGGTGGTGGTATTAAAACACCGGGTAATAACGTCTTGATTGGCAACTTTGCTTTATTCGGTGCGACCGGTGGTAAGTTCTTTATCAATGGGGAAGCGGGTGACCGTTTTGCGGTAAGAAACTCTGGTGCAATGTCGGTTGTTGAAGGTGTAGGCGATTTTGCTTGCGAATATATGACTAATGGCTCTGTGCTTAATATCGGTGGTTTTGGTAAAGGCTTCTGTAATGGGATGTCTGGCGGTAATGCTTACCAGTATGACCCAGAGAACTTACTTGAAAAACTGTACGATAAAACTTCGGTTGCATTGCATAGTTTGAGTGAAGAGACTAATGAAGCGCGTGCGCATGAGCAATTCATATTGGCGATGCTTGAGCAGCATGCAGATTTTGCTAATTCAAGTAAGGCAAGAGCTTTACTCGAAAACTGGCAAACAGAACGTCAGCATTTTAAATTTGCGATGCCTTTGTGGCTCTACAAAACTCAAGCCAAAGAGTTTTTACAGCAAACCATAGAGCGTAAAGAAATGATCGAAGAGTTGTCGCAAGCGTTGGCTCAACAACAGATCGAGCAGGTCAAAAAAGCCTATGAAACGTCTCAGCCCATATTTGGCGGTGCTGTTCCAGGGTATGACTCGACTGATAAGTCTTTAATGTTCAAATTGATTAATAGTTTTGCAGTACTTGAAAAAGCCCAGCAATGCGCTAAAGATTTACTTAAAAATCTGCCAGAAACTCAGCGTACTCAGGTTGACATTGAGCGGGCAGCGCGTAAGCTTATTTTAGAGCGGCCTCGTAAGTTACAGGAAGCGCTCGTTAAAAGCACCCGTGAAGCTTATAGTAATTACAGTGATGAACATCTTGCTTATCTGTTAGCCAATAAGCGCCTTAATGATTATAAAAAAGCCTTGATTAACCGTTCTGTACAAAGTATTTATTCCATTGGTTCTACTGCATGGATTATTGAGCAGGACATTATAAATAAACGGGCGTTAGTAAATATTCCTTGTATCGAAGAATATTTGGCTGGCTTGCTCGGTCTGGCAATAGTTCAAGGACTGTCCAACGAACAGGCCGCTTAATATTGTGAACGCTTGCACAGCAGATAATTAAACTAAGCCGGATTTGCGCAGGCATAATCCGGCTTTAAACTGTGTGCATATGTCCCTTAAATAATAATTTAATTGTCAGTAACTTAAATGAAATTATCTAAAATTCTACTTGATGCTCCCTACAACGAAGGCCAGCGTGCCTGGTTAAGCGGTTTCTTTACCGGTATGCAAACCCATATGAATCAAAACACGGGTTCATCGATTGAGACAGAAACACGTACAATTACTATCCTGTATGGAAGTCAAACTGGCAGCGCAGAATCAGTAGCTAATGATGCAGGGGCTGTTGCTAAAACTTATGGCCTGGAGCCGATTGTAAAAAGTATGGATGAGATTGAGGCGGCTGCTTTGCCTGCTATCGATTATTTGCTTATTATTACCAGTACTTATGGTGAGGGTGAAATGCCTGATAATGCCCAAATGCTCTGGGAGAGTGTTTCTGCTGATACTATGCCTAGACTTGAGGGTGTTAAATATTCTGTTCTGGCATTGGGTGATACCAGTTATGACTTATTCTGTCAGGCCGGTATTGATTGGGATAATAAATTGGCCGAGTTAGGTGCAACCCGTATTTATGAGCGTACCGATTGTGATGTCGATTTTGAAGAACCTGCAGAGCGCTGGATATCAGCGGTCATCCCTCAGGTAGCTGGGGGCACTGGTGCTGTTAATACAGAAACTGATACTCAGGCGGCCGAAAAACCTGAATTCAATCGTAAAAATCCATATCCAGCGAAGTTACTGGTTAACCGCTTATTAACAGATGCCTCGTCTTCAAAAGAGACCCGTCATTATGAAATTTCTATTGCTGGTTCCGGTTTAAGTTATGAGGCGGGTGATGCGCTTTGTGTCGTGCCGACAAATTGCCCTGAATTAGTCGCTGATATAATCAAAGCGTTAGCCTGTAATGGAGATGAGGAAGTGCCCGTTAATGGTGAGTTAGTTTTATTAGAAATTGCACTAAGAACGCACTTTGAAATTAAAACACCCAGTAAAGAATTAGTTGAAGAAATTGCAACCCGTTCGGGTGATCAAGAGTTTAACGGCATTCTTGCCTCAGGTGATAAAGACAAGTTATCTGATTATTTATGGGGTCGGGATACGCTGGATTTGCTATTGCAGAACCCTGTGTGCGAGTTTGCAGCAGCCGAGTTTATTGCACTTTTAAAACCCTTGCAGCATAGAGCCTATTCAATTTCTTCAAGTGGTAAGCAATCGCCTGAAGCCGTGCATCTGACGGTTGCTAGTGTGCGGTATGATGCTCATACCCGTCATCATAAGGGTGTTTGTTCTACTTTTTTAGCGGATTTAGTGACACCCGAAACGCCTGTACGTTGTTTCTTTACTCCCAATAAAGTCTTTAGGGTTCCAGAGGATAATAGTCTGCCCATGATTATGGTTGGGCCGGGTACGGGTATCGCACCGTTTAGAGCTTTCTTGCAAGAGCGTGCTTATAGAAAAGCCGCAGGAAAGAACTGGCTATTTTTTGGTGACAGAAACGCGGCAACCGATTACATTTATCGTGATGAACTGGAAGCCTATCAGGAATCAGGTCTCTTAACACGTCTGGATCTGGCTTTTTCCAGGGATCAGGAAGCTAAGATTTATGTACAGGATCGTATGCTCGAACAAGGCGCTGAACTGTTTCAGTGGTTAGAGCAGGGTGGTTATTTCTTTGTGTGTGGTGATGCGTACCGAATGGCAAAAGATGTTGATCAGGCTTTACATAATGTCATTGCTGAGCATGGTAAATTATCGGAGCAACAAGCTATTGATTACGTTAATCAATTGAAAAAAGATAAACGTTACGTCAGGGACGTTTATTAACGTTCTTGCGGTGATCTAGCGATTTACTATAGAGGTCTTAAACCAAAGACCCCTATAGTTTCAATCTTTCTAGTGAATATGGACTTCTCTTGCCTTTACGGTATCACTTCTACGTAGGGTATAGCTATCTGACTGTTTTTCTGGCATTGGCGTACCATCACTGTTCATCAGAACCAGCGTTCCTTCATCTTTAATTTGATATTGCCGTGGCTTTGAATCGTCACGTGGTGTTAAAACAACGGTATGAGTTTCTTCATTCCAATCGTATTTTCCCTTTTCATAAATCTCCCTTGAAGATTCTTTTGCTGGCTGCGTGACTAACAGATAATTGTTTTTTTGCTTTAAAGACAGGGTAGACTTAATGCCATTGCAATCCTTGCAGGGAAGAAAACCATAGAATACGCCATGAAAATCCAGGCTTTTTTCGATAGGGATTATATGATTCTCGTGGTTTCCATTTTGCTCAAGGCTCTTGACGCGTGCCTTAAGGTAGTTTTCTTGTGCCGTTAAGTCTGTTGCTGCCATTGCAAAGCTGGAAGACAGCAGCAGACAGATAGAGATCAAAGTAACATGTTGTTTGAAGTGTCTTTTTAATACTTGCATATCTATTCCCGTTTTTATAGTTTTAGTTAGTTTAGAAAGTCTTTCGATAAGTTTACCTCGAAAACACTTCTTTTAATACCCTCTGCATGAGTTGTTCAGTGATGGTTTTCAAGCCTCGCTGCTTATGCCAATATAACGGGAATACCGCAATGGTCAAATTTTAGAACAGTTGATTTAGCTCATCAGACACTTGATGTATGTCGAATAAATTGTTTTAAAACCTGTAAGATTTGGGCGACAGGCCTTCTTTTATAATGTCTCATAATCTCGTTTACTTTATTATTGACTTGGTCCTGCATATGAATTCTTTGTTGCATGGTTGTTCTCCTCGTTAATAAAAATTTTAATGTGACCGATAGCTACGCATTTGGCCGACCAATACCCCCTGGATTTCTACTTGGTCAGGTCGATAGGAAAAAGCCGTCATATTGGTATTGGCAGGTATTAGCAATACCTGTTCTGTACTTTGTTGAATGTATTTTAAAGTGGCTTCTGATTTTTCAATTAAAGCCACTACGATTTCACCATTTTTTGCATAATCCCGTTGCTCAATAACTACCCAGTCACCATCAAATATACCGGCATCAATCATGGAGTCACCTTTTACTTGCAGTACATAACAGGGTTTATCTGTTTTTAAAGCATCGGGTACGGTCATATAAGCAATATTTTCCAAGGCTTCGATGGGTCTTCCAGCGGCAATAGTGCCGATAAAAGGGAGTCCCTGTTCTTCGGGTTCTTCGTCATTAAGAGCTTGAATGGTTAAGCGAATCCCGGCCTGTTTATTCCCCGTAAAGGGTTCCACCAGGCCGGCATTAATTAAGGCAATAATGTGTTTATACAAAGATCCTCGTGAAGCTACTCGCAGCCTGACGCAAAGCTCTTCCAAACTGGGCGGGCAAGCAAAGCTGTCATTATGTTCACGTAAATAATTGTAGATTTCACGCTGTCGTCGGGTTAAAACATTCATGATGGAGGTTGTGCTCTTCTTCTGTTGACTGCTTATTATCTTACCAAGATAAAATAAGAAATCAAGAAAAAGAAAACAAAAAGAGAACGTATTGAGGTAAATATTTAGAGACTTCCCTGTATTCTGGGATATTAAATTAAACAGGCGTTACCGGATATGCACGCATATCCGGTATCAGAGAACAACTATTTGTGCAAAACCACCCCCTTGGGTACGAAAGTTTGTTGTTTGTCCTTGATAAAGGCGTGCGCAGAGTAATTGACTTTTGCCTCGATAAACATAGTGGCGCAAATCCAGTTTGAAGTTGACAATGCCGTGATCGATTTCTAGTTGCCGTTCACTGGGTTTAACCAATGTCTGAGCGACATAGTCGTGTTGTAAAATAGTGGCAAAAACCTGTTGGGTTAATTTATCGCCGCGATAAGTCGCTTTACTGCCAAAGCCCTTGGCGGGTTTAAAAAACAGTTTTTTACGCTCAGACCAAAGCGCCTTTGAGTCTTTTGCATCGACAAGAAAGGTATGGGCGATACCCTGAACCAGAATATCCCTAATGTGAGCCTCCACACCGATAATTTGAAGAAAATCATCGTTACAGAGCCAAATCAGATTCCGTTTGTCTGCGTAAATGGCATGATTTCTTGGGTGTGGGGTTAGTACCACATCACCTGCCAGATACGCTTCCCGGAGAGATTTTTGATTGTCCTCTTCGAGACTAAAATCTGTTAAGCGATTATAAATTAAATCGATTTTTAAATTACCCAGCCAAATAGCTGAATCGCGATAACTAAGCTCGGATGGGTCACATATTACCGCGTCAATCCCATGCTGTTTGAACAGATGTTTGAACAGGATAAATTCCGGTAACATATACTGCGTTTCGGGTTTATCATCGACGATAGCAATACGCTGTAAAGGGATTGTGCCACGTTCCGCCTGCCATTCATGATGAAACATTGCCATGAATAACGTTTCGGGTGGGTCAATAAGCTGCTGTAGAAAATTTACTTTACCCGGTTGCAAGCCTCGGACTTTCTCGCAACAGGCCTTTTGGGCGCGTATCACTAAGGCGTTGATTAAGGCACCACCCGCATTGGAGTTTATCTCAATCAGCTTTGGACCTTCGGGGGAGAGATGAAAATCGTAGCCTACAAAAACACCGCTTGCTTTGGGCAAAAATTGTGCAGTTTGTGGGGCATAGCGCAGCACGTATTCCTGATAAGCCGGCATATGGATGACCTGTTCCAGCGCAGCGATAATTTTAAGTTGCTGATTAAGGCATTCCTGACTAACAAATACCGCCGAATCTGAAATTAGATTGGGCCGATCAGTAACGATCATCCGATATAAATCACCCGTATCATCTAGTTCAATCAGTTGGTTTTGTAAAGCCTTCCGGTTGAGTGACAGGCAATGACAGGAGCTGTTAAGTTGCTCTGCGCTTGAGAGACAAATTCCGTCGTCATTCATAGTTGTAAAGCAACAGCTAGAAATTTCGATAATTTATTGACCCAATTTGATGTGCTGTTCGCAGTATTTCCATAGCTTGTTTAGCGCAGTATTTAAAGCCTGATTAACAGGGTGCTCATTAGAATCCAGACTTTCGAGTTTGATCCAGCGTAAGCGATTGGCATTACTCACTACCGTTACGGAAGACATAGCCATCGCGGCACCCGCTATCATTGGATTCAATAAGACACCAAATAACGGATACAGCAAACCTGCCGCTACCGGGATGCCAATGGTGTTGTAAATAAAGGCCCCCAGCAGATTTTGTTTAATATTGGTTACAGTCAGTCTTGACAGGATGATGGCTTCAGGAACCTTGAGTAGCGAGCCTTGCAGCAACACAATGTCCGCGCTTTCTATCGCCACATCGGTGCCGGTGCCAATCGCAAAACCGACATTGGCTTGTGCCAGGGCAGGGGCATCGTTGATACCATCGCCGACCATGCCGACGATTTCACCCTGAGACTGAAGTTCTTTAATGATTATAGCTTTATCCTGGGGTAATACCTGAGCACGAATCTCGCTGATACCGGCTTGAGCAGCGATGGCTCTGGCGGTGATGTCATTATCGCCAGTGACCATAATCAAGCGAATACCCCGGTTGTGCAGTTGCTGAATAGCTGCAGCCGAATCGGCTTTAATTGGATCGGCTACAGAAATAATACCAACGACTGCATTATCACTAGCCAAGAGCATCGGTGTTTGTCCCTGGCTCGACAATTCCGCCATGAGCTGGCTATGTTGGGTAGTATCAATACTGTGCTCAGCCAGTAGAGCGACGTTACCAAACAGCCAGTGGTGATCACCAATACGTCCTGCTATACCATGTCCGGCCACTGCTTCAAATTTTCTGACCTTTTCAAGTGATAGCCCTTTGTTTTGAGCAGCGCTTAGAATTGCAGCAGCCAACGGATGTTCTGAACCGGATTCAAGGCTGGCGGCCAATTGTAAAACCCGGTCTTCGTTATAATCCTGAAAGGCGCTTACCGTTGCCAGACTGGGTTTACCCGTGGTGACCGTACCGGTTTTATCCAGGATCAAACAGGTAATTTTTCCGGCGCTTTGTAGTGCTTCACCCTTACGAATTAAAATACCGGTTTGAGCCGCACGCCCCACGGCAACCATCACTGAAATAGGTGTAGCCAAGCCCAATGCGCAGGGGCACGCAATCACCAGCACCGTCATTGAGGTTACAAAGGCATAACCCAGGGCCGGTTCTGGGCCGAAGGCAAGCCATACCAGAAAGGTGAAAATGGAAATGCACACTACGATGGGTACAAATATGCTGGAAATCTTATCCGCCAGTCGGGCGATGGCCGGTTTGGCATTTTGAGCCTGACGAACACTGTGAATAATTTGAGCCAAAGCAGTATCACGCCCAATCCGGGTAGCAGTGAATAAAAAACTGCCTTGCTGGTTGATGGTACCAGCTGCAACCGAGGACCCTGGGGTTTTTTCGATCGGCATCGGTTCACCCGTCAACATGGATTCATCGATGCTGGAATGTCCCTCGGACACCACGCCATCCACCGCAATTTTTTCGCCCGGTCTGACGCGCAAAATTTCACCTAGCCCCACCTGATCGATAGCAATATCGATTTCCAGACCTTCACGAACCACACGAGCTGTTCTGGGCTGCAAGCCGATTAATGAACGTATGGCTAATGATGTTTTACCTCTGGCGCGAGTTTCCAGGGCATTACCCAGGTTTATAAAAGCCAGGATAACCGCTGAGGCTTCGAAATAGGCATGCGCCGACAAAGAAGGTAATAGATTTGAATAATCAATGACGACACAGGAATAAAGCCAGGCCGATCCAGTCCCCAAGGCAATCAGGGTATCCATATTGGTCTGTTTGACGCGAAGCAGCTTAAAAGCGCCGGTAAAAAAATGTCCACCGGAGTAAAATAATACTCCAAGGGTCAGTAAGGCAACACCCATCCAAAAGCGGCTGCCTTCTGGCGTGCCCATCATCGGGAACCAGTCCAGGTGCGCCCCTAACATCAACGGAATCCCCAACGCCCCCGCAACGATCGCTTTTTTCATCAGCTCCCGATAACGTAGGTCTTCCTGCTGCTCTTCGGCACTGGGGTCTTCAAAACCTTCCATGACGGCGGCATCATAACCTGCGGCTTTTAACGACTGTTTCATTAATTCGGTCTCACCACCTATAACGGTAGCGGAATGATCGGCAAAATTGACGCTGACTTTAGTCACCCCCGCCACTTCATTGAGGGCTGACTCAACGGCTGCAATGCAACCTGCACATCGCATACCGAGAATGGACAGACGGACTTGGACTTCTTCTGGACTGGTAGCTTCTGGTGAGCTCATGAGATTTCCTTGCGTTCTTTGGCGGTTCAAAATAAGAGTTGTAACGCAAACTGCACGCTACGTAAACTTAAAACTCAATTACCCTGTATGTTTTTTATCATACCTGCGTAATATTCAACCATTATCTCAAGAAAGTGAATAGCATGATCAATATGATCTTTAATATCGTAAACGAAATTGTGTTCTGGAAAGCTCTCGGCAACGTAAAAAGACATGCCCATATACAGGGTATTACACCCCATCACAATCATAATCAATGCGGCTGATTTTAGCATGAAGCCTCTCAGTTTAGCCGTCATTTTGCCAAAAGCCACGCTGACAAAGAGCATGGTGGGTAAGGTGCCCGCCCCAAACGTTAACATTAATAAGCCACCTTGCAGAATAGTCGGTGCTGAAGTTGCTTTGACTGCCATAGCAAAGGTCATCGGGCAGGGCATTAAGCCATTTAAAATCCCGGCAATGGCCGCTCCGATAATCGGCCCCTGTTTTCTTGATTCAGCATATCCGCGCCTCAATAATACCATTGGGATCAGTTTGATCGACCCTTGAAAGGGGATCAGGCCCAGTATGCCAATCGCTAAAATAATAACGATAGCACCGATAGACATTTGCAAGATGCTTTGAACCTTACCAAACACGCCGCTAGAAACCAGCACAAAACCCAGGGCAGCCGCCGCAATACCCACCAGGCTATAAACAAATAATCTGGCGATTTGATAAACAAAATAAGGCAAGTATCTTTTGGAAGGTCCTGCCTTCATAAAATACCCTGAAACCAGAGCACCACACATGCCTAAACAATGGCCACTGCCCAGTACGCCCGCCATAAAGGCCAGTCCATAATCAAAACTACCTGCCGCATGGGCAGCATGAGCCATATGCTCCATGCCCATACCCATATCCATCGTTGAATGATCCACGTTTAATCCTGTTTTTTACTTAAGCGTAAGGAATTGACAACAACCGATACCGAACTAAAGGCCATGGCTGCTGCTGCAATCATTGGATTTAGTTTTCCCATCGAGGCAACCGGAATAGCAATTACGTTATAGGCAAACGCCCAAAACAGGTTTTGCTTTATAATCCGGATGGTATCGGTACTTAATTGAATGGCAGCAGTTACTTTAGTGATATCGCCATGTACCAGGGTCATGTCGGCTGACTCAATGGCGATATCCGTGCCCGTTCCAATTGCAAAACCTACATCTGCAGCAACCAATGCCGGAGCGTCATTAATACCATCACCGATCATCCCTACCTTTTTACCTTCGCTCTGAAACTGGTGAATAATGGCCAGCTTTTGTTCGGGTTTGGCATTGGCGATGACCGTTTCAATACCGACCATGTTAGCAATATAATGGGCCGTCTTTTCAGTATCCCCTGTCACCATTAACGTTTGTACACCCAGTTTTCTTAATTGTGAAATAGCCTGTAAGGCCTGTAAACGGGGTTTGTCTGCAATGCCAAACACCGCAGCGGCTTTCCCGTTAACGGCCATAAAGACCGGTGTTTTGCCTTGCAGAGAAAAATCGTTTGCTGCTATCAACAAAGGTTCTACTACAATGTTATTAAGCTCTAACCATTCGCGGTTACCCAGTAACAGTTTTTTTCCGTCCGTTTCTGCTTGTATGCCGTGTCCGGTTTCACTGTAGAAATAACTGCAATCCTGGGGTTCAATCGCTTGCTCTTTTGCGTAAGCAACAATCGCCTTACCCAAAAAGTGTTCTGAATTGTTTTCTGCAGAAGCGGCCAGGCGAATGATATTTTCTTCGCTGATTCGGGATACTTTAAAGACATCGGTTACTTTCGGCTTACCTTCAGTAATCGTGCCTGTTTTATCAAAAACAATAACATTCAGCTTGGCCGCTGTTTCCAGACTTTCACCATTGCGGATATAAATGCCTTCATCAGCGGCTTGTCCGGCACCGACCATAATCGCTGCGGGTGTTGCCAAGCCCAACGCACAGGGGCAGGCGATTAATAACACGGTGATGGCACTACCAAAAGCAAACCCAAACGGTGCGCCTATCGCTAACCAACCCACCAGAGTAACACCCGATAAAACCATGACGACGGGGACAAAGACCGCCGAAATTCGGTCAACCTGCTTTTGAATGGGCAGCTTGGTGGCCTGAGCCTGGTCCACCATATGGACAATACCGGCTAATACGGTATCCATGCCTACGGCAGTGACCCTTATCCGCAACACACCACTGCCATTAACACAGCCGCCAATCACTTTATGACCCGACTCTTTAACGACCGGGATACTTTCTCCGGTGACCATCGACTCATCAACCGTCGATAGGCCCTGAATAACGATACCATCAGTCGGAATCTTGTCACCGGGGCGGATCAATAATTCATCATCAAGAACACACTCATCCACTGAAATAATAATTTCCTGTCCATCCCGAAGTAGGGTGGCTGTTTGTGGTTGCAAGTCGACTAACTTACGAATGGCTTCTCCTGCCTGGCCTTTTGCACGCTCTTCTAAAAAACGTCCCAGTAACACAAAGGTGATAATGGCGGCACCCGCTTCAAAATAGATGTGGCCTTTGCGTCGGAATAAACTGGGTAAGCTATAGCCGTAAGCCGAGCCAACGCCTATGGCAATCAGCGTGTCCATATTCGCTGTACGCTGCTTGGCCAAACGCCACGCTTTAGCAAAAAAAGTCCATCCAGACCAAAACACTACTGGCGTTGTCAGGACAAACTGTAGCCAATGTAACCAGCGGCTCTTGGGCATACTCATCCCAACGATCACCACGGGTAAACTCAAAACACCTGCCCAGATAAAATGTTTTTTGGCGCTTAGAATCCGTATCTGTTCTTTTTCAATGAGGATTTTCCGTTGTGACAAGGTGTCCATCGCATAGGTTTTGTACCCTAGCGTTGCCACTTTGGCGCTGACTTCGTCCTTGGCTATCTTACCGTACACTGTTAGAGTCGAGGTGCCAAAATTAACACTGGCCTGTTTAACTCTGGGATCGCGCTTTAATACCATCTCAATTAACAAGGCACACGAAGCACACGACATGCCCTCAACGGCAAGATCGACTTCCTGGATCTGACCCTCAAACACTTGAGTACTCTGCTGATGCTGAACTGATTTTTTACGCGCTATATTGCTTAGCACGGCATCCAGCAGAATCAGCAAGTTCTTCTTTGGCAAATGCTCAGGATCAAACTCTATGACCACAGAGCCCAATGCATAAACCGACCTAACCCGCTTTATTTCTGGACGCTTTTTTAAAAGAATCTCAAAGATATAGCTCCGCTCCTGATCATTCTTTAATACCAGCGACTCAATTCGGATGCGGCGTTTTAATTGATGAACCAGCTTGAAATGGGTAGCGTTATAGGTTTCTGTCATAGAGGTCACTATTTTTGTCTGCGTGAACGAACCAGTAAGAAAAACATATAAAACAAAGCCATCCATTCATAACGATATTTGAGTGGCTTTACCAACCAGTTTTGGGTAATTTCTCCCCAATGTAGCTTGATAAGAAACAGCACCAGAATATCATTAAGAAAATCAATGATGGATTTCTCTGGGTCTTTTAAAAAGGCTTTGGGTTTCTTCAGTCCCAGTTTCGTCAGCACTTTGGCAGCCTGTACGGTTTCTTTCGCCTCACCGAACTTTTCTTTAGTCCAGCGGGTCACTTTAAAAGAATCCAGTTTGGCTGACAGCTTTTCTTTCCATTGGGAGACAGCCGGAACCGATGGAGGCTCCAAGGCACCTTGTTGTTCCAGATCAGCCAATAAATCAAATAACTGTCGGGCCAGTGCTTTAAAATCACAAACCACTTCATTAAAACGAATCGATAGTTTCTGCTGGCTGCGATACAGCGTAACGCGATAGACACCCTCTATTCCAGAAATGCCAGCTGTAACAGCATTGGCTGCATCAGCCTTACAAAGTTGAGCGGGTATTTGAAACCTGACATGCCCGTCTTCTCTATAACGCAACACACATTCTTTTTGGATAGACATAACCTAAAAAACCCCTAATAAACAAAACGGGTGTCTTGTATGCACTCTACAAGACACCCGTCAATGACGTCAATTCATTCAGATAACAGAATGAACAGGCTAAGAAACTAACATTTATTCTTTGCTTTCTGCGACGAGATCTTCAAGATTTTCTTTTTGCTGTAACACAAAATCTTTACCCGCATCGACCGCTTTAGTCGTACTTGAAATGATTTCCTTTCTATATTTATAAATCAGATACCCCCCGACCAGACCTAA
>CAIPPE010000204.1 GCA_903866825.1 uncultured Methylococcaceae bacterium
CAATATGGTGGAGGTAAATGATTGGTTACAACCTGTTGCTGGTAATAAGCACTAACTAAGTTTAGTTCGAAATATTATCAATTGAAGCACAATTAGAATTGCATTATCTGTATTCGTGTTCTTACTTTGTACTCAAATGGATAGTAGGAGTGATCAATTATCTTATTTTTAGATTAACTCAACCAGACAAATATCAGCATATCATTGTTAGTTTTATGATGATGATGGTATTTTTTTTCTTTTTGAGCATTCCAGTTAGCTTTGTTTTGACATTAGTTGTTGGTATGGTCAAAGAAATTTGGGATAAATATTATGGAAGTGGATTTTGTTGGTACGATATGTTGGCAAACTTTGTCGGAATCCTCTTGGCTTTAGTAACTCAAATGCTTTTAATATCCCCATAATTCCGACGCATAAGAAGAAAAGGTTCTTCTATGGATTTGTAGCTCAGTAGAGCTATTCCCCAAGTAATTATATAGACTAAGAAGCCTAGAATAAATTCGTCTACCCCCTGTATATGCGTTATTGAGATAATGCCGAAACTTTGCATAAATATATGAATAACAGCCATATGAAGCAAATAGAATGAAAAGCTTATTTTACCTCCTTGACAAAATGAACGGTTAATCCATATAGGTAAGGCTTTGTCAAATGAAATCCATGCCAAAATAAATAAAGCCCAAACGGAGCTTTCCAATAGTGACCAGGTAATCCAAAAGACTGATTTAGAGGAAGGGTCAAAAGGAGCAAAATGAGACTGTAAAGCACTATTAAGAAATACAAAGATAATTGAAAACAACAAAATAGAAGAAGAATGGGCATGTAAGACTTTATTATTTTTACTATAAAAAAATGCAGCTAACATTCCGATAAGGAACTGATCAAATCGTCCTACAAAAGTAGAAAAATACATTAACGAACTTCTGTCGGTTACTGGATAAGAGGCTAGTTTGAAAAAAAGCATTAACACTAAAAGACTGAAAAGATAGTGGTAGCCACGTTCAATAGTGAAACGAGCTAAAAATGGAAAAATGAAATAAAATAGAAGCTCAAGAGAAATGCACCATGCCGCACCAGTTATGACTGTATCAGAGGTTGGAGCTTTACCTAAATTTGTAGATAGTAAATATAAAATATCTTGAGGAAGAAATTTATCTCTACCAATCGATGTGGCAACTAAAAATACAGTAAAAAACAATGGGAATATTCTAAGGAATCGATTGCGAATAAATTGACTGTATACGATGTTTTTTTTGTGTAGTGCAATTTGCATAAACAAAAATCCAGAAAGAGTAAAGAAAAGTCCAACACCGGTGTGACCTTCTTTAATAATTCCTAACCAGCTGGTTTTTATTTCAGCCCCACCCATCCCATGATATTCAAGATTAAAATGAAATAGAAAGACTATGGTCGCAGCAAAGTAACGAATGTGATCTATTCTTGGGTTATAAGCAATATTTTGAGATTTCATTTTTCTAGAGTTTGATCGTTAGTTTTGTGCTAATTTTATATTATCAAGAACGTAATGTAATATTACGATAGAATTGCTAAGTAAATTTATGTGCGAAATTTAATTGATTCAGAATACCTAAAAAATGATTAGTAAAATATTGGGCTATAGATGACAAAGTCTGTTTTTCTTCATTATCATTTCAGTAATTTGACTAAGATCTACATGTTAAAATCACTTTGGAGTTATCGAGGCTTTATCACTGGTAGTATTAAACGCGAATTCCAGGCTAAATACCATAATTCCATACTAGGTGCAGCATGGACTTTGCTAAATCCATTGGCGATGATAATAGTTTATACAGTTATTTTTTCTCAAGTTATGCAGGCTAAATTACCCGGTGCTGCAAACATCTTTGCATACAGTATTTATCTATGTGCTGGGATTCTGACTTGGGGGTTGTTTGCAGAAATTGTCGTTCGTGCCCAGAATACTTTTCTTGAGCATGCTAATATACTAAAGAAACTAAATTTTCCAAGGTTTTGCTTACCGATTATTGTGGTCGTCAATGCATTGCTTAACTTTCTAATCATATTTGGTTTGTTTAGTATCTTTCTCTTAATTTCGGGGAATTTTCCGGGAATTGTTTATTTTGCATTAATACCCATTATTTTTATCCTGACAATCTTTGCAATTGGTTTAGGTATAACTCTAGGGGTGCTCAATGTGTTTTTTCGCGATGTAGGCCAGTTTTTTAGTATTGTATTACAATTCTGGTTTTGGCTTACCCCCATTGTTTACCCGATAAATATTTTGCCAGAAGCCGCCAAAATTCTGTTGGCTTATAATCCGATGGTCATTCTTATCACCTCTTGTCAGAATATTTTAGTGAGTGGACAATGGCCTCAATGGCAGAATTTAATTCCTGTTACCCTCGTAGCATTAGTTTTATGTAGTTTTGGTTTACGCTTATTTCGTAAGCATGTTGGCGACATGGTTGACGAGTTATAACTAAAATGGTTTGTCACTAATTATCAAGCACTTTATCAAAGACACGTAATGCAAACAAAAGATAAAACTGTTTAAGATGGGTAGTATTAAAATCAATCGGTTAGGGAAAGCCTATAAGCAGTATCCCACGCGTTGGTCACGTTTGTTAGAATGGTTCTCGCCTTTTAAAATTATCAAACATCAACTTAAATGGGTATTACAAGATTTAACTTTCTCGGTTAGTCCTGGCGAGGCGGTAGGAATTATTGGTATTAATGGTGCAGGTAAAAGTACTTTACTCAAGATGATCACCGGTACTACTCAACCCACGACCGGGAATATTGCAATCACTGGGCGTGTTGTAGCACTTCTGGAATTAGGCATGGGGTTTCACCCTGATTTTACTGGTCGACAAAACGCTTACATGGCTGGGCAATTATTAGGAATGAGTGCTATAGAAATAACTGGTTTAATGAGTGGTATCGAAGCGTTTGCAGAAATTGGAGATTATATTGATCAACCTGTACGCATATATTCCAGTGGTATGCAAATGCGCTTAGCTTTTAGTGTTGCAACAGCTCATCGACCAGATGTGCTTATTATTGATGAAGCACTTTCTGTTGGCGACGCTTATTTTCAGCATAAAAGCTTTGATCGCATTCGAAAGTTTAGTAAAGAAGGTACTACTCTATTGATAGTTTCTCATGATAAGGAAGCAATACAGTCTATTTGTGATCGTGCCCTCTTGCTTAGCGCCGGGCGGTTAGTTATGCAGGGTAACCCCGAGCAGGTCATGGATTACTATAATGCATTGATTGCTGAAAAAGAAAATCAAAGTGTGCAGCAAACTCTTCAGGCAGATGGAAAAGTACAAACTGTCTCAGGAACAGGAGAGGCTACAGTCCAAGACATTGCTCTTATAAGTACTGAAGGGGCGCGTATCGAAGTAATAGATGTAGGATCTGAAGTGACATTACAGGTTACTGTTGCAATTAATCGGCCGATACCTCGTTTAGTTTTGGGTTACATGATCAAGGATCGTCTTGGTCAGCCTATTTATGGCACTAATACCCATATCAAAAAACAAGCCGTTGAAAACGTACTCCCAGGCGAGTCTCTGATCTATGATTTTAAGTTTGCGCTCAATTTAGGTCCTGGCACTTATTCAATTGCTACAGCACTTGTTAGCACAGATACTCATCTTGAAAATAATTACGAATGGCGTGATTTAGCGTTGCTCTTTACTGTGATTAATATTGATCATGATTATTTTATTGGTAATTGTTGGATGGATCCCACTTTGGAAATACAACGTAAATGACTTTTATATCATATGCCCAAAACGCTGAAGATGTCATCCTTTGGCGCGCTCTTAAGCTAATCAACAATGGATTTTATATTGATGTTGGAGCAAACGATCCACAAGATGACTCAGTAACTAAGGCATTCTATGACCGAGGATGGCACGGTATCAACATCGAGCCACTTAAGCAACATCATGATTGTTTGCAGTTACATCGTCATCGAGATATTAATTTGCAATTAGCGGCTGGCAATTACAATGGCGAGTTGACTTTATTTGATATACCCAGTGTAAGAGGTTGGGCAACATCCGATCAAAAAGTTGCAGATAATTATCGCAAACAAGGTTTTGACGTTGTTCCCACCAGAGTCCCTGTACGTAGACTTGATAGTCTATGTGATGAATTTGCAGTGAGTGACATTCATTTTCTTAAAATTGATGTTGAAGGAAGTGAGTTTGAAGTCTTGCAAGGTATGGATTTTAAGAAATGGCGACCGTGGGTACTTATAATCGAAGCCATCAGGCCGAATAATAAAGAAAGTCAGTATCAACAATTTGAGCCGATTTTATTTGAAAGTCAATATCATTATATCTACACAGATGGCCTAAATCGCTACTATGTAGCACAAGAACGTTTAGATTTAGCACGTGCTCTTGCGCTGCAACCTAATGTTTTTGATCAGTATCAATTTATAGGCTATCAACGAGCAGAAGAAGGGTTGCAGAAAGCTGTGCAGCAAATAGCGGATTTAAACATTCAAATATTAAGCTTAGAACAACAAGTTCGAATTAGTCAGGAAAAATACCTGGAATTAGAGTCGAAAAGTCAGGAAAAATACTTTGAACTGGAGTCGCAAAGTCATGAAAAATACTTTGAATTGGAGTCGCAATTACGAAGCTTAAATAATCAATTAAAAACCAGTCAGCAGGAATTGCTTTGGGTTTACTCCAGTCTTTCATGGCGAGTTACTCATCCATTGCGCGAAATGAATTATCTAGTTAATCGAATTAAACAAAAAATAATAATGTTTTTTCAAAAAACTCATTTAATGAAAGTAAAGAAAGAAAATAAATTAAAAAAAAGTTTCAGGAAAAGCCTTCCAATGGACGAAAAAGATAATATAAGTCAGCTTTCACCTCGTGCCCGCTCAGTATACGTTGAGTTACAGAACTTATTTAAAGAGAAAAATAATTAATGCGCATTATTATAGATATGCAAGGCTTACAAACAATAAGTCTAGACCGTGGAATTGGTCATTACACGCTTACTCTTATTAAGGCGATAGCTCAGCACTCTGCTGATGATGAGGTTTTGTTAGTATTAAATGCTGCTTTTCCAGAAAATATTGTAGAAATTCGTCATATTTTTTCAGGTGTACTCTGTAAAAGTGCTATTAAGGTTTATGAAACTCCAGGGACTTTTGCAGATCTTCCGGCATCAGTAAATATTTTGCAACGGAATGCGGCCGAAAAAATTTATCAGCATTATATTCTAGGTTTAAAGCCTGATATGTTGTTATTGACTCAAGGTTTGCCTGAAGAGCAGGCAGAGGATGTCGTAATGATGGACTTTTTAGGCTGTAATAAAGTGTCGACAGGTTTTTTTTTACACGAACAAAGCAGATATATTATTGAATTCGCAAAAAATAACGCCCCCGTTTTTTCTAATCAGTATTTTTGTCAACTTAAATGGCTAATACAAAGTATTGCATGCTCAATTGGTTTAAAGAAGGTAGTTCGAGAATATCAACCGTTGAGGGCTGCAAGTTTAATTATCACAAATTCAAATAGTCATAAACTTGAGCTTATTAAAGAACAGAGTGTTTCTGAAGAACGGATTATATCCCCAAGTGATAATCAGAGAAATACGAATGTTAACGACATTGCGTTAAGTATTATTAGGGCTAGTCATGCGATCTATCAGAAAAATATCTGTGAGGAGATGAGTGTTAACACCACTCTTAAATCTAAAAAGCGGAATTTAAAATTAGCTATTGTCTCGCCCTTGCCGCCAGCAAAAACAGGGGTTGCTGATTATTGCGCAGAATTATTACCTGAATTAGCACGCTATTACTCAATTGACTTGATCACAGATCAGTTAAATGTAACTAACAATTGGCCAGAATACTCATTCACAGTTCGTTCATGTGAATGGTTTAAGATAAATTCAAAGCGGTATGATCGGGTACTTTACCATTTAGGCAATAATTTACAGTTTCATGGGCATATATTTTCTTTACTTAAGGAGATCCCTGGCGTAGTGATACTGCATGATTTTTTCTTGTCACATGTCTTGGTTGATATGGAGACAACCGATTATCAGTCAGGCGCATGGTCTGAAGCTTTGTTTCAAAGTCACGGGTATGTAGCCTTACAGCAACGCTTCCAAGAGTCTGGTTTTGATCAATTGTTGTGGCGATACCCCTGTAATTTAGGCGTATTGCAGTCAGCACTCGGTGTGATTGTACATGCTCAAAACACGAAACGATTAGCTGAAAATTGGTTTTATGAGGGTGTGGCAGACGATTGGGCAGTGATTCCATTGCTAAGAACACCAGCTGAAACCACTTCGAGATCAATAGCTCGCGAGGCGCTCAAAATAAGTAATGAATGCTTTGTGGTTTGTAGTTTTGGTATGTTAGGGCCAAATAAGCTCAATCAGCACTTACTTGAAGCGTGGTTGGACTCACAATTATCTAAAAATGAAAATTGTCTGTTGATATTTGTTGGACAAAATGATTCAGGTGAGTACGGAAAAAAATTAGAAAACACGATTAAAGAAAGTGGCTTGGAAAATCGTATTCACATTACGGGTTGGACAGAAATAAGTCAGTTTCACCACTATTTAGAAGCTGCTGATTTGGGTGTACAGTTACGCACTCTTTCTAGAGGAGAAACTTCGGCAGCTGTTCTTGATTGTATGAATTATGGTTTGCCAACCATTGTAAACGCAAATGGCTCGATGGCTGACTTACCAAAAGATACCGTTTGGATGTTGCCTGATGAGTTGACAAATTCAGAGCTTGTGGCAGCCATAGAAAAATTATGGATCGATACTGAGCTTCGTCAGCAACTTGCAATTAAGGCAAAACAAGTTGTGTTGACTCAGCATAATCCGGGGCAATGTGCACAACAATATGAAGTTGCAATTGAACAGATGTATAAACAAGCCGAAAATAATAGTCATTCCCTACTAAGTTCTTTGGCAAGTATAGAAAATTTGCAGACGGAAATTGGCGCGAATATAAGAATCGTTAAATCGGTAGCGACTTCATTTCCACTGATACCCTCATTGCGTCAGTTATTAGTGGATACATCTAATGTTGTAGGTCATGATCTAAAGTCAGGGATAGAGCGGGTTGTTCGAGCCCAGCTCTTAGAATTAATAAAAAATCCGCCTAAAGGCTTTAGAGTTGAACCGGTCTATTTAACGGATCAAGGCGGGGTTTGGCATTATCGATATGCCCATAAATATTGTTGTAAGCTTCTGGGTATTGAACCAGTTCATCAGTTTGATACGCCTATAGATTTTGGTTCTGGGGATGTTTTTTATGCAGCTGATTTTTACCCAAAAGCAGTCATTGAAGCGGCCAATACGGGGCTGTATTTAGATTGGCTAGCAAAAGGTGTGGAGATAAATTTTTTAATTCATGATTTGTTGCCGATCCAAAAGCCAGATTTTTTTCCAGAGGGTGCCAATCTGCTGTTTACCCATTGGCTTAAAACGATTGCAGAAGTTTCGACCCGTTTACTCTGTATCTCAAATTCAGTTGCAGAGGGCTTGCTGATTTGGTTGGAAACCAATACACCAGTCCGCTCTGCCTCATTAATTATAGATGTTATACATAATGGCGCCGACATTAAAGCATCGGCACCGACAACGGGAATGCCAAAAGACTTCAATAGACTATTGGATAAAGTGGGAGAAGCACCAACTTTTATTATGGTTGGCACCTTAGAGCCACGCAAAGGACACTTGCAGACTCTGGCAGCAATAGAGTTACTCTGGGAACAGGGTCATCAGATTAATTTAGTGATTGTGGGTAAACAGGGTTGGGCGTCGTTACCTGATGAGCAGCGTAAAAGTATTCCTCAGTTAATTAATAAGCTTAATCAGCACCCAGAATTAAGTAAGCGTTTATTCTGGCTAGAAGATGTCAGTGATGAATGTCTGGAAAAGCTTTATGCTGAGAGTGTTTGCCTGATTGCTGCATCAGAGGGTGAGGGCTTTGGCTTGCCTCTGATTGAGGCTGCGCATGTCAAGCTACCGATTATTGCACGTGATATTCCTGTGTTTCGCGAGATTGCAGGAGATAATGCCTATTATTTTAAAGGCACGCATCCTTCTGATCTTGAACAAGCAATAAATCATTGGTTGTTACTCTATCAAAACAATCAACAGCCACAATCCACCAAAATAAGCTGGTTGACTTGGGCAGAAAATGCGTCATTACTGGGAAGAATATTAAGCAATGAATCCAGTGATAGCGAGAGGTTTTTACCCCAGACCATAGTATATAAGCCAAAGAGGTTTCTATATGTAGATATATCAGTAGTCCATCATAATGACTACAAAACTGGCATACAACGTGTGGTCAGATCTATTCTCTCAGAGTTAATAAGTAACCCTCCTGAGGGTTATGTCGTTAGTCCGGTATTTATAGATGACTCTAGAGGTAAATGGAACTTTTATTTGACACAAATGCGTCAATCATATACCGAAAACCCAGCTATCAAGTTTAATAAGGGGGATATATTACTGGGTCTTGATTTGACAGGTGGGTATGTGGTTGAA
Source organism: uncultured Methylococcaceae bacterium (assembly GCA_903866825.1). GTDB lineage: Bacteria > Pseudomonadota > Gammaproteobacteria > Methylococcales > Methylomonadaceae > Methylobacter_C. The sequence continues at coordinate 8,539 of CAIPPE010000204.1, forward strand.
GCTTCCAGGCATGGAATGTATCAACGCATCATGGCCTCAGGAACTCGGGTATATTTTGTTGTTTATGATTTATTGCCCGTGCTTATGCCACAGTTTTTTAAAGCTAACACGCATAAAAGTTTTGAGCAATGGTTAAGAGTCGTTGGGTGTGGTGACGGAGTAATCTGTATATCAAAAGCAGTAGCAGATGATTTTGTGGAATGGTTTAAAGCGAAAGATGTGGTTTTGCCGCCCTGTTTTTTAGTTGATTTTTTTCATTTGGGCGCTGATATAGCAGCCTCAGAGCCAACCAGGGGGATCCCTGAGGATTCAGGCAAGGTGTTATCGATTTTAAGCAATAACACAAGTTTTTTAATGGTCGGCACTGTAGAGCCGCGTAAAGGACATGCACAAACATTGGCTGCGTTTGAGCAATTGTGGGCGGAAAGCCATAAGATTAACCTGATCATTGTCGGAAAACAGGGTTGGGAAATAGAGGCACTGGCTGAACGGCTTCATAATCATTCAGAACTTGACAAACACTTGTTTTGGTTAGAAGGGGCAAGTGATGAATATCTAGAAAGGCTTTATGCGGCAAGCAATTGCTTGATAGCTGCTTCTGAAGGAGAAGGTTTTGGGTTGCCTTTAATTGAGGCTGCACAGCATAAGCTACCTATCATTGCACGTGATATTCCGGTATTTCGCGAGGTAGCTGGCGATAATGCATTTTACTTTAATGGTACTAGCCCAATGGAGTTAGCCGTGTCGATTAAAGAATGGCTAATACTTTACGAGAAAGGGCTTGCACCTAACTCATCTAAAATGATATGGTTAACTTGGAAAAAAAGTGCACAACAGTTATTGGAGAAAATTTTTGTTTTTCATTGATTACAAAGGATTAGCAGTGTGTTTTTTGAAACTTAAAAAAAAATTTACCATAAACTTGCAGAGCAATTAAGCCATGTGTAATAATCCGTCCGTATCCTTGAATTAATTGATTCTTAGATCCCAAATAAACATAGCCTTTAACATTGCTGACCCTATAGATTTAAAAATTACGATACCCTATCGTTGTATTTAACAACTGGAGATTTTTTAATGACTACACCAACAACGCAACAAATAGCATCTATACAGTCACTCTATGTGGCTTATTTCAACCGGGCAGCCGATGTTGCTGGTTTACAATATTGGGAAGGAGTTCTTTCCAATAGCAGTAATCCAAGCAGTGTTTTAGCCCAGATTTCTGCAGCTTTTAGTTCTTCTGCAGAATATCAGTCAATTTATGCAGGCTTAAGCAACTTTAATATTGTTGATAAAGTTTATGTTAATTTGTTCGGTCACGATGGTGATCTTCCTGGCTTGCAGTATTGGACAAATCTGTTAAATCAAGGAAAAATTAGTATTAGTAATGTTGTAACACAAATTGCGGGTGGTGCTCAGGGCACCGATCTGGTTGCGTATAATTCTAAAGTCTCTGGTGCAATAGCATTTACAAACTCTTTAGATACTGGTGCTAAAGCAATAGCTTATTCTGGCACATTCGCTAATGCCCAGGCTGCAACTTGGTTATCAGGTATTACTTCTGCTGACACTTTAACTTCACAGACTGCGGCAATTCCTTCAGTTATTAGTGCGATTGAAAATGGACCTTCTCAAACTATCGCGTTGACTACAAATACAGACACTATAACGGCTCAACATGTAGTTGTGACCGGCTATACGTCTGCTTCTGGCGTTCAAGGCACCTATAACCCGGGTGATCAAATTACGCCAACCGGCACAGGTAACAGCTTAATCGTTAACGATTACCAACCAACTAGTGCTTTCAATGGCACGCCTTCTGGCTGGTACGCTACAGTTCTTCCAGGTGCAACAGTATCCAATGTTCAAACCGTAACATTTAATTCAAATGAAGCAGTTATCGCAGATACACTTAATAGCACCTTAGGTTTTTCAGGCTTAACCCAGTTAAACATAAATAGTGTTTCTTACCAATATGGTTACAACTATTACAATAGTTTTTATGGTTCAGATATTATTACCGCAGCCGATACAACTGCGATTACCGTAAATGATTTATTGGTTGGCAATATTTATGAATCGGTTCAGGGTTTAACAGTTAATGGCGGATCCACAGTTGTTATCAACGAGTCAAATATTACTTTTGGTAGTGGTGCTGTTATCACAGTTAATGGTGGTAAGGGTACAAGCAGCGTAACCATAAATCAATCTGAATCTAAGGGATATGCTTCACAAGCTGTAGTCATTAATGATTTAACTGAAGGTAAAGTCGGTAAGGCTGGTACTATTACTACCGTTAAATTAGATGGTTTAGCAGGTGGTGCTCCTTCAGTTGGATCAAACGCTACTGCAGCTCTACCGTTTTTAACAAACGTTATAAACAGTGACGTTTTATCGAATTTGACTGTTACTAATAGCCAAGGTTATCTCTATTTAGATAATAAACTCCACAACACAAATTCAACAACCGTTTTGAATTTGACAGTCAGTAATGATGTGGGTTTTGGCATCGAAGATTCATGGAATAACTATCAAACGTTAAATGTTACCACCGGGGCAAAAGGCTCAACTGTTGGTTTCAGTAATTTTACGTCGGTTACGTCAGAAACTGTTAGCGGTTCAAGTGTGCTGACACAAGATTCTTCATTAGGTCTTGATTCACTACAAACAATTACTGTTAGCGGTGCAGCAGGCTTTATTAGTGGTTTGGACGGACTTGCTAAATTAAAATCTGTAACTGCTGATGCTACTTCTACTGGTTTGGTAGCGGTTTCTTTAAATGCGCAGCAAACAAGCTTTACGGGTAGTGCAGGTCAGGACGCAGTTTTGATAAGTTCTGATGCAACTCAACTTATTAAAGCAGGTTCTGCAAAAAACAATGAAATTGTATTGAATAATAATGCAACTGCTTTTTCACAAACCTATACCGGTGCCAATGTGCAGGGCTTTACCACCTTGGGCGTGGCGAATGACTCATTAGGTGTTTTTGCTCTAAGTGGTAAAACTGCTCTATTTTCGGGTATTAATGCCGTTGATGTAATCACTCAAACAGCCGGTGATGTTACATTTACAGGTGCAAGTCAGGCAACTACCTTGACTTTTGACGGTTATAATGGTTCAAACTACAATAATGTTACCTTCCAAACAGCCGATACCACGGGCGCTACAGATTCTTTAAATATTACTCTGGGTATTAGTACCGCTTACGCGGCTTCTTTGGGCACCAGTTTAGTAACACCTACAGACACAGGTTTTACTGCTGCAAATATTTTGACATTATCTGATAGTAACAATGTAGGTATTGCTAATTTAACGATCAATTCAAGTGCTATTGCTTTAGGAAATCATGGCACTTATAGTACGGTTGCTGCAGATGGTTATAACACCATTACTACATTAAATGACGCTGGATTGACTTCTTTGCATCTGACCGGTACCGGTGGATTTACCACCTATAACCTTACAGTTACTGGAACGTCACTGACTGTTACAGATGATAGTACCAGCCAATGGGGTATTTATTTTGGTACTAGTCTGTCGGGCGTAAATTTGACTACGTTAAATTTTGCTGGTAGCAATGTTAACTCAACAATCGCTGCCGGTGGTGCTACCTATATTGATTCCTTAGTATTAGGCACAAGCACCTTGACAGTGAAAGACAGTTTTGCTGGTGATGTGTACATTGGTGGCCTATCAACAACGGCTACTCATTCTGTAACTGCTGATGGTATTACCACAGTTACTCCGGATTATTTAACCAGCTTGACATTAACTAACACCAGTACAGCAGGAATATTGGAAGTTAATGCAGTACAGGATAATAATCTGAGTAGTTTAACGTTAAGCGGCAATGTTATTTATAATAGCTTGTTGGGTAATATTGATAATCTTGTTTTCGGATCAATGGGTAATGCATGGGGATATGATACGGTTACAACCGGTATTACTGTGTCAGGTGCCACTGATAATGCGAACGTCTGGTTCTGGACAGCCAATAATGGTGGTGCAAATGCTGACGGTCTAAATTCAACTGCGGTTGATACCATTACTTTAGGTAACGGTAACAACAATGTTGCTGATGGTGGTCTGGGAACTGTTAACATCAGTGTAGGTACAGGTTCAAACCATGTTTGGGCTTATAACTTTATTTACGGTGGTGGTAATCCTTCAAACGACAAGTATACTTCAGGAGCTGACACTATTACATTAGCCGCACATGATGTATCATCAACAGATGTAGTGGGTGTAGGTCAAACGCAGAAATATAATACAAGCACTGGCGAAACAGTTGGTTATTCCGTTATTTCCGGGTTAAATAATGTCTCAACATCACAAGATGAGATTGTTTTTGCCGCTGATAATGGTGTGAATGGTGCACAGGGTGCTGTTAATGTTCTAAGCGGTACATTTACCAATATTAATGACTGGTTTGCAGCAGCAGAAACAGCCGCTGTAGCAACTACGCATCAAATTGAAGCGTTCAACTTTGGTGGTAACACTTATTTGGTTGAGTCAAATAGTAACTTTGGTGTTACCGTTGTCGAATTAGTGGGTGTTTCAACAACAACTGCTGCTCATTTTGTAGCATCAAATGGTGCTTTGGCTGTACATGTGTAGTTAAAGACACTGTAATCCACTGAATATCGTGGGTTAAGTAGTATAAAAACCCTCGCCCAAAAGGCGGGGGTTTTTTATGTCCATTGAAAAGGCAGTCGTGTTAGTCAAGTCAGAATGGTTTTCTATTACGGCAGCTTTATAGGATAATAAGCATTTATTAAACCAAATCATCAAGCAAAATAGAGTAGCTTGTACAAATATCACAAGTGAGGATTCATGAAGATAGCTGTTGCTGGCACAGGTTATGTGGGACTTTCAATAGCAGTTTTGCTATCTCAGCACAATGAAGTTGTGGCACTGGATATTGTTCCTGAAAAAGTGGCGATGTTAAATCAGAAACAATCACCCATAGAAGACTTTGAAATCGAGGAGTACCTCAGTCAAAAAGCGTTGAATCTAAAAGCAACACTGGATAAACACCAAGCTTATACAAATGCTGATTATGTTATCATTGCAACGCCAACGGATTACGATCCTGAGACCAGTTATTTCAATACCCGCTCAATAGAAGCAGTAATACAGGATGTTTTGGCAATTAATCCTGCTGCTGTGATGATCATTAAATCAACAGTGCCAGTAGGCTATACAGCTAAAGCACGAGCACAGTTTAAATGTGATAATCTTATTTTTTCACCCGAATTTTTACGTGAAGGTCGAGCGCTTTATGACAATCTTCACCCCTCCCGAATTGTAGTAGGCGAGAAGTCGGAACGGGCGCAAGCGTTTGCAAATCTACTGCAACAAGGGGCTGTGAAACAAAACATAGCCGTATCATTAACGGGTTCAACAGAAGCTGAAGCGATTAAGCTGTTCGCCAACACGTATCTGGCGATGCGCGTAGCCTATTTTAATGAGCTGGATACCTATGCAGCGACACATGGGTTAGACACTAAGGAAATAATCCAGGGGGTTAGTTTAGATCCACGTATTGGTGATTTTTATAATAATCCATCCTTTGGCTATGGTGGCTATTGTTTGCCTAAAGATACCAAACAATTGCTGGCTAATTATCAGAATGTACCTCAGAACTTAATGAACGCGATTGTTGAAGCGAATTCAACCCGAAAAGATTTTATTGCCGATAACATCCTTAAGTTAAAGCCAAAGGTGGTGGGTATTCATCGCCTTATTATGAAAGCAGGGTCTGATAATTATAGAGCCTCCAGTATTCAAGGGATAATGAAACGCATCAAGGCTAAAGGAATTGAGGTCATTGTTTATGAGCCGGTCATTACAGAGGCAAGGTTTTTCGGATCAAGAGTTGTCAACGATCTGGCGCAATTTAAAAATGAATCCGAAGTGATAGTTGCAAACCGGATAACCGATGATTTAAAAGATGTAGCAGATAAAGTCTATACGCGTGATTTATTTGGCAAAGACTAAACTATTTTGAGCGTTCGCCTAAAGCAATTGTTTATGAGTGCTAAAAACCATCAAGGTTTTCAGCGTTATTTTGCAAATGCTTCATGGATGTTTGCTGAGCAAATATTACGATTAACGGCAGGCTTGTTTGTCGGGGTATGGGTAGCACGCTACCTGGGGCCTGAGCAGTTTGGAATATTTAGTTACGCCATTGCAATAGCGTCAATATTCACTTGTATTGCTAAGTTGGGTTTAGATAGCATTGTCGTTAGAAACCTGTTGCAAGAACCGGAACGTACAAAGCATTATTTAGGCACTGCCTTTTGGCTAAAGCTGGGGGGTGCATTGTTTATGTTGGTCATTGTTGCGTTAGCTTTACAGTGGACTGCTACAGATTATCTGACAAATTTATATCTGCTTATTATCGCCAGTGGAAGTATCTTCCAATGCTTCGAAGTAGTCGATTTTTACTTTCAATCCCGTGTGTTATCGAAGTTTGTCTCAATCTGTAAATTGACTCAACTTATTTTTTCATCCTTGTTTAAATTATATTTCATAGTCACAGGGGCAGAACTAATCTTTTTTATTGCCGTTTATTTATTTGATCAATGTACATTGGCGTTATCTCTATATGTTTCATATCGCTGTCAAAAAACAGGAAGTTTTTATCGGTTTTTTGATAAAAATATAGCTAAACGAATGCTTAATGATAGTTGGCCATTACTTTTTAGCGGTTTGGCGGTGATGATTTATATCCGCATTGATCAACTGATGATTAAACAAATGTTGGGTGAGAAAGAATTAGGGTTTTATTCTGCTGCAGCCAGGTTGAGTGAAGTGTGGATTTTTATTCCAACGATAATTATTTCTTCGGTTTTTCCATCAATTGTCAATGCAAAAAAAGTGAGTCTTGTATTTTATAAGCAAAGGTTACAACAACTCTTTACCTTAATGACGTGGCTAGCGATTGGAATTGTACTTCCGGTTACATTCTTTGCAGATTCATTGATTAGCTTACTCTATGGACCAAACTATCATGAGGCGGGTGTGGTACTCTCAATTCATATCTGGGGAGTGATATTTGTATTTATGGGAGTTGCAACAGGTGCTTACTTAACTGCCGAGAGCTTTACCCGTAAGTCACTTTTTAGAACTGTATTCGGAGCAATCATAAATGTGTTGCTTAATCTTTATTTTATACCGCATTATGGGATCAAAGGTGCTGCTATAGCCACAGTAATAAGTCAGTTTGCCGCTAATTTTGGTTATGATTGTTTCGACAAAGATCTAAGAAATTTGTTAAGGATTAAAATTAAAGGTCTCATTCCAATTTATCTGATTTGGATCTTTAAATTTTAAATTGAATCGTCAATGCGCTTAACCGAGTTTGAAATGGTGTTTTTGTTTGGTAGTCGAGTAGATAATAGTAAAAATGGGGGACATTGATTTGTATATCAAAACTAACGTGGGTAATTATTTAAAGCATAAAATTAGATTGTAGTATTACTTGAAAAAATATTGGGTGAGCAAAAAATTGATATTGTCTTTGCAGAAGATTCAAGATAAGTAGTTCAACCTTTGTAACCATTGCCATGAAACACATTTTACGTGCGATTTAGTATTATTATTGCGACATATAATTCGGAAAAAACCTTGATACGTTGTTTGGAGTCAGTGTTTTCTCAGGCATTTAAAAATTTTGAAGTACTTGTTAAAGATGGTGCAAGCACTGATAGCACTGTGAGTATTTTAAAAGCATACGCTAGCCGGTTTTCTTATTACAACTCATCACCTGACGCGGGTGTTTATGATGCATGGAATGAATGTATAACCCGCTCAACCGGAGATTGGCTTTTATTTTTGGGGAGTGATGATTATTTAACTGACCAAAACGCCTTAAATAATGTGCTGCCTTATCTTGAGGCGGCTGATAAGATTAACGCCCCTCTGGTACACGGACAAAACTTGATTATTCGTAATAATGTAGAAGTTCAAGTTTTGGGGGGAGCGTTTGAAAATCTTAAAGAGGTCTTAAAGAAGAAAATGGTCGTTCGACATCCAGGCTGTTTTCATAATCGCGCCCTGTTGTTCGATATTGGCTTATATGATACGAATTTTAAAATTGTCGGTGATTATGATTTGGTTTATAGATTAGTATCAATGCACAGTAAGACAGTATTTTATCCCTTTTCAATTGTTGCCCATGTTATGGGTGGGTTAAGTACTGCACCTTCAAAACTTGAGCAGCTATTGGATGAAATAGTTTTAATGCGTAAAAAGCATAGTCTATATCCGTTGAGGCTGATTGATTGGGATTACATAAAGAAAATTGTTTTAATTGGCTTATATAAAATTCATTGTGATACGCTTATAGGCTGGATCTTTCAAATTAAATCCAGGTTATCTAACCGTTCGAATAATTAGTTTAAGTTATATTTTTTAATCACTTCGGATGAATATTATATAAATGAAAATTGCGATTATTGTGCCCTCTATCGCACATAAAGCACCTGTATTAGTCGCGCGTGATCTGGCAAATGGTTTTGTTTTGGCTGGACATTCGGTTACCGTTTTCTACTTTGATGAAAGCAGTGACGTGCATTTTTCCTGCCCTGTTAAACGCATCGGCTTCTTTGATTATGGTGAGTTAGATGGATATGATGTAGTGCATTCCCATATGTTACGCCCGGATATATTCGCTTGGTGTTGTAAGAAAATCCGAAATAATCCAGGTAAATTTATAACCACAATCCATAATATCGTTGAAGAAGATTTATTGTATACATACGGCAAGCTCATTTCAGCTATTTTTTCTCCAGTTTGGCGCTTGATATGGCGAGGATTTGATGGGCGTGTGGTTATAAATGACCATGAACTGCGCTATTACAGTTTAACGCAACCCAAGATTTCATTTGTGCTCATTTATAATGGTTGCTTTGATCATACGATATTATCAATCAATGATAATGATGCTAGACTAATTTTAGGAGCAAAAAAGAATTGGACTTTAATAGGCGCTTGTGCAATTGTTTCCAGGAGAAAGGGTTTAGAACAAGTTCTAAAGGCGCTAACTGTAATGCCGAAATATGCCTTTCTATTGATAGGGGACGGACCAGCGAGGAAAGAGCTTCAAATACTTGCAAATTCTTTGGGGTTAAAAGATCGCTTTATTACTTTAGGGCAAAAAAATAATGCCCGGGATTATTTGCCTTTTATGGATATTTACGCAATGCCTTCCCGCTCTGAAGGCATGAGTCTGGCATTGTTAGAAGCCGTTAGTGCTAAAGTCCCCGCAATATGTTCTGATATATCTGCTTTTCGAGATATTTTTACAGATCAGGAAGTCGGTTTTTTTCAATTAGATGACATAAACGACTTCGTTAGGGCAATTAAACATCTTGAAAATAATGGCGTTGCATTTTCACAGCGTGCCCGTGAGCGACTCGAAACTTCGTATACGCAAGAAATAATGGTTAGTAGTTATTTAAATTATTTTGAAACCCTATGTCAAAAATAACGGCTATTCGAAATGGATAAAACAGTTAGAGATCAGCCAAAAGTTTCTATTTCTGTGGTTAGTCATAAGCAAGCGGATTTAGTGAGTCAGTTATTGTCGGACATTGAGTCATATTGCTCTGCTGATTTAATTGAATTAATTCTTACACTTAACCTGGAAGAACAATTACCATTTAATCCAGATAATTTTTCGTTTCCAGTCAAAATGATTCACAACAAAACCCGACAAGGTTTTGGTGAAAATCATAATAAGGCTTTTTTACAGTCTAAAGGCCAGTATTTTTGTGTATTGAATCCTGATATCCGATTAAAGACTGATCCATTTCCTTTATTACTTGATTGTCTAAATAATGATTCGGTTGGTGTGGTAGCGCCGCTGGTATTAGGCGAGAATGATGTCATTGAAGATAGTGCGAGACATTTTCCAACGCCTTTTAAAATTGTAAGCAAAGCATTGGGTCAGAATAAAGGCAGTGATTATCAAATATCGGAACAGCCTTTGAAACCAGATTGGGTAGGGGGGATGTTTTTGTTATTTAAACAGAGTGTATTTGAAAAATTGAATGGCTTTGATCAGCGCTATTTCCTGTATTATGAAGATGTCGATATTTGCGCCAGGCTGAGGTTATCAGGATATGATATTTTGCTTTACCCTCAAGTGAAAGTGTTTCATTATGCTCAACGAACCAGCCATGCTAATTATGAGTATTTAAAGGTACATCTTACGAGTATGATACGTTTTTTTCTATCGCCAGTTTTTTGGCAAGTACAATTCCAGAAGCGGGTGCGTAAAGTCAATATCAAACCCTGAAATGATGACTAAAATGCGGATATCCACAACAACTGACCCGCAAAAGTCGTTTAATAACGACAATTATAATAATGAACCTACCCAGGTCGAGGAGAGGAAATGCACACATTAATTAATCAATCCCGTCGTCGTTTTTTTACGAAGACGGGTGCCGCACTGTTAGTTGGGGCAGGATTACCCAGCTGGTTACAGGCTATGGAAGGCATGACTGAGATACCTAAAAAAGCTCCCAATAAAGCTTCACCCAATTTTCATCCTGATGTAGAAATCGATTTACTGAGCAAGCCATCAACAATATCCATTCTCTCAGGTCAACCAACACAGGTTTTTCAATACTTTGCAAAGCTGGTTAAAGGTCCTGCCAATACAGTGGCCGAGATACCGGGTTCCTATTTAGGTCCTATACTACGTTTTGAAAAAGGCCAAAAAATCCGCATTAATTTTCGCAGTGAACTGAATGAGCCCACTATCGCTCATTGGCACGGATTACATGTACCGGCAGTGATGGATGGTCATCCTGTGTACGCTATCGACAAAGGCCAGCTTTATGTTTATGAGTTTGAAATGCTGAACCGTGCGAGTATGAACATTTATCATCCACATCCACATAATTTAACTGCCAGTCAGGTTTACCATGGGCTAGCAGGTGCCATACTGGTTAATGATCCAGAAGAACAAAAACTGGGCTTGCCGGATGGCGAGTACGA
>CAIPPE010000205.1 GCA_903866825.1 uncultured Methylococcaceae bacterium
AATGTCGCTAAATGCTTTAATACCAGCTTTGTCATTGTCCATAATGCCCACCATCGCTTTTTTGCCAACATGTTGACGTATACTATTTACGATATGCTTAACATTACCATCCGAAAACGTAGCAATCACACCATAATTCACTGAGTCTAAATACTCGTTTAATGCTTGATAAACACTTGCAGCAGTAGCCATCCCCTCGCAAATAAAGATTAAATCTAAATCTTTTAACGAGCAATTATCCGGCATAAACTTATAAAATCCACCGGTCGGCAGACTCCCCGATTTAAATAGTTTAACTCCTTGACTATCAATGTATTGATACCCAGTAAGTTGTCCTATAATGTTATGCATTGGTATAACTAAACGATCTTGCCAATCAAACCTAAAATCCCCGCGCATATTGACTTGCTTACGTTTAAGATAGTCATGTTGCTTAGCTTGACGAGTATTTGCAAACCCTTCTGCTACTCTCTGCATACGCTCAATCCGGTCTTGCTCATCAATTTTATGCTGTAATTCCTCACGCTCCGCACGCTTTTTGACATATTCTTGGCGTTGCTCAGCAGTCATTGGCTCAATATCGTTTAGCCAAAACCACCCGTTTTCAATGTCTCCCGACCAATCTCCGTAGCTACAACTATTATCTAACAATCTAACCCAACCATTTTTTTTATGTGGCTTGTTAATTGTCGCTAATCTATGTACTTTGCCTTGTGTGATTGTACGCTTAACAATAAAACCAAGCTCAGCTAATTTGTTTTCAACGTTTATCATTTGCCCACCATACCAAAAGCTGTATTGTTGTAGGTAGATATTTCATGCTCATCCAACCCAATAAATCCAATATTTTTTTGATACTTTATAAGATTAATGTTAGACGCCCAAATGCCCAAACGATCTTTGCGCACAATAATTTCAGTAGTCAACGCCATTACTAAATCATTGGTATTACTTGGATAATAATCCTTTTTCATGATTTCGTTTAATTTTGAGTTTTTATAACGATAAATTGTGATCACTCGAGTAGCTTTATGTACCAAAGAGCTTGCCCCCTGCACGTCATTAAGTGTAGGTCTTCCGACCTTATTGTCTTTAACTAACTGCTCTGTCACAATTACCGCACAATTATATTTCTGTGGGAAAAAACTTAATTCGGTTGCATATTTAAGCGTTAAATTATTACGCTCAATACCAACAATACCAGACAACAAACCGTTAAATAGATCAATAAATAAAGCTTTTGGTTTATACAGCTGTACAGCTTTAACGATCTCATTAAAACTCATTCCCTTAATTGGTGAAATAAGTTTTAAGCGATTTTGACCTCTGTTATCCAATGTCCCAAAATCAATATCATAGTTAAAGCCAAGTGCAGCCATAGAATCAACTAAAACCTTAGGACTCACTTCGTAATTGATAAAAACTATCGTATGCCCAGCTTTAGCCATGGTGCAAGCTATCGATAAAGCAATAGTTGATTTACCAGAACCAGAACCGCCAGCTATAAGCAAAAAGTCTTCGTTCGTCAATCCATGTTGATAATCTAAGCCATCTATACCCATCATTATATGCTCATATTTTTTAAGCTTTAATATCTCATTTTGTGCTTTTGTCATTTCGTGAGTAGTCATTATTTACTCCCGCGAAAATCAGATTGCACATGATACCCAGCCTCCAAAGCCTGTTCTGGCGTCATATGTATGCCAAACCATTCATTATCAACTCTTGACCATATTTGACAAGTGTTTTCCGCTGTAAATCTAACAATCACTCCCTGGATTGGTTTATTTTTTTGCCAAAGTTGTGCTTTTTCAAGCTTTTCATAAAATTTAGTGGGTTTACCTGCGCCAGGTTAGTCGCTAACGCAGTCGTTCAATCTCTACCGATGGACTACGTAGTCCAAAAAGTTCCGGCGACTCTGCCTGTTCCTGAGGGGCAGGGAGTTAAGGAGGAAACCATCGGC
>CAIPPE010000206.1 GCA_903866825.1 uncultured Methylococcaceae bacterium
GGTAAAAAACGGGTATGAGTTGCAAAATACCATAAGATGGCATTGGACTCGGCTAGATACTTGTCTTCATGCCACAGAACCGGTGTACGTCCGTTAGGATTAATCTTAAGAAATTCTGGTGTTCGGGATTCTTTGTTTAATATATCAACATTGACTCTTGTGTACTCAATACCCAATTGATTGAGTAACAAACGAACTTTGTAGCAATTACCGGAGGGTAAAAAGTCATATAGTTTATACATTTATATGATCCAGTTTATTTAATTGCTGTATCAAACAAGGCAACAACACCAGCACCAACGGTATTTGTATCACCAAACCAAAGATCAACGCAATCGCCAGCGGCTGCAACATTTCCGCCCCCGTCCCAAGCCCCAATGCTAAAGGCAATAACGCAAAGATTGCTGCAATCGTGGTCATCGCAATAGGCCGCATCCGATTATTGCCGGCTTTACTAAAGCCCTCAATACCCTGTTTATCTATCGCCGGTAGATTCTCATATTCTGAATAATAAAATACCGCAACTTCCGTCACGATACCTATCACCATGGTCATGCCCATAATTGCCATAATATTCAGTTCGGTATGCGTTAACCATAAGCCAATAAATACCGCCGCCATGGACGATAAAGTAGTAATGATCATCGCCAAAGCCACCCGAAACGATTCATAAACCATCAACAACAGTAAAAACACTAAGGCCACGGCCGCCATAAAAACCACTAACATATCCTTAAAAGCAATTTGTTGTTCTGCGTATAAGCCCCCCAACACATAATAAATCGGAGAAGGTAACAAGTCTTTTTGGTGTAAGGTCTTTTCAATATCCACAATAGCAGAACCCAAGTCTCGCCCTTCAAGACGTGCCGTGACCGCCACCATCCGCTTTAGATTCTCCCGATGAATTTGTGGCTGCCCTGTTTCTGTACTTATTTCTGCGACCCGTTCTAAAGGCACCCACTGACCTGTTGCGGTACGAATGGGTAAATTCTTTAACTGTGAACTGGTCGTCCGCTCTGCTTCAGGAATCCACACCCGCACAGCCAGCATTTTTACGCCTTCCTGTATCTGAGTCGCGGTGGTTCCCGTCAAATAGGCATCTAGCGCCAGTTTAATCTCATCCCCACTTAAGCCCGCTAATGCTGCCTTTTCTGGCAATATCCGAACCGTATAGGCATCACCAGCAGGAATCACCCCAGAATTAACATCGACAATACCGCTTATTTTGCCAATGGCTTCAGCCACATTTTCTGCTACGGTACTGAGTAATTCACCCTTATCTGCATACAACTTAATTTCAATCGGCTCCGGTACTGCCGTTAAATCACCAATCATATCTTCCATTAATTTAGCCATTTCTACATCAAGCCCGGGCACCTGCTCCAGGACTTGAATGCGAACATCGCTCATAATGTCTTCGAGTCCTCGACGCGGCAACGGCTTTAACTTAATAAAAAAGTCACCTTCGTTCGCCTCGGTAATATGTCCCCCTAAACTTAGCCCGGTTCGACGGGAATAAGTCTCCACTTCCGGTGTTTGTTGAATAATTTCTTCAACCTGCTGGAGTAGTCGGTCTGTTTCAGTGACTGAGGTACCTGACTCCGCGCGATAATCCAGAATAAAACCACCTTCATCCATTGCAGGCATAAAGCCAGAGCCAATGGTCTGTTCTGCAATAAAACCACCCGATAGCAATATCATCAAAGCCCCTAGCACTAACCACGGACGCGGTAAGACCTGCTGCATCAAGCGTGTGTAATGAGCATGAATCCATTGAGTCAGTTTAGAATGCTGTTCTGGCTGTTGGGCTGATTTTGACAACGTTTGTGCGGCTAACAAGGGAACCGCTAACCAGGCAACCAAAAAGGATAAGGTTAAGACCGAGGCAATGGTTAAGGATAAGGCTTTAAAAAAACTGCCACTGACACCCGATAAAAACGCCAACGGGATATGCGTCACAATCGTCGCGGCAGAAGAGGCCGCAAGTGGCTTACTAAATTCTGCGGCCGCCGCCTGAACACGCTCACGAATAGGCGCACTGCCCTCCGGTAGTCGGCGCATAATATGCTCAATCATCACGATAGCATCATCAATGATCAAAGCAACCGCAGCGGCCATACCGCCCAAGGTCATAATATTAAAACTCTGCCCCATCAACGACAGGATTAAGGTCGTTGCAGCTAAAGCCAGTGGCACGGTCAATGCGGTAATGATCGTCACCCAGCCATTACGTAAAAACACCCATAACACCAGCACCGCCAACACCAGACCAATCAACAAAGCCTCTCGCACGGTTGACGCCGAGTCGACAATCAATTCACTTTGGTCATACCATTTCGCTACTTTGACATCGTGAGGGATTTGAGTGCCTAATAATTTCAACTTCTCTGCGACAGCTGCCGCAATATCAACCGTACTGCCATCCGGTTGCTGAATCACCTGAAACAACACCGCTTCTTTACCATCTGCCCTAACCCGCTGCCAAAGTGGTGCTGTGGATTTACTAATCGTCGCTACCTCTTTTAACAACAGCAGACCATTGGCATCATGCCTTAACACCGTCAAGCCAATATCCTGCGTATTTTTTAGCTGTTGATCCGCTAACAGCAAGTACAATTTATAATGCTCTTCCAAACGGCCCACCGCTTGTAACACATTGCTTGCCGCCAATGTTTTGGCAACCTCATCCAGGGTCAGATTAAAAGCCCTTAGCTTGCCACTATCAATCAGAACCTGATACTCAGCCGTGGCTCCGCCTAATACTTCGACCGTCGCCACGCCGGGTATTGTTGCCAGTAAAGGCCGCACCTGATAATCCGCAATATCACGTAAGGCAACAGCCGATTGCTGACTTGCCGTTAAACTATAGCCCAGCACAGGAAACACCGTGGGCTCCATTCTTCGCACCATAAAATTAAGTGCGACCGGTAACTTTGAGCGAATCTGATTAACCGCCGCATCCACCTGCAGCATTGCTGACACCATATCGATACCCCACACAAAATTGATCGAGACATCGGTACTGCCACGGGTGGTGGTTGACCTGACATTCAATACCCCCGGCACCGCTCTAACCGCCTCTTCAACAGGCACTGTGGCTTCAAGTACCATCCGCTCTGCGGGTTTATCGCCTGCATCCATATTGATCACAATACGCGGAAAAATAACTTGCGGAAACAGACTCACCGGCAAAGATTGCGTCACATAAAGCCCTGCGAGTGCAGCTAAGACCAGGGTTAATAATATAGATCGGCGGTGACTAAAAGCCCATGAGGTCATGGTTTTTCGACCTCAACTTCAACGTCCATACCCTCGGTCAATTCGTAATTACCTAAAATCACCAGCTCATCTTGTGGCTTAAGCGTAGGATCAATCAACTCAACGAGAGTATCCGTTTCTATGCCCAGTTCTACCGTGTGTTTCACTGCCTTTTTATCGACTACCGTAAAAACGCTATAACCCTCGTCATCCGGTAACACAGCCGCTCTGGGTGCTACTAAGGTGTTTTTTGTTGACAGGGTAATGTGAGCTTTTACCCACTCATTCAACAAGAAATCGACCTGCTTAGACGGCTTAACAATCACTGTGACCAAATGACTAAGCGGATCAATTTGCTGCGTCATTGCTTCAATAACGCCACTAACCGACTGTTCAAGCTTTCGATTAACAAGCGTCAGTTCAACCGCTTGCTGTGTTTTTAATAAACCAATACGACTCGGCTCAATACCCAAGGCGATACGCCATTGCGCTTGCTCGGCCCATTGCAATAAAGGACTGCCTGCGGTTATGCGCTGTTCTTGCTGGACATTGACAGCCGCAATAACACCGGGTTTCTCAGCCTTAAGGGTATGGGTTTTTAATGAGCCTCTCGCTGTTAAATCCTGAAGTAAAGCCTTGGCTTGATCAACACGTAACTGACTGGTGACTAACTCATGCTCTGTTGCCAACTTTAACTGAAATCGGCCTTGTAACAGCTTTTGCTCTTGGGTGGCTGCTGCCAGTTCTTGCTGGGCCTGTTTAACACTTAATAAGGCATCTTCACTGGGTTCCAGCGTCAATAAAGGATCACCCGCCCGCACCGTTTGACCATTGCTCACATAAACACGCTCAATACGACTGGCATAGGGCACACTCAGATTTTTTGAGTTACTGGGCAGGGCAATCACCGAGCCATAAGCGGTTAAGGTATCCGCTATCTCGGTGAGTTCTAAGGGCTGTGTTTGCACCTTGGCAACCGGCGTCACTTCGGCTTCTTCCTCTTCCGTGTGTGTGTTACAGGCCACTAATAAGACACAGCAAAGGGGCAATACGATGTTAAAGAATCTATATTTCATAAATCTATCAGGACAATAAATCATAAAGCATACCGACCGGTAGCGGTTTCTAAAGCAATTCGCGCTTCAATTAAATGCAGTTGTAACGTTAACACTTCAATGTGTTTATCTGTGACATTATTCCACGCGGCATAGTACGTCGGTTGGTCAATTTGATGTTCATTATAAGCTGTGGTGTAAGCGTTGAATAAAGTCTCTAATTGGCTCAGGCCCGTACGTGCGGTCTTAATTTCTGTGTTGATTGAGGTAATGGTAGTGAGCAGTTCTGCCACATCCGCTTTGCTCTGAAAATCACGATTGCTGTATTCATCAAATAGCAGTTGCCGGCTGGCTGTTGCTAAGGCAATCGCCCCTTGATTTTGGTCAAAGAGTGGTAAACTTAAAGCCACACCGGCACCCACCGTATAGTAATTACTGTTATTTTTAGTCTGTGTTAAGCCAAGGCTAATTTTGGGAAACTGTTGCAGAATGGCAATACGAACCTGTTCTTCTTGCGCTTGATAACCTTGCTTTAAGGCTAACAAATCTAAACGATGCGGCGTTAAATCCTGAGTGAGTTGTTCAAAGTTCGGCGTTATCAGTTCTTGGGGCAAGTCTGTTGCCTGATAAGTAATCGCCTGCCCAGCCGGCTGACCTAAGACTCGATTAAGCCGTTCTTGTTGATGCTTTTTTTGTTGCAATAACGTTTGCAAGCGACTTTCCAGTGCTTCAGCTGAGAGTATAGCGGTGGTATTTTCTAAAGTCGTCGCCCAACCGTGATCCAGTGCTTTTTGTATTTGCTCTTTATTACTGTCCAGACGTTTTAAGCTCTCGGATAATAGAGTGTACTGCTGGTCATAAATCTGTAATTGATAACAGGCTAATTTAGCCGCTTGTGCAACTTGCCATTCTTGCCAGGCAATTTGTAAATCAATCGATTGTTGTTCAGCTTGTGCGGCGGTAATCTTATTCGCTTGAGTCAGTAAGGCAGTAAACTCCCAATCTAAACTTAAGCCATAACCCTGGACTTTACCTTGATCTATCCCTCCACTAGGCGCGGCATAATTGTAGGCTAAGCGGGGATTGGGTAATAAACCGGCCTGCAATAATTGTGCGTTTGCAATCCCCTGCTTTGACCTGACCGCACGTAACTCCGGGCTTTGTATTATCGCTATCATTGCCGCCTCATCCGGTGATAAACCATCAGATAGATCAAAGGGAATCGGCTTTAGTAACGGGTGTTTAATTTGGCTGGCTTGAATGTGTAGCTGTGCTATTGACGGGTTCGCATTTTGTTGCGCGATAGCTTGCTCATTTAACTCCTTGGCTTGATAAGTAGCACAAGATGTTAAGGTCAGCGCCAGTAAAACAAGGGCATGATCTATGATAGATTTAAGCCGCGTAAAGGCGGCTTTGAGGAGGCCAGAAAAGTCGTTTATCAAAGCGGTTATAAGCGTTAAAGAGGGTATTCAGGTTATCCTAACACACAAGCAAGCCTCACTGACCGAGTACTACGATCTAAAGGCTTGTTGCTATACCCTGGGTTTTAATTAAATGGCTAGGAATCGTGATGTTATTAAGTGTATGACCATTACCTCGTAATCGTCAGCAAGGTAAAAGTACCCTCTTTCAGTTGTGGTCTGCCATTGGCTTGCTTGGGTGCCTTATCATCGACATCCTCTGTAACTGTGTAAACCGTGTGCTTGACGCTAATGACTCTGTAGTGCAACGGCTAATGATAAGGATAGTATAATTCGGGTAATAGATAGCTTCATTTTATGTGACTATGCCAATGCGAGAGATTTAAAAGGAATTGCTGTTATTACGCAATAACA
>CAIPPE010000207.1 GCA_903866825.1 uncultured Methylococcaceae bacterium
AGTTGTGCCCTCATAAGATCAGCCCCTTGCAGTTGTGCCCTGAAAAGATGAGCCCCTTGCAGTTGTGCCCTCATAAGATTAGCCCCTTGCAGTTGTGCCCCCCCAAGATAAGCCCCTTGCAGTTGTGCCATCGCAAGATTAGCCCCTTGCAGTTGTGCCCCCCCAAGATCAGCTCCTTGCAGCCTAACTTTTTCCAACTGACCATTTTTCAGGTTTTGCCCCGGCAAACTCGCGAGTCGCAAACTAGTAGTTGCAGGCAAAAAACCTTTACCTTTTTCTTTGAAATACTTTTCCAAGTCATCGTTGTAACCAGCAATTTTTGCTTCTGCTTCCAAGGCATCTTTATCTGGCTTCCAAACTACTTCGCTAGGATCTATTGTAATACTTGGAAAAAACCAACTTGCTGGTCGTATGTGTTGCACTAATGGTTGAACATTCGCGACAAAATAGCCATCAGTAGTACCGCCAATTGATATGGTTAGTAGCGTTTCAAACAAAATCAAAATCCCGAACACTCCCATCAGGCCATAACGTGGTATATCTCTGAAGAACAGTCTGATTGATGCTTTAGTAGGTGAAACTACTCTATTTTCATTGTCTTGCAATGCAAGTCGTAGTTTCCATACCAGCCATACGTCAAAAATGAAAACCAGATAATGCCAAACTGTTACTAGTGGATTTTGAATGTCACTGAAGCGGATCAGTAGTAACCCAAGAGTAATCGGCCCAAAGTTATAGCACAACAAACTGTTTGCCCAGACAACCCAGCGCACCATTTGGCCTTTATTTTCAAGTATCGCGTAGTCGAATAAAAACGGCTGAATATGTTCGCGCGACACTTCACGGTCTGGGTAGGTGTCTTGCCATTGCATTAGCTTGTAATGATGGCTTTCCAGATTTTGCATGAAGTTAAAATGTAGTGCAATAATAAATAAAGGGATTACCACATAAAACCCAATCAACGGCAACGTTAGATCGATGATTGGCATTTTCAGCCCTTCCGTCGATAAAAGTAGGTTCAGGTCTGTAGTAGCAAATATGACGGCCTGGACGTAGATTAATATGCCGAGATAAGCAGTGAAGAAATTTCTGTTTTTTTCCGAAGAGCTTTCGACAATTTTGTTTAGATCAGGATCATTCATATTTCCACATCGCTCCTAGAAAGGCTTTGTCTAAATTTGCGATAAAAATACCATAACCAAACGTCGAACAATAGATCAAAAAATATATTTATATTACTTTTATGTTTACCTTCACCAAGTATTAAATACCAAAACAAGCAAGTTTTAGACTAACGCTTTATTTAAATCTTAAACGTCATGTTTCTTAGTTACAGTTCAAGAAGCTATCAGAGAACTACACATTCCACAAAATATCCATATGTAGTGTTTTTAATTATTCAATAATACTATATACGGGTTTATAATTAATAAAACCTTATCTCACTAACACAATTGCTTAGGTGGACTTGATAGAGTGGGGAGTTATCAGTATTTATTAAATACGCTGCAAATTTAACTTACGATTTATAAACATCAAATTGAAACCTTACCTATTTAATTTGAAGGGATTTTTCTTATGGACATTACGGCATTTGAGCACATCTCAACCTCTTTGACTCATCCGCTAGTATTGGTGGGTTTTGCATTAATGATGATTTTTAAAACTCATGATAAGCTGCTGAAAGTAGGGGTAATCCCCAAATTGAACCAGCGGCAAGGAAGTTTTATTGTCAAACTGATATTAAGCTATGGTTTTTGGCTTGGTGTATTGTTGATACTGCTTGGTTTTGGGCTACAGTATTATCAAGCTTTCGCAGATAAACAAATCAGAACTGCCACACAGTCAGTAGAAACATCGTCTTACATAAATCAAATAGTGACAACATTAACGTTGAAGTCTCAATTGGAAAGTCAAGTGAAGGATGAGCATATTAAATCATTGACTCAAGCTGTGACCGCTTTAAGTAAAGGCGAAGGTGTTATAGGCACAAAGGAACAAGTCAACGCAGCAATGGTAATGTTAGCTCAAGGTAATACCACTGAAGCGAAATCTTTATTTACCAAAGCTGCTCAAAATGCCGAAGAAGAGGCAAAAGAAGGAGCCAGCGCCTTACGTAACTTAGGTGCATTAGCTTTTTTGGATGACCCACAAGAGGCTTTGCAAGCATATCACCGAGCTATCAAGCTTGAGCCTGATGATGCTGACAGTTGGAATAAATTAGGACTTTTATTATCCCACACTGGTGAATTGAATGCTGCAATTGATGCCTATAATAGAGTATTGCTTTTGGCCGAGAACCAGAATGACAATCAAAAAATTGCTTGGGCATACGGCAATTTGGGTAGTGTGTATAGAATTCGTAGCGACACTAGTAAAGCGTTAGAGTATCACGAGAAAGCAATAAAACTATTCAAAGAGCAAGGAGACAAGTTAGAAGTGGCTAATGAATACGGTAACTTAGGACTTGTGTATGAAGACATTGGTGATCTAGATAAAGCCTTAGAGTCACATAATAAAGCTATAAACTTGTTCGAAGAGATAGGTAATAAACAAAGTTTAGCTTTAGATTACGTCAATCTGGGGGTTTTATATAAAAATCGTGGTGATTTAGATAATGCACTGGCTACATATGAAAAGGCTTTATACCTGAATACAGATTTGGGCAACAAAGTTGGTATGGCAGCAGCTTATGGTAACTTAGGGAATTTATATAATAATAGAGGTGACTTAGCAAAAGCTATTGAGTTTAACCAGAAAGCCTTAAGCCTAGATGTGGAAGTAGACTATAAAGATGGTATTGCAGCGGATTACAGTGGATTAGGCCGTAATTACACACAATCTGGTGACTTAGATAAGGCAATTGAGTTTCATCATAAAGCTTTAGATTTACACCAACAATTAGGCAGTAAAAAAGGTATGGCTATGGATTATGGAAACTTAGGAATTATCTGTCAACAGCAAGGCAATCATGCAAAAGCTAAACATTATTATCAAGTTGGTATCAAATTATTGAAACCTATCGATAGTGCAAGTGCTTCAGATATGCAAGCTTCATTGGATGCTTTGAAATAAAGACTTAGTTATGCAGTCAACCGCAGATTTCAAAATGAATAAATAAAACCTTAACTTCTGATTGGTAACAGGTTGATCATTTTCACATTTGCTACGAACTAAGCGTTAAGCAAAAGATAATTGCGCTATGCTGTATATCAATAAAACTGACACGTTATTCATCACTTACCCACAATGACCTATTGACAAATAAGATCGTATAAAAAACCTGCCCTAAACAACCTAAACCTCATCAAACCAATCGTAAGTCATTGATTAATAATCAGGTAAGTTTATTGCATATTTATTACACAATCTAACTAAATTTAAGAAAAATTATGCAGTTAGAGCGTTAATCAATCACTAACTCACAGACTTATCCACAGATTCTGTGGATAAGTTAAATCAGAGGGATTACTTTAAGTCTCAAATAAGATTTCTCATAAACTATTCATGCAGCTTTAACACATTGCCCCAATAAATCAGACATATCATCAAAGAGTTTACTCATCATCGAAGGTTTAAATTCAGCTTTTTCTTAAAAAACTTTGACTTAGCTATATCAATTAATTAGATTATACCCATCTGAAATTGAATAAAGCCTAATTATTGTACTTTATGGGATTATTGATATGAATGAAAGCCGCATTTCTCCTGTCGATAAATTATCAGATATAAGCTGTCTACCACCCGATTGCAATCGCTGCAAAGAGCTAGACGACCTTGATTTTGATTTTTGTTTTGCCTACCAACCGATAGTTGACTTTCACGCCCGGAATATTTTTGCTCATGAGGCCCTGGTTCGTGGCATTAACGGTGAATCAGCATTCTCTGTTCTGGCAAAAGTTAACGATAATAATCGCTATCGATTTGATCAAAGTTGTCGGGTCAAGGCAATAAAATTAGCGGCTGAACTGGGTATGCAAGAACTGTTGTCTATTAACTTTTTACCCAACGCAGTATACGAACCGGCGGCCTGCATACGTTTAACCCTTGAAGCGGCGCAAACTTTCAAGTTTCCGAAAGAACAAATCATATTTGAGATGGTTGAAAGCGAACATTTATCTGACCGTCAGCATCTGACCAATATAGTCGAGAAATATCGTAGTATGGGCTTCAGTACAGCAATAGATGACTTTGGTTCTGGCTATTCAGGCCTGAACCTATTGTCGGAGTTTCAGCCGGATATCATTAAGATCGATATGGATTTGGTACGAAATATAGACACAAACAAGGTAAAACAGGCCATAGTTTCAGGTATTGTGCATATCAGCCAGCAATTAAACATCAAAGTGTTGGCAGAAGGAATTGAAACAAAGGCAGAACGTGACTTTTTACTGAGCACTGGCATTAGTTTATTACAAGGCTATTTGTTCTGTAAACCCGCATTTCAGGCTATAGGAACCATTAATGATGATGCCTGGATATAACTCAGAACACGACTAAAAAGCTGCGGATACCTCGCTCAGGATATTACAGACGCTATGCAGGGTAAGTCATATACAGCCAACTATATATCAGGCGCCATGCAGGGTAAGTCATATACAGCCAACTAAATTCCAGCCGCCATAAAGAATACTCCATCTACAACCAACTATATTCCAGGCGCCATGAAGGGATGCTTATATATTGCCAACTATATATCAGGCGCCCTGAAGGATGCGTTATATACAGCCAACTATATTTCAGGCGCCATGAGTGATGCTTAATCTATAGCCAACTATTCGCTACAGGAAAACAACTTATCGTTAATAAAGCTCAACATCCTGCATTAACTCTACCCTGACTTTGTCGCCTAGCTGCACTCCCTGGCTATCAACCGGCAACACAATATAACAATTAGCCTGACTCATTGATTTTAATATATTTGAACCCTGCCGCCCCGCTGAGGCCACAAAAAACTCACCCTGAAGATCTTGCGTCAGTATCCCCCGCTGATATTCCTGACGTCCTTTTGATTTCTTTAATACTGATGTACTCGTTGCAGTCAAGAACAAAGGCGTTGATGCCAACACTCCCGATACTTGCTTAAGCGCTGGCTTAACAAAATAGTGAGTGGTCACAACAACGGCAACGGGATTACCCGGTAAACCAAAAAAATAACACTCGCCTATTTTACCGAAAGCCAAGGGTTTCCCAGGCTTTATCGCTAGTTTCCAGAAGTTGACTTCACCACAACGGGACAGAATTTCATTGATATAATCCGCCTCGCCCACTGAAGCGCCACCCGTAGTTATAATCACATCATGACTTTTTGCAGCTTTAACAAAACGGGCTTCTAACTCCACCGGATCATCAGCAATCGTGCCTAAATCAGTGACTGAATACCCGGGATCTGCTAATAATCCTTTTAAAACATGACGATTACTGTCATATATCTGTCCTGAAGCTAAAGGCTGACCTAACTCAACCAACTCATCCCCGGTTGAAAAAATAGCCACTCTGACGGTTCGCTTAACCGTGACCTCAGTAACACCGGCTGAAGCCAAAAAGCCCAAGTCAATTGCACTCAGTTTTTTTGGAGGATCAAACAGTAAGCCACCCAGTTTTATATCTTCTCCCACCTCTCTGACATGCTGCTTAAGCGTGGTCTGCTCAGGAAAATGTATTGTTAAATCATCAACCGTCACCTGCTCCTGCATAATGACTGAATCCAGCTCAGGTGGCAGTACCGCTCCGGTGAAAATGCGAATACACTGCCCTGCTTTTAATTGCCCATTATAAGGACGGCCCGCCCAGGACGTACCCACACACTCTAAACTAAAAGACTGCCCCGCTTTAACATCGGCACTCAAAAAGGCATACCCATCCATCGCCGCGTTTCTATCCGGTGGGCTATTGGTTTTTGAATAAGCCGGTTCTGCCAAAACACGCCCCAAGGCGTTTTGTAATGGGATGGTTTCTGTTTCAAGAATAGGCTGAATAGTGGCTCTAATTCTGTCCAGTGCCTCGTCAATCGATAGCAATGGTTTGAGTTCCAGACTACATACATCAATCATAATTTCTCCATAAATTCTTTTATAATAAAATCGACGATCATCTGTGGCTGATTGATGTCTAAATTCGGTAAATGTTCAGGCAGCTCCATTAACTCATCACTGGCGACTGCAATAATATCGGGATCAGTTGGATAGAGTAACGGATGCTTAAGTGAAGGTCGATGCAATTCAATTTTTGGGAATCGCTCGGCTTTAAAGCCTTCCACTAAAACCAGATCAACCTGGCTTTGATCAAATAGTTTCAATTCTTCATCCAGGCTGGGTTCTTGAGTAGGCACTATTTCAGTGATGATTGCCCGACGATGCGTTGACACCAGCATAACCGGGGAAGCGCCTGCAGCGCGTAAGCGGAAACTATCCTTTCCCGGTTGATCAATCTGGAAATTATGATGACTGTGCTTAATTAACCCCACTCGTATCCCTTGCTGCTTCAAAATTGGAATTATTAGTTCAAGTAAGGTGGTTTTACCGGTTCCACTAGCGGCGGCAAAACCTAATAAAGGCACATGAGCGTGTTGCATGGTTATCAAATAAGAAGACGGTTATCGTAGGATGGCTTATTCTAAGGTATTATTAGTCGAGGATCATTAATCTAGGAGAAAACTTTGATTCGAATTTATCTTATTATTCTATTAGGCGTCATCGTTTATTTTGGTTTCCGGTCGTTTCTTAAAGCATCACCGTCTGTCCTGGCAAAATACAGCCGCACTGCACTCATCTGGTTGATTGGTGTTGTGTTTGTTTTTTTAGCCGCAACCGGCAAACTTAATGGCATTTTTGCACTGGTCGGCTTGGCCATTGCGTTTATCTTACGGGCAATCCCGTTATTGCTTAACTATGCCCCTTCGATTCAAAAACTCTGGCAGCACTATTCTGGCGCTCAGCAATCGAGCTCTCAACGACAAAACGAGGCCAGTGCAAAAGGTAAAATGTCCGTTGAAGAAGCCTATGAGGTATTAGGACTTAAACCAGGCGCTTCTGAGGAAGAGATTATCGCTGCACATCGAAAACTGATGCAAAAAATTCATCCCGATCGCGGTGGTTCAGATTACTTAGCTGCAAAAATAAATTTGGCAAAGAAGATATTGCTCAACAAATAATTAACGCTGACAGGTTTTACAAAACACGGTTGAACGGTTAGCCAACCTGACTTCAATCAAGACCTGCTGACAGTCAACACAAGGTAAATCTTTACGGCCATAGACTTTTAATTGTTGTTTAAAATAACCCGGTTTTCCCGCTTCATTTACAAAATCGCGTAAAGTCGTCCCGCCTTGTTGAATGGCGTGCTGTAAGATTAACTTAATACACTCAGCCAGTTTTTGATAACGCGCTAATGAAATAGCGCCTGCGTGTCGGGTCGGTAAAATACCGGCCATAAAGAGCGCTTCATTGGCATAGATATTCCCTACCCCCACTACAATATGACTATCCATAATAAACGTCTTGACCGGCACCTTTCGATTTCTGGAAAGCTGGTACAGTAACTCACCATTAAACTCATCCAATAAAGGCTCTGGCCCTAAGTCTATAAGCAGTGGATGTTCACCAATAGGTTCAGCAGTCCAGAGCACCGAACCAAAGCGACGTTGATCATTAAAACGTAACACAATATTGTCATTAAATATAAAATCAATATGGTCGTGTTTCTTGGGTTCTTGGTCTTCCGTCATAATTCTTAGACTGCCGGACATACCCAAATGAATGATTAGCGTACTGTTCGCCGTCGTTAACAACAGATACTTCGCCCTACGCATCACTGCGTCAATACGCTGCCCGGTTAAATTGTCTGCCAGGGTTTCAGGAACTGGCCAGCGCAACTTAGGCTGACGAACCAGTACCTGTTTAATCACGCGACCGACAATATGCGGCGCAATGCCTCTACAGGTGGTTTCAACTTCGGGTAATTCAGGCATAATGATTTCGCGGGTGTTTTTATCTGGAACAGTAGAAAGTTTAGCATGTTTAAAGGCATGAAGCCCGACTCACCACCTCAGTCAGCTAAAGCAAAAGCCACCGTTCCAGGATTGATGCCAGCTTGCTTCTGTCGATGGGTTTACTGATATAGTCATCCATGCCTGCCAACAAACACTTGTCCCGATCCTCAACCATGGCATTGGCTGTCATCGCCACAATAGGAATATGACTTCCGGTTGTTTCCTCAATAACGCGAATCATGCGGGTTGTTTCATAACCATCCATTTCTGGCATTTGACAATCCATTAATATTAAACTGTACTGAAACTTATCCAAAGCTTCTATGGCCTCACGACCATTAGTGACGCGATCGGCATTATAACCCAATCGTTCCAGGATCTTCATGGCAATCAGGGTATTTACATTATTATCCTCAACTAAAAGAATCCTTAAGGAAGCCTTATCTGTCTTATTGTGGCTGTGAAGATAAGCAACTTCTTGTGGTTCATAGTGCGGAGTGTTTAGATGTTCATCTTGAGTCGCCAGATTAAAAGGTATTGAGAACCAAAAAATTGAACCCAAGCCATCTTGACTCTCTACACCAATCTCCCCGGCCATCAATTTTACCAGCTTGCGACAAATTGAAAGACCTAAGCCGGTTCCGCCAAACTTTCGGGTGGTAGACCCATCAGCCTGTATGAAAGGCTGAAAAAGTTGGCTTTGCACATTGGTTGGTATACCAATACCGGTATCTTTAATCCTGAAAAGAATCCGGGCCTGTTGGTCTTTGAGTCCTTGAAACTCAATGCTCAGTGAGACTGAACCATTTTGGGTAAACTTGATCGCATTACCAATAAGATTAATTAGAATCTGCCGTAACCGGCCCGGATCACCGTTCAGGTAGTCTGGGACATCGGTTGCGAACATGAAACTAAAATCGATCAGTTTTTGTTTTGCCCTTGCAGCCATCATAGCAGTTACCACCTCTATTTCAGCCCTAAGGTTAAAATCGATACTATCCAGACGCAACTTGCCGGCTTCTATTTTTGAGGTATCCAGAATATCGTTGATGATATTAAGCAAATCCGACCCGGCATCTTTAACTAACTTGGCAAGATTTTTTTGCTCATCATCCAGGTCCGTTTCCAATAACAGCTCGGTTACCCCAATAATACCGTTCATTGGCGTACGAATTTCATGACTCATGGTAGCAAGAAATTCAGATTTTAACCGTGACGACTCCATTGCCTGATCACGGGCTTCTGCCAATTGCGTTTCAATTTGTTTCCTTTCAGTAATGTCTATAATAAAGGCCATAATGACTAAACCCTGATGGGTATACACATGGCTTAAACTGATATCAATGGGAAACTCACTGCCGTCTTTTTTTTTCGCAATGAGATCAATAAGGTCGAGGCTTGCCCCCATAGGACGGTTGCGTGGATTTTTTAAGAAATCGGTTCTGATCCGTACATGTTTTTCTGCATAACGAGAGGGCATAAGCATTTCGATGGGTTGCCCCAACATTTCATTGCGCACATACCCAAAAAGGCTCAGAGTTCGCTCATTAACCATTTTGATCATACCCTGCTCAGAAGCGATAACAATTCCTTCGGAGGCTGACTCAAGTAGGGTTTTAAAGGTATTTTCACCTTCATGCAGCTCAATTTCAGCCTTCTTGCGGACATTGATTTCTTCTCTAAGCGCTTCGTTAATGTCCCGTAATTCAGTCCTTTGTAAAGACAAACGCTTGGTTAACTTTTGAGTATCACTCAAGGCTACATTCTGCGCCTGCAAGACCTGGAGTAAATCAATCGAAGCATCGTGTAAGGCAAAGTGGCTAAAGGTAAGCCCCAGTTTATTCATTTGATCGGGTTCTGTAAGCCATAACGAGCCAAGAAAAAGCATCGCATCCCTAGCCGGCAAGTACATCATTTGACCACGTAACTTTACAGCCAGGTTTTTTATCCGCAGTATAAAAAGTTGCTGCTCATGTTTAATGATGGACTCAAAATCTTCAACCTGGGTAGGACGCTCAATGACAAAATAGTCCGAAAAAGAAGAACCTTTGCCTAGCCCTGGGCAAAGCAAAACCAGACTACTTCCTGATTGAGAAATAGTAGATGTGGAATCGAAAACAAAATGAAAGGGAAAAGCCTTGGTAAGCTGATCTGGTGTAAGCCCTATTGTTGGTTGAATCAACATAGGCTATGTTTTCCAGGTGACCAAAAACTCCTTATGGTCAGCACCAGTTTCTCTCGAGTCAAGCAGAGTAATTTCTAATGGCATGTTGTACATGGTCCCCAGGCCTTTAAGAAGACCAATAACAAAGGGAGTCAAACCGGCACGATGTGAAAAGTACAGCAAGTGTAATGAATTATCATTGAACTCTTTGACTTTGAAAGTCGGGGGTTCTAAATTTGGAAATATAAGCGTCAAGCGTGAATGGAATGAAGGTAAATTTAAAAGAAATTCCGATAAAGTCGTTCCCCCGGCGGTGAGCAATTCACCATAGCCCTCACGTGCAGTATGAAGAATCCAATGTACCCCAAAGGCCTCCAGGACTTGCTCTGGAGTGAGTCCCAGGATCTCTGATGCTGAAGTTACCAGCCGGTAAGTCATCTCATCAGGATAAGACTCGTTGCTAATAAATAGCTCATCATCTATCGCAGATTTATCTTTTATCTTCTCCCAGGTGTCGTCTCCAAATTGGCTAACAACCATTTCTTCAACCGCTTTATTGACCATACCATACATAATATATCCAATGCCCGATAGTTATTCTGATTCTGCTCTAACATCCTAAGTCAGTAATAGTTACTGCTTTAAGTGTGTGACTTATACCATGAAATTTTAATCGATACCAGTAGATGTTTTGAAGAAGGTTTTGTAGATTAATCAGCCATTACCTCAAGTTGTAACATTGCAATGCTATAAATAAAAAGGGACCTGGATATTAAAGCCGTTCCACCTGTCCTTTGCCAAAAGAAGCCTGACTATAAAAATTACAATTTGTCAAAGCCTCCCTGGCACGGATTAAACCCTTTTACTAACCGAGGAAGATTTAAGAATGACCCCAATAAATTTGAATACTTCTGCTGTAATCAAACTACTGATTGCTGCTTCTGCATTAACTGCTGGCAGTGCTTTTGCAGCACCAACCATTACCTATGTACCCGATAGTCTTGCACAATCTTCAATTCATCGAGGACCTTGGGTTTTACATCAAAATAATGATGATGCACAATATGATGCCTCTGGTATTTTGCCGTCATTAGCAACCCCAGCGCAAACTACCCCTCCTTATATTAATGCTGGTACACCTTACGTCAATCTTTGCAACAGCAAAGGTGAGTTTACAAAAAATCATGGTTTGAACCTGATGCAACCCTACTACTTCCCATTTGTAAGAAATCACCATGGGATTCTGGAAGGTTTCTTTGATTATCGTCCCCGTAACGAAAATGAAGCCACGGTTGCCGCTGTTTCTCATGACTTTGGTAAAACCTGGGAATTTGTCAGTCAAGCACTTGAACTCAATACTTACTGCCCAGCAGATATTACAGATCCAGATAACTTAAATGTACTGGTGGATAATGTGGTGACACCTTACGGTTCGTCATCAGCCAATGCCGCTGATAATGGTCTGGGTCATGCCTTTGTAATGAGTGTAAACGGTGTACAGCATATCTATCACCTTAACCGCGCTAATGGTCATATTGATAACGATCAACTGGTTGTGCATACACTTGAAGACGACAATGCAGCTCATGCCTTAAAGAAACTTCCTAAATTGGGCTATGTCAGTCCTTTAGCTTCAGGTGGTTATCCAACGCTTGAGAATACAGCAACAGCGACTACTGGCTTAGTAACTCCAGATGCTATTCTTGGTAATCTGGTTAATCCTAAAGACGGTTCAACCATTATCGTCTATGTATCAAAACAACTGGGTGCAGATAACACGGGTGCAACAGCCTATCCAGTAGCACAACAATGTGGAAAGACTAAATTCTCTTTACCTAATATTATTGCTGGTAAAGGAAAGGCTGCAAATCACGATATTACTTCAATCCGTGTTGCTACAACCACTGATGGTATAAACTTTACCGATTTGGGCGGTATTGCAAGTGGTCTGAATGATCCAAAAACAGTCGCACTCAATGGTATTCGCTGGTTGGGTAGCGGCAGTATAATTCCATTAAATGATGGTCGTTACGGCCTGTTCTTTGGTGCTGGTAACTGTCTGGATAATGATTCTGATGGCTTCCACTTTGTGGGTTATGCAGAAACTACAAACGTAGTCAATGGTGCGGCAGACCTGTTGTCATGGAACATCGTTCACGGCTTTGATAATCCAATCATATCAACTGACACGTTGACTGACCCTGTCTCCAAGACAGTCTATCCAGCTAATGCGCCATTAGTTAATGTAAGCGGTGTTGACGGCCTGACTCCAGGTCAAGTAGCGCCCTTTAATGCTGCCTCTTACCCTGGTTATGTGACAAACTTCTTCAGTGGTCGGGTTTATGATCCTCAAGCAGTCATCACTGACAATAAAACGGTTTCTGTGATTTTTGCTGGCTACAATACGGCACAACCCAGTCAAAATCTGGGTGATTACAGATCTATTGGTCGCATTCAGTTGAGCTTCCCCGAGGGTTACCTAAAAGTTGCATCGGATGAAGATTCTGAAAGAAATGATAGATAGTCAGCTTCTTGATTTTCAAGGCTAGGCAATTAAAGCCACCTCAATGAGGTGGCTTTTTTTATATCCCCCAAACCCTGGCTGTTCTTACAACACCTGCTGCATTTACAAAAATTTGTATCAGCCGGTATTCCTCATCCCAGCCAAAGAAACTCAATGGTAGTAACCTTACACTAGTTCTGGGGTATTGGGTCTAGCGTAGTTAGTGTAGCTATTTTTTTAGATCAATTATTCGTCTGACTTCGCTTCATCTGTTTTAGATTTGCGACCTTTTCTTATCAGAAGAATAACTCCGGTTAACAACGCGATCGCAGCACCTCCTGAAGCAGCATCAATTTCTGGAGAACTACATTTTGATGGCGTGTTACCACTTGGACCACAACCGGGTATACCAGTTTGTACGCCCGGAGTAGCCTGGGCCCATACATTACCCGTTGCAAGTAGCATAATAGTTGCGCCCATCAAGCATTTTTGTTTTAGATTCATGATATCATCTTTGGGGAATATGTTTCTCCGGCAATTGCAATGGGGGGCTTACACTCGCAAGCTGGCTGGATCAATTTTACCCTGATCGCACTCGCGCTGATTGCAGCTTCTCATGTCCTGTTTGTTCGTCATAAACCACACCCAAAAAGCTGGCTACCCCCTGCCTTGGATACGGCTTTAGCCATGCCTTTCCTGGTGATGATGGCGTTAATGATGATAACGTCCGCACTTTCTAATGGGTTTGAGACACTCTATCCCATTAGAATTTTGATTGTCGCCGTGGTAATTTGGTATTATCGGTCTGTCTATAAAACCCTGGCTTGGGGCAATTCATGGCTAGCAGTCATAACCGGGGTATTGGTATTTGTTATGTGGATTCTACTGGAACCATCCCAAACCAGCACCGACAAAGTAACCAGTCTTACAGATCAATTGGCGACATTACCCAGGGCATGGATGATCACCTGGCTGATCTTTCGGGTGCTAGGATCTGTTATCGTCATACCGATTGTTGAAGAATTTGCTTTTCGTGGTTATTTGTTACGCAGATTGATTGCCCACGACATTGCAGTGGTCTCACCCACTCAATTTACCTGGCTGTCATTTCTTGTTTCTTCCATCTTGTTCGGGCTATTGCATGGTCGTTGGCTAGCAGGTACTCTAGCCGGAATGGCTTTTGCCCTGGTACTGTACAGAAGAGGTAGAATCGGTGACGCAGTGATAGCACATGGCGTCGCGAACGCATTAATCGCAGCAAGTGTATTAATATTTGATCAATGGTCATTATGGGCATAATATCGCTTTAACACTCAAAGAATTATTATATCAATGGCGGTGTAAATGAATATTAAAGGTAGTAAAGACAGGCTGTCGACCTTGGCTTTCACAATTATTGTAGTTTTAAGTGCTTGGTTTATTTGGTTTAAATCTCCCCCTTTGAAAAAATTGAGCTTGCAAATCGGGGGACATACCCTTCAGGCCGAAGTCGCTGATAATAACAAAACTATAGAGCGTGGCTTAATGTTTCGCTTACGACTAAGTGATAATGAGGGTATGCTTTTTGTGCTTCCTGAAGCACTGGAATTGTGCATGTGGATGAAGAACACTTTTATCCCTCTTTCCGTTGCTTTCATCACGGACAAGGGAGAGATTACCAATATGGCCGAGATGCAACCTTTAAACTTGCAAAATCACTGCGCCAACAAACCCGTAAAATTTGCGCTCGAAATGCCAAAGTCCTGGTTTGAAACGAAGTCGGTCTCTGTGGGCGATAAGTTCACAGGGCTTCCCGGCAAATAAGCCAAAGACCAATATCAAGACTAAGAATTTCAGATAGCTTACTTATAAACCCAGTCTTTCCAAAAAAGGCCGCATATCTTGTAAGAACTCATCATTTATAAAATAACTCTGTAGACGCTGAAAAGCGTTATGGGTAATTTGCTCCAGCCTTTCTGGATTTGTTAGGTAATATTCAACTTTTTCATCAAAATCACTTAAGTCCCAAGCCAAAGGAACATAGGTTACATAAGGTATAAATATATCAGGACTACAAATTACATGGGACGTATCCTGTTTGAACAGCAAACTTCCTGTACACATTGCCTCAAAATCTCGCCAACAGACTTCACCATAGCCAAAAGGACTAAAACAGATTTTAGTGTCCAGAAGCTCTTTTAAAAAAATGTTTATAGACACTCGATCATGAGTAACCAGCTTATTTTTAGCCGAACAATTCTTGACTTTTTCAAGACACTGCTGTCGCATCCCTTGATACCAAGGGGAACCAGAGACAGCCAGACGGGCATGAATATCAATGCTACGGTTCTTATTCTCAGGAAATGCTGAAAGAAACCTAGGCAGAAGATATTTGGCAAAAACAAAACTGGAACCGACAAACATTTTTTCTTGAAAATTCTCAGGAACTTTGAAGTGGAACTCAGCATCTTCCAGGCAAAATAAGGGATTATAATAATCCTGAAGCAATGTGTGTCCCAAAGTTGGCAGCGAATACTGATTAAAATCTTTTAAGATATTTTTCTTTAAGTAGGCATCAATGTGCTTGTCTAAAACCTCGGCAAAACGTAAGTCAGTCGTTGCAAACCAATCTGCATAGACTAACTTTGCCCGTGGCCACTTCTGTTTAATTGAAGTGGCCAACTTGTCCATTTCATCAGCCGTATAATCAAACCAGGTTTGGAAAAAAATGATATCGACCTGTCCGTGATAAGGATGTTGATTAGATTTGAACCTATTTAAAGGTAGCTCACGTAGTTCAATCGGCTGCTTCGATAACGCTTGATCATAAAAGAAAAAAGGAAACAATTGAGTCTGAGCAATGGGACTTTCATGACTAATAAAGAGTATACGCTTGACCTTACTGGACTTAAAATAAGGTATTAACAAGCCAAATCTGTTAACAAGCGCTTGTCTCAAACGTAGCTTAAATAATTTAAATTGCGTAGCAATTTTATTATTTTTCATATTCTGCTCCTTTAAACGGCTAATTTAATATACTTTATATATTAGACAGCCGGCTTAGTAAAACTAGAACATGTTACTCTTTGCGACTCATCCAAGTTGTAAGCAACGCTTGACTTCTCATTATCCCATTATCTCATTCGATTGTCATAACTCCAGTTCTATATGCAAAAAAGCCTTTCAACCGGTATTCCTCATTCCTGCCGCGATAGCATTAATAGAACGTAACAACGGCTTCATCCAGGCGCTTTCAGCCGGATTATTTGAGTCTATTTCCCGCACCTTACGTAATAAAAATACCTGTAGATAATTCAGCGGCCCAAGATAGGCATCTCGGCGATGCAAGGAATCAGCCAGCACCGGGTTCTCTGACAATAATCTATTCGTATCGGCAACCTTCAGTATCCAGTCCACGGCCAGTCTGTACTCACTGGCAATCAACCCATAAACTCGCTGACTGGTCTCAGGATCGACACACAGACTGGCATATTCCTTGGCGATATCCATATCCGACTTGCTAAGCGCCATCTGTGCGTTACTTAAAAGATTACGAAAAAACGGCCAATCCCGATACATTTCCCGCAACTTATCCAGACGCTCAGGTTTATCAGCGCACCAGGTGGAAAGACTTAAACCAATTCCATACCAGGCAGGAAAAGTCTGCCGTGACTGCGCCCAGGAAAATACCCAGCCAATCGCGCGCACCGAGTTTTTTGAACGATCACCCTTTTTACGGTGTGACGGACGCGAACCGATATTAAGCCCACCCATTTCGCTGGTGGGAGTCGCTTCGTAAAAATAATCCAGAAATCCCGGCGTACGCTCTGTCAGTTCACGATACCCTCGCTCGCCTATCTGCGCCAGTTCATCCATTACGCTCAAATCTTCCGAACGGTCACTTTGCACAGGTTGCACCAAACTAACACTGGACTTGAGTAACCCAGTCACCCCCATCGTTAATTCATAAACGGCAGTTTCCATGTTGTTGTAACGGTAGAACAGCACTTCACCCTGTTCGGTGAACTTTATCTGACCGCGCACCGTGTCCGGTGGCTGTGCCAGAATCGCCTCATGTGTAGGACCGCCGCCCCGCCCTACCGTACCTCCTCGACCATGAAACAAACGGCACTTGAGGCCATGCTGTTCTGCGATGGCAATAATTTGCCGTTGTGCTCGTGACAGTCCCCAGGATGAAGCCAGAATGCCGCCGTCTTTACAGGAATCAGAATACCCCAACATAATTTCCTGGCTATCGCCGGAAACCCGCAGTAACTCCCGATAGGTTGGCGTATCAAACAGCCGGGTAAGCACCTCTTCTATCCGGTTGAGATCGTCTATGGTTTCGAATAAAGGACTCACCCCGATATGACAATGCCAATGACCGCCAACACGGCCAACCAGACCGCTTTGAGCCGCCAATAGCATCACCTCCATAACATGGCTGGCATTGTGCGTCATGGAAATCACATATTTACCAAAACAATCCGAACCAATTTCCCGCTTCATACGTGCCATAACTTCAAATGTCTCCAAGGTTTCGCGGCTACTCGGAGACAATTTGGCAACATCGTACAGGAGTCCACCGGGCGCTGCGATCGCTTCGCTTAACAGGTCGAGACGCTGAGCCTCATCCAGCTCTCGATAATCCACTGCCAGTGCAGCCGCCAGAATATCCGACACCACCTCGGTATGCCGACCGGACTCTTGTCGCACATCCAGTAGCATCAAATGAAAACCGAAGGTTTCTGCGAGACGAATTAAATCATGCAGTTCCAAATCGGCTATCGCTTCATCACCGTGGCCGCGCAAAGAAACATCGATCTGCCTTAGATCCTCCAAAAACGCGGTTATACCCAAGTAAGCATGACGATTCGGCAATTCCGGCTCACCGTGCAAATGTTGTTGAACCTGCTTGAGGGCACACTCCATACGGTACTTCATCAACGCCAGCTTGTGACGGTAAGGTTCCTGCAAATAGGGCTTTTCCAACTCCACTACCGCCTCGCCCAGCATGGCCCGATCGACTTCGAGACTGTCTAAAAAGGCTGGCGACAGCTCGCAGAAGCCTTGAGAATGGGAAAGCTGACCCCTTAACTCGTCGAGGCGGTAAATGTATTCCTGTAAGATGGTTTGTGCCTGCATCCTTAAGGCCAGCACTGTTGTTTCCGAGGTAACATTGGGATTACCATCGCGATCTCCGCCGATCCAGGAACCAAAGCATAAAAAGCTGGGCACATGAATTTGTCGTGCCACGTCTTGACCATAAACATCACTCAAAGACCGTTCAAAATTACGGTAAACCTTGACCGTCGCCTGGAACAGGGAAAGTGGAAAATAGAACAGTCCTGCATCTATCTCGTCTGCCACCGCCAACTTGCGTGCACGTACTTCATCAGTCTTCCAGAGCATTTGAATCTGACATTGCAGACGTTCTAGCGCTTCTTCATAAAAATAGCCTTTCATGCGATTATCGCTCAATGCTTCCAGAGTCAGAAACACATTACGCAAGGCACTCTTAACAGTCCGCCGTTTAACCTCTGACGGATGAGCGGTTAGTACAGGCAAATATAAAAGCTCGTCTAACAGTATCTGGAGCTTGTCCGCCGTTACCCCTGATTCCTTAAGAGTCAGCAAAGTATCGTGAAATGAACAAGGCCAGTAGTGACCGCCTTGCTCGGCTTTATGTCGACGTATACCGAGGTAATGAGATTCCTCAGCAATATTGAGCAAGCTAAAATAGAGATTAAATGCACGCACCACCTCACCGATGGCATCTGGTTCCAGACCTTCGACGGTTTCCTGCAGATGCCAGCGCTTGGACTGAGTATGGTCACTCAGTGAGTCCG
The DNA here is from genome assembly GCA_903866825.1 of uncultured Methylococcaceae bacterium. Classification (GTDB taxonomy): domain Bacteria; phylum Pseudomonadota; class Gammaproteobacteria; order Methylococcales; family Methylomonadaceae; genus Methylobacter_C. The sequence goes on from CAIPPE010000207.1 coordinate 18,486, forward strand.
CGAAGCGCTGTTGCAATTGCTCAACCGTAGCAACCGTTTCAGGTCGGGCCTGGGTTTTTAACACCTGTGTCAATACGGAGTCCATCTGACGAATCGAGCAACCAAGTTCTTTATCTTCAAAGGGTATGTTCACAGCTAGGCTCCTTATGGTTAATATATGCAGATTTTTTACATGTGTCTGAAGAGACTAAGGGTTATTGATAATTAATGTGTCATCATAAAAACTGACTTCACCGGTTGAAATATCGTGTATGCCACCAACAATTGCTATTACACCGGTTTCAATCATGTCCTTTAAAATCGGACTGCGTTCCATCACCGCATGTACTGTTCTTTTTACATTGATGGTGGACACTTTTTCAACAAATTCTTCGTTGCCTGAATGACGATTTTCAGTTTCGGTTTTTTCATCATAAACCGCTGGCTGTATCTTACTTAACAGCGCCGTCAGATTGCCCATTTCCACATGGTCACAAGCGCCTTTTATGGCACCACATTTGGTATGACCCAACACCACTATAATTTTTGAGCCCGCCACTTTACAGCCAAACTCCATACTGCCCAGGATATCTTCGTTAATAATATTACCGGCAATACGCACACTGAACACATCTCCCAATCCCTGGTCAAAAATCAGTTCAACGGAGGTACGGGAATCGATGCAACTTAAAATAACCGCAAACGGATGTTGTCCGTCAGAGGTTTCATTAGCCTGTTGAAGGAGATTACGATTTACTTTTAGGTTATTGACAAAGCGTTTATTGCCCTCTTTTAATAAATCCAGTGCCATTGCAGGCGTAATGGCGGACTGAATTTCTTTTGTTAAAGTTTTCATAATATTTATGTGCTAAAGCTTAAGGATAGTAAAAACACTTTAAAAGATAGTAACACTATCTTTGCAAATTGCAAAACTTTCGGTTATGCTTTTTCCATGGACATACAATTAAAAATTAATATGAATGATAAATTATTCATCAGAGACCCGGAGCAATCCGAACTGGGGAAAAAAATCATTCTGCACAGCATTCAGTTAATCCACAAAAACGGGTTTGAAGCCTTTACGTTTAAAAAGCTGGCCGCAGATATCGGTACAACCGAAGCGGGTATTTATCGGTATTTTGAAAACAAGCACCGATTGCTGATCTATCTGACTGCGTGGTATTGGAGTTGGCTGGAATACCAGGTTACATTTCAAACCAACAATATCAAAGACCCTACGGTTAAGCTCAAGCAGGTGATTAAATTATTGGCTACCACAGTAGAGGATGATCACAGCACGCTTTACGTCGATGAAAGTATCCTGCATCAAATCATTATTACCGAAGGCACCAAAGCCTATCTAACCAAACGGGTATCCGAAGATAACAAAGATCATTTATTTAAACCTTATAAAGAC
>CAIPPE010000208.1 GCA_903866825.1 uncultured Methylococcaceae bacterium
CGAGTTAGCCTTAAATTAATATCGACTAACCCGCCTGGTTTAAGTATTTTAAGTACTTGACAAGAATGATTCAGGATTGACTATTAAAAGTTTTGACCTGAACACTTTTTAGTTTTGGTATTGTAGTTACCGCAATTAATGGGTGCTGTCCAATCAGCAATAATGGGTTTGCTTTCTGGTAAGAAGTCAGACCAGGCATCACCATCAACTAGAGTGTTAGTTTGCCAAACTGTCAACAACTGACCATCGTCTTGAATTTCACCAATTAAAACGGGTTTGCTGATGTGATGGTTAGGTAACATTTTAGAAGTACCGCCAGTCAGGTTGGGGTATTCAACACCAATAATCGCTTTTTGCACTGCATCAGGATCTGTAGTACCGGCCTTTTCAACCGCTTTAACCCACATATTAAAACCAATGTAATGCGCTTCCATTGGATCATTGGTTACGCGTTTTGGATTCTTGGTAAACTCATGCCATTTATCGATGAAGGCCGCGTTTTTAGTGCTATCAACACTCATGAAATAGTTCCATGCCGCTAAATGACCCACTAACGGCTTAGTGTCCATGCCCGATAACTCTTCTTCTCCCACTGAAAAGGCAATAACGGGAATTTTTTCAGCAGAAATCCCTTGGTTACCTAATTCTTTATAGAAAGGAATGTTAGCATCACCATTGATAGTAGAAACTACTGCGGTCTTTTTACCGGTAGAACCAAACTTTTTAATGTCCGCTACGATACTTTGCCAATCAGAGTGTCCAAAGGGCGTGTAATTAATCAGGATATCTTTTTTAGCAACCCCTTTAGATTTTAAGTAGGCTTCTAAAATTTTGTTGGTGGTTCTTGGATACACATAGTCAGTACCCGCTAACACCCAACGCTTTACTTTTAAATCATTCATCAAATAATCAACCGCTGGAATCGCTTGTTGATTTGGCGCAGCGCCGGTATAAAATACGTTTTTAGAAGACTCTTCACCTTCATATTGCACGGGGTAAAACAATAAACCGTTTAATTCTTCGATAACCGGTAATACTGATTTACGAGATACAGAAGTCCAGCAGCCAAAGATGGCTGCCACTTTATCTTTGGTTAATAACTCTCGGGCTTTTTCAGCAAATAACGGCCAGTTTGATGCAGGATCAACCACAACCGGTTCCAGTTTCTTACCTAACAAGCCGCCTTTTTTGTTTTGCTCATCAATCAACATCAACATGGTATCTTTCAGTGTGGTTTCACTGATCGCCATGGTGCCTGATAAGGAGTGCAATACACCTACTTTAATAGTATCTTCGGCTCTTACAGTACCCGAGGCTACTGTTAATAATGCCATTGCACCGACAATACTTAATTTACGTAATTTTTCAGAAATTCTGTTCATAGAAGTTATCCTAAAGTATCAAAGAAGTTAGATTTGCCATTGAAAGCCCAGCAAAAGAGAACTGACCTTATCGCCTGTTGCAGTAGTCGTATAATTAAGCCCTTTCGTATTGAGATCACCGTACAGATAGTTTAAGGAAATCACTGCGTTATGACCGTCGATTACATAATTTATACCGGTTTGGTATGAATTACGGTTAGAACTTCCGGTTGGATTAACATTAACATAACGTAAATAAGGCTGAATTAAACCAATACCAATTTTTTGAGGGAACATGTACATACCACTCACATCATAGGCTTGACCCGCAAACATATTGAAGTTAGCAACGCCAGGAGGAGTGCTATTTTGAATAGCATGATAATTTCCGCCACTAATGCCATAGTTTTTATAATCGCCTTCTAAAGTCAATACTCCTTTATTAGGTAATATTTTTTCCATTAACACATCAACGCCAGTACCACGAAAGTTGCCTGGAGTCACTTTTGAACCTGCACCTTGGCTTTGATACTGATTGTTAATAGATACCGTTAAAATATCACCGCCTTTACCGTAATAGGTGCCCGAGGTGTAATAACCTGGATTTTTTTCAACTTCCCAGAAGTTATACGACAATTTTTGAGAGAACGTTGGGTTGTCACTCGAATTCGCACCACCTCTCAAACCACGGAAGAAACCAACAGCATATTGGAAGCGGTCACTAAACGCCGCTCCCCATACTGTCGCGCCATCATCACGACCAAAAGAGCCTGCTGATGTGCCATTGTTTTGAATAGTCGTATTATAATCAGCAGGCTCAAAAGGTGTCCCTGCACCAAAGGTTTGATAAATACCGCTATAAAACGGCCCGTTCATTTCCCGACGCTCGCCCGGTACCAACATACGACCGACCCAAAGGTTGGCATAAGCGTTGTATTCAACTTTACCAATAGCATCCAATATCCTAACTTCACCACTACCAGAACCACTCGTCGTAGAATCGGTATTAAATTCAACTTTGATATATTTGTGAATTTGACCATTGAGATAGATACGAGCATTATCCAGATTAAAATTATTGCTCCATTGATTTCCAGTTGCGCCCGCAGCCCCCTCAGTTGCCTGAAAACTACTGCGTAAACCTAATCCTACACTAACCCATTTTGTGTCATCAATTTTGAAAGTGGCTCCTGCATATGAATTGGTCGAGTGACCTGCAACCAGGGCAGTTACTACTGCAGTGCAAAGCAGGGGCTTATTTAATCCACCTACTGCATGTTTAATATAACTTTTCATTTATAATCCCCTTTTGTTCATCAGCTAGAATGTAAATGCAAGCGCCAAATGGCGATGCGGCCAACACTGGCAGTTGAGATTATTCAGATTTCAATCAATCGGCACAATCCGTCAGATAACTATCAGTTATTTGACGTATATCCCTCATTGAAGTGTTATCGTAGAGTATGAATATATTAATTGGGGGATGTTATGGCTTTGAAAGATCTAACAAAATTATCTAATACAATCTGCCTGCTGCTCTTTACCAGCATGGGATCTTCAAATGTACTGGCAACAAATGTCAGTGCTTATGATAAATCCTCAATAACGGCTATCGAATTCAAACTTGATAATGAAAACGGGCAGCAATTGGGTTCAGCTCAAGCACAAAAGCAAATCGCTGAACGGGTCATAAAAAATCTGGCTGAATGGCACTTTCCTGTTAAGCAGTCTGATAAGCATTATTCACATACATTAACCGCAAAATTAGATCCCATAACTCACCAAAGCACGCCGGTTGGCTTCTCTTTTAGCCAAGGCAATGCTGACCCACGCTCACCTGAGTTTCAGAAAGCCGATGTTTTACCGATCAGTTGTTCATTAAGAAAAACAGGAAGCCATGAAGCCCCCATTGAACATGAAATGACTTTTAGCACACAGGGATTATTTTCGAATAACAACCCGGCTCAAACCATTGATAAATTGGTCGACGAAATCACCACCACCTGTTTTAATCTACTGGATGATTTAAAAATCCCGGTGACTACCACTACCAACCCGATTGAAACAATTAATTTCAAGCCATCCTGGATGCCAAGTGTACAAATAGTCGTTAAACCAGTCCCTAAGCTATCACCTGAACCGATTAGCTCTGAAAAAGCTGGAACTAATAGCTCCCCAAGTAGCCCAGCCAATGACCCTGAGCAAGAATCTGATAAGGAAATGATTATTAACAATCAAGGCTCTCCATTAACTCTACACATGGGGCATGAACGCCGATAATCCTGCACTATTAGTTTTATCCAAGTAGAGAAAATTGGGTATAGTCAACGGTTTCCGTACACTGACTCTCAAAAGCCTGTGAAACCTGATATTCATCAACATATCACGAACGTCCGTCGTGAATATAACTCCTTTGTTGCCAATGAAACAATGGAAGATTATGCCTTACGTTATGCGCCTCGTAGCTTCAGGAAATGGTCTGAGTTTGAAGTCGCCAATGCAGCTTTAGGCTCAACCGCCTTTCTGGTACTGGAAGCAATTGGTGGTTTTTTATCGATTAACTATGGGTTTGCCAATGCGGTATGGGCCATCATCATTGTATCGATAATTATTTTTATCACCAGCTTACCCATCAGTTATTACGCTGCCCGCTATCATATCGACATCGATTTATTAACCAGAAGCTCAGGCTTTGGTTATATCGGCTCTACCGTCACCTCATTAATTTATGCTTCGTTTACCTTTACTTTATTTGCACTCGAAGCATCGATCATGTCACTGGCAATCGAACTGTATTTTCATATTCCATTGCCTATTGCGCATGTGATCAGTGCTATTTTGGTCATTCCGTTGGTGACTTTTGGTATTACCACGATTAGCCGTTTGCAATTATGGACTCAACCCATTTGGTTACTGTTGCTGGTTTCTCCGTATATTGCTGTAGCCATACACGAACCGGATGCTCTGACTATCTTAAAAGATCATTTTTGGTTAGCGAGTACAGCCCAAGGGTTCGACTGGATGCTTTTTGGTGCAGCCGCTACAGTCGCTTTCTCAATGATGGCTCAAATTGGCGAACAAGTCGATTTTCTACGTTTTATGCCCGATAAAACACCTGCCAATAATATTCGCTGGTGGTGTGCAATGATCGCAGGCGGACCGGGCTGGGTTATCTTTGGAGCCATCAGACAAATTCTAGGGGCTTTACTGGCCGATTTAGCTATCCGGCATGGCATTAGTTCTGAGCATGCTCATGAACCCACTCAAATGTATCTCGTGGCTTATAAAGAACTTTTTGACAATCCCAAGTTAGCACTTACCGCAACAACTCTCTTTGTCATTCTTAGTCAGATTAAAATCAATGTGACCAATGCTTATGCGGGCTCTCTGGCATGGTCGAACTTTTTTTCCAGAATCACCCACAGCCATCCTGGGCGCGTCATCTGGCTACTCTTTAATGTGTTAATTGCCCTGTTATTAATGGAGTTTGGAGTTTTTGGGGCCTTAGAGAAAATACTGGGGTTATTTTCCCATATGTCTATTGCATGGATATGTACCATTGCAGCAGAACTAATGATTAATAAACCTTTAGGATTAACACCAAAAATAGTTGAATTTAAACGGGCTTATTTACCAGACCTTAATCCTGTTGGCATTATATCTACTCTATCGGCCTCTTTATTTTCGATAATGGCCTACACTGGACTGTTTGGGGATTTACCAAAAGCTTTTTCAGGTTTTATCGCCTTAGGACTTGCTTTTATACTCACCCCTACCATTGCCTGGTTAGCGGGTAGTAAACATTATCTAGCTCGCGACCGCGACGAAAACAATCTCAAGACTCACACTAAATGTTCTATCTGCGAAAATGAATTTGAGCATGAAGATATGGCGTATTGCCCTGCTTACGCTGGCGCTATTTGCTCACTGTGCTGCACCTTGGACGCACGCTGTTTAGATATTTGTAAAAAAGGTTTTCGTTTCGATGATTATCTAAAAGCCCTGGCTAAACGTTTATTACCCTCCAGAATAAACATGACGGCTAAATTACGTTTACTCCGTTTTGCTCTCATGTTCTTATTCTTGTCGATCTTGACAGGCATTTTTATCAGCATCATTTATTATCAGGATTTATTAAGTGTTCAGAATAACATTGATGCCTTTCAGCTCTTATTAAAGAATTTCTTTAAAATCTATGCCTCACTTTTAGTTTTTATCGGTTTATGTACCTGGTGGCTGATTCTTAATGCAGAAAGCCGGCAAGTAGCCCAAAAAGAGACCGCTAAACAAACTCAGTTATTGCTTCTTGAAATCGAAGAGCATAAGAAAACGGACACTAAACTACAAGAAACGATGAGGATTGCTAACTCAGCTAATCAAGCAAAAAGCCGCTTCCTCAGCAATATGAGCCATGAAATTCGTTCGCCTTTAAACAGTATTGTTGGATACTCCTATATTCTACATAAAGACCCCACTATTCCTGAACATCGAAGACAGGCAGTGGATACTCTTAAACGTAGCGGTGAACATTTATCAGCGTTGATAGAAGATATTCTCGATATTGCCCGCATCGAAGCCCGCAAATTTGAACTCAACTATGACCCGTTTGACTTCCATGCCTTGCTTGAGCACTTGGTACATGTATACAAATCTCAAGCTGAAGATAAAGGCTTATTTTTTCGTTGCCAGATTATTAATACCTTACCCAAGCGAATAAAAGCCGATGAAAAGCGGGTTGGGCAAATTTTAATTAATATATTAAGTAATGCTATCAAGTTTACCCAAACAGGTGGCATTATCTTTAGCGTAAGCTATAGTGCAGGCGTTGCTAAATTTGAGATAACCGATACCGGCGATGGTATTCATGAACAACAATTACAAGATATTTTTCAACCCTTCACCCGCTTAAATACAGTCACAGGCAATGCTGTTTCAGGCAGTGGTCTGGGTCTAACGATCAGTAAAATATTAACTGAAATTATGGGGGGAGAACTGGTTGTCAAAAGTAAAGTAGGGGTTGGCTCGACTTTTACAGTCCGTTTATTTTTAGCTAATTTGGGTACAGAGAGTGAGCAATACAAAATTGAAGATATCACCGGTTATCAAGGACGACGCCAAAAGATTCTAGTCGTTGATGATCAGTCTGATCATCGGGACTTAATCAGGTCAATTCTTGCCCCACTTGGTTTTATTATTGAAGAAGCAAGTTCAGGTGAAGATTGCCTTTTGAAAGTTGAGCATATGAAACCTAATCTTATTATTCTCGATTTAGCCATGACTGGAATAGATGGCACAGAAACGACTCGTCAATTACGGGACAGAGAACTGGTTATGCCAATTATTATTCTTAGCGCCAATGCTTACCCTTCTGACCGCCTGGTTGCTGTGAACGCAGGCGCTAATGACTTCCTGGCTAAACCAATTCAAGTTCAACATTTACTCAATAAATTGAAACTACATTTAGGGTTGATCTGGATTTTTCAAACCGATAATATCAATAGCACTGACTCATCATTAGCTGAAGTAATACTAAGACCAACTGACGAAATTATTGAAAAAATGCAACATTTTGTTCGAATTGGTGATCTTATGGGGCTTAATAAACACCTAGATATTTTAGTCAACAATCAACCTGAATATCGTTCTTTTATCTCAAGAATTAAAGCATTGATCAAAGATTTTCGTATTGCTGAAATCAAAAAATTATTGAGTTGACTGACCTCAATTAGGCTGTTTCCAGAATTATAAGATTTTAAATATATTCATTACGGCCAAGACTTTTTAAGCGCCGCCTGTATCTGCGAAATGCCTTTCTCACAATGGGATAAAGACGATTAAACCCCATGTCGTTTTCAATCGGCGATTCAAAAAACTTACTGTGCAATCTAACCAAAAGGTGTTGGGCCTGATTTAC
>CAIPPE010000209.1 GCA_903866825.1 uncultured Methylococcaceae bacterium
GTATCCTTACTTAGAAATACACATTAAGAGAATGTGCTACCCATTTGATTGTCGGATACATTATAGCTACTGTTATCCTGTGCAACATAGTTATTATTATCAGGAATGTTATAGCTATTATTATCTTGCCTAACATCTTGATAGTCATTGTTTTGATAACTGGTATTAGGTGTAAAACCGGGCAAATCACTATCAGAATTGCCACCAGTGTTGGGCGTAAAGCCGGGCAAATCAGTGTCTAATACAGGTTGGTAATTTTGATAATTACTATCTGTATTTTGTTGTGGGTAATTGTTATCATCCGGCTGCAATATTGCCCCAGTTTGTGGGTCAAGATAATTACCCTGTGGGTCTATAACTGTTTGCCCATCCGCACTTATGTAGTTGCCTTGATCGTCATACGAACCGTCATCAACTATACCGGGGTAAGTCCAATCATCTACGTCAGCCATTACTTCACGCATCATAAAGTATGCTAACATATAATCGGTATCGTCATCGTCTCCAATATAGAAGCCATTTTCGTCACGCTCCTGTATTTTCTTAGAAGTAGGCGCAAATTCACGGATACGCTTCAAATATTGTCTGTCTTGCAAGTCGCCATGCCATATATGATATAAGTCACCGGAAACGAAGCCAAGTTTTCCCTGTACAGCAGCATAAAAAGTTCTTGACCAATCAGCAATTGCAGCAACATCTTCCGTAAAAGATTTTGTTATACAAGAGTGATTGATATGTCCTGCGGCTGCATGTGCCATTATGTGGTCTGCACCACCTATAAGTGCTTTGTCATAAAGCCCACCGGGAACTTTATCTAATACATCACGTTTAATACCCCATGCAAAGCCCACATGTCCATGTATGTCATAGTTCATGTTTTTAGATGTGCCGGTATCATTGTTTGAGCAAAAGCTTCTCCACATCATTTTGTTCCGATTTATCGGATTCATTGTCAGTCTGCGATAAGCATTGACATTAAAATTAGGAGACAAATGGTCTTTCTCCAAGTGAATACCATATTCAAATGGCTGAACCATGTTAGCACCACTCTTCATAACACCAACACTATCTTCCAACCAACGCTGATTAGTGAATAATACGTCAGCATCTAACCAGAAAATATATTTGAAATTAACTGGCAATTGCTTGATGAGGTTATTCAATAGTGTTTCTTTGTGCCACAAAAGCGTTTTAGTATGTGTGCTAACATAGTTTTTCGCAGGCACCAAATCATGCAATTCCAATACAGAATCACCAATTGTACACTCTATAATCTTATGGTTATATCGTTTGATGCCTTCATAAAACTTTTTGAAAGCCCTTAAACGATAGGGCGATTTCATTGGGTTAAAATAACACGCAATAATAATAGCCTCCGAAACATCATTGTTTTGGGCAATTGACGCAGGGTGCGGCGCAGGAAAACCCGGAAATGTTGGAGTATAACTTGAAGTTACGCTCGGTTGTACTACTGGTTGTTGCGGTGTGGAAGCAGCCGGTTTCGGTGTATCTTGCACATCCTCAAAAAAGAGGCTTTTGATTTTCGCTAAGAAATTTTTCATTATTTTTTCGTTTTGGTTTATGAAAGTGTAAAGCTACAACAAAATAACTAAATATTTTGTTAAATTAACGTCTAATTTTTTGCTTAACAATCCTTTTCTTAGCCAATTGTTTCCATATTGGAACTTTTTTACCGTTAA
>CAIPPE010000210.1 GCA_903866825.1 uncultured Methylococcaceae bacterium
ACTACAACTATCGGTGCCATCATAAAAGCTTAAGGTTGCCACTTACATGTCCTGGGACGTCACGATTCCAAAAAAAATGGACACATCGGACACCTGCGATGGCGATGGGATTGACTAAATCGGCATTAACTTGGAGATACTTATTCGTCACACCCATTCCGGTAACTCGTTGATAAAAAACAACCTGCATTGATTTGTAGGGACTACCAAGACACGAGCTTTTAATTCATCAATATGCGCTATCAGTTCGCGTATGAGTTGATCATCTTTTGCATACGTAGAGGCTTGTATTACTACGAGTTTTTCATAGCTTACAGTAGTTAGATAAAATATAGGTCCTCCTTACTTTAGAAGCTTATTGCATTACTCCACCTTTTTAGTTTGTTTGTACGATATCGCACCGATATAGAACAGCTATATCGCTAGAGTATGAATAAAGCTTTATTATTGCACGATAACATTGAATTACCAGGCTTACCCCTTATTCAATGCGTGGGTTTTAATTTTGCTCTGTTAACCGTGAGATACATCTCTAATAAACTAAAGGAAACTATTATGGAAACTATTGATAAAGCCTCCAACTTAGCCCATGAGGCGATCGATGAACTTGCTAAAGCCACCAGTCATGCTGCCGAGGCCTTGGATGAAAAAGGATTGCATCTAAAATATGCCGAACAGCGTCTTTTGAAGAACTGTAAGGTTTATATTCGCGACAATCCGGCATCTTCAATTGGCATTGCTATCGCAACCGGATTTTTACTGAGCCGTCTTTTGAGTCGTCGTTAAAGCCTAACGGTGATGGAGAAGCCGAAATTGGATTCAAAGAAACCAGCAGAGCCTTCATCAGAAAATTCACGACCAAACTCGGAAACCAGATTACTGGATGACGCACTAAACTTGTGGATTGAGTTGCGTGAACTTAGCTATACTCATTTCCATCTAGCAGCGTTGGAGACGCAGCGTGCCGGAGTAAGTCTGGTAACAATGATGATAGCGGGAATCATGTTAGGCGTTTTGTTAAACGTGATATGGTTCGGATTGATGGCGGTGGTCGTAGTTGGTTTGACCGAGAACGGTGTTACCCTCAATAATGCTTTCCTGCTTGCTATTGATATCAGTTTGCTACTGGTGTTGATCCTGATCGGCATAATCCGCCGTGCCAGCTATTATCTTAAATACCCTGTTATTTCAGATAACCTTAAGCCTACTTCCAATAGGTAACATAATGACAATCAAGCCACCGAATCGGAATAAACTCAAAACGCTTAATCAGCAAATTAATTTAGCGGAGTTGAGGCTGCAGCACGATCAACGGATGTTGGCCGCAAGTACTAGCCAACTGGTTAAAGATGTTCAGAGGAAATTGGCTGCACCGTCCAGCTTGTTGTTGACCGTCTGTTTCGGTTTTATCTGTGGAGAATTCAGTCAATACCGAACACCCGATACCTGTAACGCTAGAGTGTCTTCATTTGCCGAAAAAAACAGCATCTGGAGTTCTGCCATAAGTACGATTACATTTATTAACACTCTATACTCCACCTTACCGTTAATTTTAAGCTTCAAATTCTACTTTAAATCGAGTTATCAAAACAAAGTACCCTAATCTCTCTTGGTAAAAGCTAATGAAAAGAAGTAATTAACTTTATTGAAATACTTAGTGCTGCAGTTTTAGTTGTACGCTAAGTGTATTGAATAATTTGATACTTATTATATTTTTGGTATCTGAGAGGACAGCACGATGACGTTCATGCAGCAAAAAAAAACAGCTCGCGTTACTCATCCCAGCGGTGACGAGTTGCCGATACGGGTCGAATTATTTAGCACTGAACGCCTAGAGCAACATGCCATTAGTTTAGCGAAAGCTCAAAAAGTTAGTCGTCTCATAACCGGACACCGCTTGCTTCCAAGAGTAAATGAAAACTCCCTGGTATTGTTTGAAGCCTACACAGCAGTTGCTAAGGCTGTCAGAGAGCAACGCGCGATTACGCCAGGTGCAGAATGGTTACTGGATAATTTTCATATCATCGAAGAGCAGATCAGCAGTATTCATGTTGATTTGCCTGAACGTTATTATCGGGAATTGCCCAAGTTGTCAGAAGGCTTTCTTGTCGGGTACCCAAGAGTCTACGGCATTGTTTGGGCTTTAGTAGCACATACGGATAGTCGTTTTACTCCGGAATTACTGACGCTATTCGTCAAGACTTACCAACAAATCACGCCGTTGACCTTAGGAGAATTATGGGCTATTCCGATTACCCTTAGGGTGTTACTGGTCGAAAATCTTCGTCGTCTTGCTGTCAGTATTATGAGTTCACAAATAGGTAGACAACTAGCAGATGATTTTGTCGATCAAGTAGAACAAATTTGTGCTAGCACTGATAGGCCGGACCCGCCAATCCCAGCGGCTAAATTACCGAGTGATTCGTTATGCCAGGCTTATGCCGTACAAATTTTGCTGCGTTCGCATGACTCACATCCATCCGTCGTATTATCGCTGGATTTTCTAAATGATTGGCTGCACGACCAAGGTTTGAGCCTTGAGGAAGTAGTGCATCGCGAACATTTCGAACAAATCGCCGATAACTTGACCTTTTGTAATATCATTACTAGCATGCGCGCGATCTCCGCCTTCGACTGGTCACAATTCGTGGAGAATGTAAGTCATGTTGATGCCTGTTTACGCGGACATGCCGGTTATGCAGATATGGATTTTTTGACCCGCGATCGATATCGTCATGCTATCGAAGAAATCTCCAAGCGATCACCACATTCGGAAACCGAAATTGCCCAACTAGTCATCAATAAAATTGAGCATATCGACGCACAAACCGATAATAATGAAAGACTGTCTGAGCCGGGTTACTATCTAATCGATGCTGGGCGCTACGCTTTCGAAATCGACGTAGGATATCGACCCACTTTAAAACAAAAATTGTTGCGCATCTGTGTTGCTCATGCCGGACTTTTCTATATCAGCAATCTGGTTGGGCTGACACTGCTGTTATTGGCATTACCTTTAATGGCTAGTATAGCTTTTAAGATGAATGCCATCCTGGTTTCTCTACTTGGTGTATTTCTACTTTTTCCGGTATCCGATATCGCAATCGGATTCATAAACCAATTGATCATTGCTGTTCTGCCGCCACGTCATCTGCCGAGACTTGAATTTAAAGAAGGCGTACCGAAATCGATAAGTACTATGGTTGTAGTACCTACCATGTTTTTTAAAGAAGCCGAGGTACTTGATCAGGTTAAACAGATGGAAATCCGTTATTTGTCTAACCCTGATGGAGAGGTATATTTTGCGTTATTGTCCGATTGGCTGGATGCCAACCAGGAAACCCTGCCAAATGATCAACGCCTGTTGCAGATAGCTGTAGATGGGGTGTCCGCTTTGAACACCAAATATGGCTGTGATCGGTTTTTTGTGTTCCATCGTAAGCGGCTTTGGAATCCGAGTGAAGCCAAGTGGATGGGTTGGGAACGCAAACGTGGAAAACTTCATGAATTCAACTGCCTGTTGCGCGGTGCTGTCGATACTTCGTTTTTACCTATTAATGGTCAACCAGTCGTGGCACCTCCCGGTATCTGTTATGTGATTACCTTGGACGCCGATACCAAGTTACCGATGGGCGTAGTGTCCAAGCTTGTTGGTGTAGCTGCACATCCTTTAAACCGACCGGTATTCGATAGCAACAGTCAACGAATTGTGGATGGTTATGGTATTCTCCAGCCTCGAGTTACACCGACTCTACCACTACGTAATGAACACTCGATGTTTCATCGGATATTTGCAGGAGCTTCAGGCACCGACGCCTATTCAAGTTCTGTTTCAGAACTTTATCAGGACTTATTCACCCAAGGTACTTACAGCGGTAAGGGTTTGTATCATGTCGACAGTTTTATAGCCGCGTTAGCAGGGCGAGTGCCGGAAAATACCCAACTCAGCCATGATTTGTTCGAAAGCATTTATGCCCGCTGTGCACTGGTTAATGATATCGAGTTTTTCGATGAATTTCCCAGCCATACTGAAGTGGCGGCTTCTCGGGCACATCGCTGGGTTAGGGGTGACTGGCAATTATTGCCTTGGATATTTGGCATTAGCGGAAGAGATATGTCCTTTATCAGTCGCTGGAAGATGCTCGATAATTTACGCCGCTCGCTTTCTGCACCTGCAACCTTTATAGTCTTGGTTTTAAGCTGGGCTATTCCAGAGTCCCCACAAGCGTTATTGATTAGTATGGTGTTGATTTCTTTGTCCATGCCTTTAATTATGGCCTCTTGCACAGTCTTTAGTCCATCGCATCGCGACTTGTCGCTGGCTACCTATCTTCGAACTGTAACTGAAAATGTGCTGTGGGCCTTTGCGAATAGTCTGGTGGCACTTACTTTTTTAGTACTGGACGCTTGGTTAATGACGGATGCAATTGTCAGTACATTGGTCAGGTTATTGATTACCAGACGACGTTTATTGAAATGGGTTACTGCGTTACAGGCCAAGAGCTTTTCGGATCATGGCTTAAAAAATCTAATCCAGCCTTTAATACGCTCATCCATTGTTGTATTTGGTGTTACCTTTGTTGTATTGTATTTTAATTCGGCTGCGATAATTAATGCAGTACCCTTTTTGCTATTGTGGTTGCTGGCTCCAATTATCGCCCGATACTTAAGTTTGCCTCCCAGATTGGATAAAGCTGAATTCCTGCAAACTGGTGACGCTCAAAAGCTGCAACTGGTCGGTCGGCGCATCTGGCGGTTTTTTACTACCTTTGTCACAGCGGAGGAACACTATCTCCCGCCGGATAATTTTCAAGAAGATCCTCTTCCCGTTATCGCTCATCGCAGTTCACCCACTAATTTTGGTCTCTACTTATTGTCGATCGCCGCTGCACGGGATTTCGGCTGGATAGGATTGTTAGATAGCATAGATAGAACTGAACGGACCTTAAACACCCTAAATAAGTTGCCGCGTTTAAACGGGCATTTTTACAATTGGTATGATACCTGTAATTTACATATTCTGGAGCCTGGTTATATTTCGACCGTGGATAGCGGCAATTTGGCCGGACATCTGCTAACGCTGGCGGAAACCTACAGAGAAATTTTACGCAGTCCTTTGATATTTACCCAGTCCTTAACGGGGTTGATTGATACCCATAGTCTACTAAGCACTGAACTAGCGAAAAGCAGCGCTGATAGCTGGACTAATACTCTAATATTTAAAGAGTTAGAGCAAAAGGCCATTCTGATAGGCGAAATATTGCAACTCAATCCTGAAGACCCACTAGCCTGTAGCGATCTTTGGAGGCGCTTAACCCTCTGTGCCGACAATCTGGTGGATTTGGCCAATGCTTTTGTGGCCGAACGCGGAACGCCCGAAGTTAGCGAAGTATTGGCATGGTCCATCTTGCTCAGCAAAGACATTTATTCACATTTTCGAGATATCAAACATTTGCTTCCCTGGATTAACTACACGCAACAGTTTGAAGCAATGCTTCAAATATCGGGATCATCGCAATTTAGGCCGTGGTGGAAAGAAATTAACCAGAATAGGCCACTCAATGAGTTAGCTGAATTTTATGCGCAGACCTTAGCTGCCTATCAGACGGCAAATCAACAAACAATGTCGATTGCGGATATCAAAGCACTGGTGAAACTGCGCCACGCAGGAGAGCAAGCCTCCGCACTGACCAAGCGACTGGAGGATATCGTCTTGCAGTTGGATAGGCTGTTTCAGGAAATGGATTTTAGCTTTCTCTATCATGCCGAACGTCATTTGTTCTCAATTGGTTATCGTGTCATGGAAGGCTCACTCGACCCCAGTTATTATGATTTGCTGGCTTCAGAAGCGCGATTAGCCAGTTTGATTGCCATCGCCAAAAGGGAGGCGCCAAGCGAACACTGGTTTCATCTGGGCAGACGTGTCACCCGTGCCGCAGGCGGCACAGTCTTGATGTCATGGTCTGGGTCAATGTTTGAATACTTGATGCCATCTTTGGTGACCTTTACTCCACGTTATAGCCTGTTGGATCAGACCTGCAGATTTGTCATCAAGCGGCAAATAGAATATGGCAAGCAATGCGGCATACCTTGGGGTGTTTCCGAATCAGCTTTCAATAGTCGGGATATTGCTATGACCTATCAGTACTCGGCTTTTGGCGTACCCGGTTTAGGAATGAAGCGTGGACTCGGTGAAGAACGGGTAGTTGCCCCCTATGCCACCGCCTTGGCCGCCATGTATTTACCGCATGCCGCCGTACTAAACTTCGATTATCTGCAAAAACAGGGGGCCTTAGGACGCTTCGGATTTTATGAAGCCTTAGATTATACGCCGATCCGGCTGGAAGAAGATCAGCGAGTGGCGATCGTGCGGTGTTATATGGCACATCACCAGGGTATGTCTTTAGTTGCGATAGCGAATACCTTATATGATGGAGTGGTACGACATCGTTTTCATAATGCCACCCTGGTTCAGTCAGCCGACTTGTTGCTACAGGAGCGGGTGCCACAAGGTGCCGATACGAGCGGCTTACCTTTATCCCAAGCCTTGGCAGAAATTAAGGAAACTGTGCAGCAACCTATACGGAGAGTACCTTCGCCAATGTCTTCGACACCTTCGATACAATTGCTGTCCAATGGTCGTTATGCAGTCATGATTACCAGCGCCGGATCGGGTTATAGCTTATGGCGAAATTTGGCAGTGACGCGTTGGCGTGAAGATGTAACTCGCGACTCATGGGGCAGTTATCTTTATTTGCGTGATGTGGCAAGTTTCAAGGTATGGTCTGCGGGTTATCAGCCGACTACGGTTGTGCCTGATCGCTATGAAGTGGTTTTCATGGAAGATCGGGCCCGCATTACCCGTAGCGACGATGGTATACTGACAACACTGGAAATTGTTGTTTCACCGGAGGACGATGCTGAAATCCGCCGCCTTAGTTTAACTAACAATAGCTTGCGGCCACGGGAAATAGAGGTCACTTCCTATGCTGAAATTGTGCTGGCGACTATGTCTTCAGATATAGCACATCCGGCATTTTCCAATCTGTTTGTACAGACAGAATACCAGTTGCATACCCAAAGTTTATTAGCGCACCGGCGTAAAAGGACAACTGCGGAACCTGCAGTTTGGGCGGCCCACGTTTTAACTGGGAGGCAAACCAATTACGGAATGCAATACGAGACCGACCGTAGCCGGTTCATTGGGCGAGGTCAAAATTTACAGGCTCCGATCGCCATTATGGATGGGCGCCCTCTGAGCAATACAGTCGGCTCCGTTCTGGATCCCATTTTTAGTTTGCGTACCCGGGTGCGGCTTGAAGTTGGGGCTACCGAACACCTTACCTTCACCACACTGGCTGCCGACTCTCGCCAGGCAGTGGCGGACCTGATAGATAAATACAATAACGCGGCCGCCTGGGAGCGGGTATCGGCTTTGGCCTGGACACATGCACAGGTGCAATTACATCATCTGCGCACAAAGCCGGAGGAAGCTCAGCTCTTTCAATATCTGGCTAATCGTTTGATTTATGCGGAGCCTTCATTACGTCCACCCAGCAAGCTGATGCTAATGAATACGCTGAACGTCACCGGATTGTGGCGCTATGGAATTTCTGGTGACCGGCCCATTATTCTGCTTCGAGTCAGGGATTCGGAAGATCACCGTATCATTACGCAATTACTTTGTGCTTATGAATATTGGCGCATCAAGGGGCTTAGTGTTGATCTTGTGATCCTAAATGATAAAGAAGTGTCGTATGTTGACGATTTACAGATGCTATTGGACAACATGGTACGCGAAAATCAAGCTCGTTTTACGCCGCATAAACAGGAGAACCAGGGGGCTATTTTTGTACTTCGGGTCGATCAGCTTTCCGCCGAAGAGCGGCTCTTGCTTCAAACCGCCGCTCGTGCGGTACTGGTGAGCAATCGTGGAACTTTGGCCGAACAGTTGTTGTTAAGGCATCCTCGCCCAGAAACGGCATTTATTCATAGTAAAAACCAACTACCCTCAGAAGTTGTTTCACCCCATCTACTTCCAGTACCTGCATTGGAGTTTTTTAATGGCTTAGGTGGCTTCTCTGCAGATGGCAGCGAATATGTGATTGTACTGGATAAAGGCCAGTTTACGCCGACACCCTGGATCAATGTTATTGCCAATCCTGAATTCGGATTTATGGTTTCAGAGTCGGGTAGCGCCTGCACCTGGTCAGGGAATAGCAATGAAAACCTGTTGACACCCTGGTCAAATGATCCGGTCAGTGATCCATCCGGTGAAATCTTTTATATCCGCGATGATGAGACTATGGAGCTATGGTGTCCGACCGCACTGCCTATTCGTGTTGATAATACTAGTTATGTGATTCATCATGGACAAGGGTATAGCCGTTTTGAACACGCCTCACATGGTATATATAGCGAATTATTGCAATTTGTCACCCCGGACGATCCAGTCAAGATTTCCTGTCTAACCTTAAAAAATCTATCTGGACGGAGACGTAAACTATCAGTCACAGCTTATTTGGAATGGGTGTTAGGCACTTCCCGAGCCGTGACAGCCCCTTACATCGTCACTGAACTTGATATCGAAACAGGTGCACTATTTGCTCAGAATCCCTGGATTTCTGAATTCGGTACGCGTGTCGCCTTCGCAGACTTGTGTGGACAACAGAGCAGTTGGACTGGCAATAGAACAGAATTTATTGGCCGTAATGGCTGTCTCGATGCACCAGCAGGTCTGCTGGGATTTAAGACGCTTAAAAATCGGGTTGGGGCAGGACTGGACCCCTGCGCAGCCCTGGAGACTGTGATTGAACTGGCTGGCAATGCCGAGACAGAAATTATTTTCCTACTGGGCCAAGGCGACAACCATGCCCACGCGGTTGAATTGGTTAAGCGTTACCGCCTGACTAAACCATCAGAAACCTTTAATCAGGTGCAACAATCCTGGCAATCAGTACTCGGCAAAGTGCAGGTTAAAACCCCGGATCAGGCGCTGGACCTGTTATTAAATGGATGGTTACTCTACCAAACACTAAGCTGCCGGATGTGGGCCAGAGCTGCATTTTATCAGCTCGGCGGCGCCTTTGGTTTTAGGGATCAATTACAAGACAGTATGGCGCTAGCAGTCGCTAGACCCGATCTGACCCGCAAACATCTCCTGCTGGCTGCCGAACGGCAGTTTGTCGAGGGCGATGTGCAGCATTGGTGGCACCCGCCTACTGGTCGTGGAGTACGTACGCATTTCTCAGATGATCGATTGTGGCTGCCCTACGCAGTTACTCACTATATTAAAGTTAGCGGCGATACCGCCATTCTGGATAGTTCGCTGGCATTTCTTGAGGGTCCAGAACTCAAACCGGAGCAAGAAGACGCTTATTTTGAGCCGAATCAGTCAATTCAAGAAGCGACACTGTATGAACACTGTGTACGTGCTTTGGACTATAGTTTGACCACTGGCGCTCATGGATTACCTCTGATAGGCAGCGGCGATTGGAATGATGGTATGAATCGTGTCGGTAGGGAGGGACGAGGAGAGAGTATTTGGTTAGCGTGGTTCCTGATCGCCACTTTGGACGAATTTGCCAAGCTGGCTGAAGCGCGCGGCGAACAGCAAACCGCGAATCGCTGGCGTGATCATATCAGCAAACTAAAAATTGCCGTGGAAGCCGAAGGCTGGGATGGCGCCTGGTATAGGCGGGCGTATTTCGACGATGGCACACCATTAGGTTCCGCAATCAATGCCGAATGCAGGATCGATTCAATTGCTCAAAGCTGGGCGGTTATTTCTGGTGCTGCTGATAGTGAGAGAGCACAAAGAGCCATGCATTCTGTCAGAGAGTATCTGGTCCGCTTAGGCGACGATCTTATGCTGCTCTTTACGCCGCCTTTCGATAAAACCGAACGCGATCCTGGTTATATTAAGGGTTATCCACCCGGTGTTCGTGAGAACGGCGGGCAATACACCCACGCAGCTATCTGGTCTGTTATTGCCTTTGCCATGCTGGGTGAGGGGGATCAGGCAGTAGAACTTTTGCGTATGTTGAATCCAATTAAGCGTACCTCAACCCGAACCGGTCTTTATGCCTACAAGGTGGAGCCCTATGTATTGGCGGCCGACATTTATTCGGAGCCTCCGCATGTCCGACGGGGTGGCTGGACCTGGTACACGGGGGCAGCTGGCTGGTTTTACCGGGCTGGAGTTGAAACTATACTCGGGTTCCAACTCCGTGCGGATTGCTTGGTTTTAAATCCCTGCATACCCATGGTCTGGACTCAATACAGCATTAGCTATCAGCACAAGACCAGTCGCTATGAAATCAAGGTAGAAAACCCTAATGGTGTCTCGCGCGGCATCGTAAGTGTAGAATTAGATGGCGTAGAGCAAGTCTATGAAAACAAAGGTATACTTTTAAAGGACGATGGTCAGCTACATCATTTGCGAGTGATTTTGGGTACAAGCAACCAGTAATAACTTACCCCCCTACAGACACGCTAATTACATCGCTCCACTGTCCAACCTGTTCATCATGGAAACGATAAATGGCTTTGTATTTCCACATGGCGGTATTGCCTGGAGGCGGTAGGGGAGAGTTGTCGTTTGTATTGGGTTCGGTATTGATGGTGAGCATGACAAAATTGGCGTTATCACTTCGGTCTACCCAGATTTCAATCGCACTGGCATCGCCTTTGGTCCAGGCGATAATCGGATGACCGGCTTTATTTTGCAGATTTAACTGAGGCTTCCAGGTGCTAGGATCAACACTGGTACTGCTGCCTATCAGCCATAAATCCTGACCGATGGCAGGGGTATAGTTTTTATTGGTTTTAATCTGCGCCACTAAGGCAGAAAGCCGTGGAATGATACCGAACAGCACGGCATCGGGTCTGGGCACCACAAAGGTGATTGCGGTTGGCCACAGGGCCGGAATGAGTGACGAATTGTCATCACGCAGTTGATTTTTATAGACTGTCCAGTGATGCGCATAAGCTTGCATGTCATTCATGGTTTGACAGGTATAGCGAAAACTTTTGGCATCGGCTAAAACGAATGCACAGGTATCGTCACTGAGCGTGAGCAAGTCTTTGTAGCGGGGTAAATTACTGGCTAAATGGTCGAGTAAGTCAGCTTTGCCACTATCACTCGTGGGCATAAAATAAGAAGTAGTCATGATTAATATCCTGGAATATTTTTGAGCTTTAAATAAAACGCGCAGTATCAAAAAGTCGAACTGCAGGGGCTTGCCCATGTTTCTAAGGCCTAACGGTGCATCCTGCCAATCAAAAGAGAAAGCTTTTAAAGCAAAAGGTATAAAGCAACTGGGTTGCGAGTTGTGTGGTGGGGCTAAAAAGTTGTCTGGCTAAGCATGAAGAATCTGTAGAAGTTCCAAAATCTCGCGATGATAGCTTGAGTGATGACTAGAGCGTCTTGTCAAGTGTCATTACCTGTTAGTGTAGTCTCTTAAATAATAAACACAACCTATTTAAGTTATTTCTGACATTGATTAAGATATGACAGACGCCTAAGCTGCTATATGAGGCTTGTCGCGAGCAGTTTGAGGTGCCTAAAAAGGACTACGAAAAATTATTTTGAATTATTAGGCATCATTGGCTCCATGAATCCAGTGTGTCAGTTCATGATATAAAGCATTTGGTTCGATGGGCTTGGATAAAAAACCGTTCATACCGGCTTCGATACTGCGCTGCTTTTCATCCTCGAAGGCGTTGGCAGTCATGGCAATGATTGGGATAGACTGACCACGGTCAAGCTGTCTGATACAGCGGGTTGCCTCCAAACCATCCATCACTGGCATCTGGATGTCCATCAGAATCAGGTCGTAGGCGATCGCTTTAACCATCGAAACGGCTTCACCACCATGATGGGCTATGTCTACGGATAACCCTATATTTTCCAGTAACATGCACGCGATTTCCAGGTTGATTTCATTATCTTCGACGAGCAAAATTCGAGCGCCTTGACGGATTTGTGTTTCAGGCGTAATGAGGTTGTGGGCTTCTTTCATCTGAAGATCATTGCAGCGTTTCAAACAGGCAGTAAACCAGAATGTGCTGCCATGACCAGGGCTACTGACAACACCGGTATCGCCACCCATCAGATGAGCCATGTGGTGGTTAATGGTCAGGCCCAAACCAGTACCGCCGTATTGACGCGTAGTGGAAGCCTCAGCCTGTACAAAAGGTTGGAACAGTTTGGCTTGTTGATCCTCACTAATACCAATGCCGGTATCCTGTACTTCAAGTTTTAGCATAACGAAGTCATCTTGCTCATCAATCAGTTTGGCTCGTAGGGCAATGTGACCTTGTTCAGTAAATTTAGCGGCATTGCCAAGATAATTAAGCAGAATTTGAGTGAGACGTAGCGGATCTCCAATTAGGTTTAAGTCGATTAGCCTGGAATCGATATCGTAGACGAGTTCCAGTTTCCTGGATTCAATCTGTTCACTCATTATCATTCCTGCTTTCCTGAGCGTATCATTGATGTCAATGGGTATCTGTTCAAGTTCAATTCGGTTGGCTTCAATTTTTGACAGGCTTAGAACATCATTGATAATACTCATTAAATGCGTGGCAGAATGGCTGATCTTTTCAAGCTTGTCTATCTGTTTAGGATCGTTCAGTTCAGGCCTCAGAAGGTGAATGAAACCCAGAATGGCATTCATTGGTGTCCGTATTTCATGGCTTATGTTGGACAGGAAACTGCTTTTTGCACTATTGGCTGCTTCAGCTACGTTCTTGGCAGCCTGTAGTTCGGAGGTTTTCTCATCGACTAATTTTTCAAGGTGGATACGGTAAGCCTCTAATTCTTGTTCCGCCTGTTTGCGCAAAGTAATGTCATAACAGCAGCCAATATAGCCAGTAAACTTGCCTTGGGAATCATATCGGGGATTCCCTTCATCTTGGATCCAGCGATATTCACCATCGGCATGGCGCATCCGGTTTTCCATGCTAAAGGGCATGCGCTGATTAAAAGCAGTTAGATAAGTCTGCAAACAACGATCAAGATCCTCGGGATGCACGCCTTCCGCCCAGCCATTGCCTAATTCCTGTTCAAAGGTGCGCCCGGTAAAACGTAGCCAAGGTTCATTGACAAAGTCGCATAACGAGGCCGAATCGGTGGTCCAAATCATGGCAGATCCACCGTTAGCCAAGGTGTGTGAAAAGTGCTCGCTTTCTGTTTTTAAGCGGTTGTCCTGATCGAAAGCCCTTAACATTTGCCAAAAGACTAAAATTAGTATTGAGCCAATAGTGATAAACAAGAAACGGATATTTCTGGTCTTATTTTCAAGGGTATTAACCTCATTCAGTGTCCTTTGGTTTAATAACGCATTGAATTCACTGATAGGCAGCATGATGTTTCTTTTTGCCAGGAAGTAGGGAGCATCAAAAAGCATTTCGATCGCTTTGGAGCGATTGATTATTTTAGTAGGCGTCTTTGATTCGATGAGTGACATTGCCGCGTATTCTGTTTGACTCAGTGCATCTGAGGCGCTTTTGGCTTGATCAAGTTTAGCAAATTCTTCTGGAGAAAGCCCGGTTCTACCCATTAACTCCACCAAGGGAATGGCCTGCTCGTTGGGTCGAGGTCTATGATCATCCTTGAGTACAAGGTCCCAGTAGGCATTATGATAATCGACCGGACGCGGTTTCTTACCATTACGAATGTCGAGAATTTCCTGATAATGTTGCTTGTATAGTGGGTTCCCTGTCACCACGTAAGCACGGGCCATACTAGTCAGGTCCTTTGAAGACTGTTGGAGTTCATTAGCCAGACGAAATGAGGTAAAGCGTTGTTCGTGTACATGGCTGAGTTCTTTTTCAGCTGAGACATAGACACCAAACGTCATTGTGAAAACAACAGTAAGAGTACTGAGTGTTAGCCACAGATAAAATTTAGATTTGGAATGGGTTGCTATAAAACTGACCATAGTTTTTAAATGACTTAAGTTAATCTAGCTCAAGATTTACTTACAGATGATCTACGTCACTAGCTCTAGACTCATGAGCGGGTTTCGGTCCCCGTTTAGTTTCAAATAAACTGCTGGCATTGATCATCAGTTCTTTTTTCCATCGGTTTACTTGCGTTGGATGTACTCTATACTCTTCCGCAATCTGATGGATGGTTTTTTTACGTGAAACGGCTGCTAATGCAACATTGGCTTTTTGTGCACTGGTAAATACTTTGCGATTGTTCTCGTTCATTTTCTGATTCCTTTTTACGGTCGAACAAATTAATAATTTCATCAGTTCTTGCATGTTGAATGATGGCCTGAAAACGTCTCAAGGCGGGTAAAAGTGCAAAAACTTTCGTAACGATTAATATCTTAATTCTTTGTTCGTATTTCAGTGGGGGAAAATTGTAACGATGTGTAACAGAGCTGTAATTTGTTACATTTTTTTACAAAAATGTTGACTCAATTAATAACCGCAGGATTCTAAGTTACTGCCAACGCAGGAAATAACGCCGTTAAACCTTTAGCGATAAACTCCACAGCAATCGCTGCCAATAGCAACCCCATGACCCGGGTGACGACATTAATCCCGGTACTGCCCATTGCTTTCGCAATCTTTGGGGCAATCAACAGGGCAACTAATACAATGAGTGAGATTGAGAGAATCACCAGAGTGACTAATCCATAATGCAGCCAGGAATGTCCCATATGCCCATAAACAATCGTCGTACTAATTGAGCCGGGTCCACTGAGTAACGGAATAGCTAATGGGACTACCGCAACCGATTCCTTGTCGTAAGATTCGGCGTGTTCTTCAGGTGTGTGTCGTGATCGATCTTGATTTACATGCAACATTGACAGTCCCATTAACAAGATCAATATGCCGCCTGCGACACGAAAGGCCGGAAGGCTAATGCTGAAAAAATTTAAAATAGGTTCTCCGGCCAGTAACGCAATTTGTAACACCATAAATACGGCGCAGGCACAGACCACAGCGGTGCGATTTTTATCTTCATTAGTTCGAGCTGCGGTCAATGCCATAAAAGTTGGAATGGCGCCAATAGGATTGACCACAGACACTAGGCCAGCTAATAGTTGTAAATATTCGTTCCAATTTGACATGAAGTTTATTGAGTTAAGAGTAGGGTGGGTTGAAGCATTTGTTTAACAACGGATGCCAAGATTATCATAAATGAATAGTTGATGAGTTTCATTTGAAATGTTGTGCCAGTCGGGTAGTCAGTAACAAAATCACATTATGCAATTGTCGGTTTGTGCTTAGACGGCTTTAAACGTATATTATGGGCTGTTTTAATTGCCGGAATGATTTGATGGACACGATTAGTATCCGTGGTGCTAGAACGCATAACTTAAAAAATATTGATATTGATTTGCCTAGGGATCAATTAATTGTGATCACTGGGTTGTCAGGTTCGGGAAAGTCCTCTTTAGCCTTTGATACGATTTATGCAGAAGGCCAGCGCCGTTATGTAGAGTCATTATCTGCCTACGCTCGGCAATTCTTATCAATGATGGAAAAGCCGGATGTCGATCATATTGAAGGCTTGTCGCCCGCTATTTCTATTGAACAAAAATCCACCTCGCATAATCCCCGCTCAACCGTGGGAACCATCACAGAGATTTATGATTACTTGCGGCTGTTATATGCACGGGCAGGGACTCCGCGTTGTCCAGAACATCATGTTTCTTTAGAAGCGCAGACCGTCAGCCAAATGGTTGATTTATTACTGGCGCAACCGCAAGAACAGCGGTGGATGTTATTGGCGCCAGTGATAAATGACCGTAAGGGTGAACATATCCAGTTATTGGAAGATTTACGTGCGCAGGGTTTTATTCGGGCACGTATTGACGGGACTGTCTATGATTTAGATGATGCGCCGGTCATGGATTTAAAAAAGAAACACACGATTGAAGTCGTTGTTGATCGTTTCAAGATTCGTGAAGATTTAGCCCTACGTTTATCAGAATCGTTTGAGACTGCCTTGCGAATTGCGGATGGGATTGCCATTGCAGTTTGTTTAGATGATGCAACCGAAATGGTATTCTCTGAGCGTTATGCCTGTAAGCAATGTGGTTACAGTTTAACCGAGTTAGAGCCGCGCATATTTTCGTTTAATAATCCCAAAGGCGCGTGCAGTAGTTGTGATGGCTTAGGTGTTAGGCAGCATTTTGATCCCGATTTAGTAGTGCATAATCCTGATATCAGTTTAGCGGGTGGCGCTATTCGAGGTTGGGATCGACGTAATGGCTATTATTACCAAATGATTTCTTCCTTGGCGGATCATTATGGTTTTGACCTGGAAGTGCCATTTTCACAACTGTCTAAAGAAGCGCAGGATCTGGTACTGTATGGCAGTGGTAAAACCGCGATTGAATTTAAATTCCTGACCGAAACGGGTTCGGTTAGAAAGAAACGGCATCGCTTTGAAGGAATTATTGCCAATATGGAGCGTCGCTATCTGGAAACGGATTCTCAATTAGTACGAGATGAATTAGCCAAGTATCAATCTCACCGACCTTGTAATGTGTGCCAAGGGGCGCGGCTGAATCTGTCTGCCCGCAATGTCTTTATTGAAGACTTTCCTTTACATCAGTTAACGCATTTACCGATTCGCCAGTCTTTGGCTTTTTTTAATACTTTGTCGTTACCGGGTCAGCGGGGTGAGATTTCGGTCAAGATTATTAAAGAAATACGTGAACGTCTGGAGTTCCTGGTGAATGTGGGTCTGGATTATTTAACACTGGATCGAAGTGCCGATACCTTGTCCGGTGGAGAAGCGCAGCGTATTCGTTTAGCGAGTCAAATTGGTGCCGGTTTGGTCGGGGTCATGTATGTATTAGATGAACCCTCTATCGGTTTGCATCAACGCGATAATGACCGATTGTTAAAGACCTTGTTTCATTTGCGTGACTTAGGGAATACCGTCATCGTTGTGGAGCACGATGAAGATGCAATTCGCGCGGCACAACATATTGTAGATATTGGCCCTGGAGCCGGTGTTCATGGTGGGCAGATTATTGCTCAAGGCACCCTGGATGATATTCTGAACAGTGAAGAGTCTTTAACAGGGCAATATTTGTCCGGTAAAGTAGCTATTGATGTACCGGCTACATTAACACCAGTGGATAAAGATAAACTAATGGTGATTCGCAATGCGTCTGGCAATAACCTGAAAAATGTGGATATCGCTTTTCCCGTTGGCTTATTAACTTGTGTGACGGGCGTGTCAGGTTCGGGTAAGTCTACATTGGTTAACGATACTTTGTATGCGCATGCTGCGCGTTTAATCAACCATGCCAGTATTGTTCCTGCGCCCTGTGATGCCATCGAAGGACTGGATTACTTTGATAAGGTGGTTGATATCGATCAAAGCCCGATAGGTAGAACCCCTCGTTCTAATCCTGCTACTTACACCGGATTATTTACGCCAATACGTGAGTTATTTGCTGCGACGCATGAATCGCGTTCTCGTGGGTATACCGTGGGTCGCTTTAGTTTTAATGTCAAAGGCGGACGATGCGAAGCGTGTAAAGGCGATGGCGTGATTAAAGTTGAAATGCACTTTCTGCCGGATATCTTTGTGCATTGTGATGCCTGTCAAGGCAAGCGTTATAACCGTGAAACCTTGGAAATACGCTATAAAGGTAAGACTATTAATCAAGTACTGGATATGACGGTGGAAGACGCAGCAGAGTTTTTTAGTCCCGTACCGACGCTCGCCAGAAAACTACACACACTGATGGAAGTCGGTTTAAGTTATATCACCTTGGGACAAAATGCCACGACCTTGTCAGGTGGCGAAGCGCAACGGGTTAAACTGGCTAAAGAGCTGTCAAAACGTGATACCGGTAAGACTTTGTATATTCTGGATGAACCCACCACGGGATTGCATTTTCACGATATTAAACAGTTATTGGGTGTGTTACATACCCTGCGTGATCATGGTAATACTGTGATAGTGATTGAACACAACCTGGATGTCATTAAAACTGCCGACTGGTTGATTGATATGGGTCCAGAAGGTGGCGATGGCGGTGGAACACTGGTGGCTGAGGGTACGCCTAAGCAAGTCTCTGAAAATCCAGCTTCTTATACCGGGCATTATTTGAAGCGGTTTTTTGAGTGATGATGTCTATGTCATGGTATAGGGAACTGGAAGCTACATTGATTATTACGGAGAAATAAATGCTCGACTTATTTGCTATTGCTACGAATAATGCCGATTATATAAATAAAACTTTCAATGAAACAATTGCAAGCTTATCTGAGCCAAAGGCAATCGAAGCCAAGCATTTTGCTCAGTGGGTAGAATCGAAGGCATTAATCTCCATCAATCTTAGGCTCTTCGTGATTACCGAAATTTTAAACGGCATACCTTATAAGAACATACATGAGTGGGCGCAAGAGCAAGCGGTATTGAGTGGAAGAAATAAAGATGAAATTTTGCGTGAACGACTGAAAGGTTTTTATGATAAGCGCATGGCGTTTGACCAAGCCTTTCAAAAGGGTGAATGCTTTAGATACGGAGCATTAAACGCGGGTGGTTTCGGATTATCTAATTACGGACTTTATTGTACGGTACTTACTCATAATTTCCATGATACATTAAATCATAGTGCTTGCTTTTCAGGCGACAGTTTGGAAATCTGTTTTTCTAAATCTAGCACATTTGACCCTACGGTTCTAATAAAAAGTATATCCCCTTTTTCTCATCGCCATTGGTTGGCTACCAGCCAGTTGATTGCAGACATTGACGCAGCCCAACAAAATGACTGGTCACAATTGCTTATATCTACCGATTTCAAGCAATATTTTGAAATTATTTTCATCGGTGAGGTTACTGTGAATGATTTAAAATGCGTCCGTGTAAGCACCGAAGAATATCAACAAAAGTGGGAGCTAGCGTTTTCTAATTTTGGTAAATCTCTTACCGAACCAGAACGTGCCGAGGTTCAGGATTTTGTTCAATTACTCCGCGCTGTAAAAGACGGAAAAATACAATTGGAGACTATATAACATGAGCATTACTTTAGAAGCTTTTTCACCCACTGATGCAGTGGCAATAATTCGGTCTAAGCAGAGTTTGCGATTGTGTCGACCTCCATACAAGCAATTCAATACAATAAAACTGCCTGAAAGCGCGATAGAAGACGCTGTGCTAAATCACGATTTTCATGCCTCAGGTGCATCATTTGAAAATTGGGCAGCGGTTATACATTTTCTCAATCAACAACTCATTGCATACCGTGAAAGCAGTGGCCGTCCTGTCCCTGAAACACTTAACATGATAGAAATACTGGATGTAGCACCCTTAACGGTTTTACAAAACTTTCTTAAAAAGGTTGAAAATGAACTGATACCACAACGCCAATTTGCACATGCAAAAAACTTTTTGATAGCGCTGTTGAAAAGTAATGTTAAACAAGAATATCCAGAATTGATAACTACAGCGGCTAATCTATTGGAACAAATCAATCAGGTCGAATATTCTAAAAACATTTCAGCTACCGTGCTTGAAAATAAATATTCACCATTTAAGAATTTGCCTGAAAAGGCTAATAGAAAGGCCGATTATGTACGGAAACATGGTTTTTTCGGTTCTCTCGAACATGCTCATGCGTTAGCATCATGAAAACCATTACTTTTTATTCCTACAAAGGTGGCACCGGACGTTCCTTAGCAGTCGCTAATGCCGCTCGTTATTTAGCGCGGTTAAATTTTAAGGTCGTTGCTTTAGATTTTGATTTAGAAGCACCGGGGCTACATTATAAATTTTCTACCAACAAAGATGGTAAGCCTCTTGCTGTACAAACGGGTCTTGTTGATTATTTGCATGAGTTTATTACCGAAGGCTGTATTCCTGAATCTTTAGAAAAATTTGTGATAACGATTGCCGTTCCTGGCACCGAACAACCGTTACTGCGTTTAATAGCCGCAGGGAAAGGCCCATCACCTGATTATTGGGAAAAATTATCTCGGATTAACTGGCATGAGCTGTTTTATACTCCCGATGCCAAAGGTGTGCAGTTATTTTTAGACCTTAAACAACGTATAAATGACGAATTGCAACCCGATTTTCTTTTAATTGACTCGCGTACCGGCATTACCGAAATGGGTGGGGTTGCTGCGACCTTATTAGCGGATCGAGTAATTTGTCTGGTCACACCTACGCTGGAAAATATGGAAGGCGCACGAGCAGTATTACGTAGCTTAAAACGTACACGGCATGAAATGGGCGGAGAAGACATTGAATTAATGCTCGCCTTAAGTCGTCTTCCCGATATAAAAAATGCTGAGGAAGAATCAACGATAACAGAGGATATACAAAGTTTTTTTTATGAAGAAGCAGAAAATCTCGAAGATACCTTATCTTGTCCAACTATTTTCACTCTACATTCCGAAACGGCACTTGAACTTCGTGAGGTTTTGCGAGTGGGCGGTACTGTAAGTCCTGATGAATCTATTCTGCTACGCGACTACTTGCGTTTATTTGCAACCTTGGTACCTAAAGAATTAATGTTGACTCAAGTGGATACGCTAGTCCAACAGGCTAAAGCCCGAATGTGGGATGACCCAGAAGCTGCACTGCTGGAGATGGAAGAATTGACGGAATCCTTTGGTCACCCCGCCATCTATCGCGCATTATTTCAGTTTTATCGAGTTAGAAATGTTCGGGGAATTCCTGCTTTGAAAAAAGCGCAACGTTATTGGCAGATCAGCCAGGATAACCAAAATACCTGGGTTTGGGAGGTTATACAGAATTCGTTTGATCCCGTAGCTCGTTGGAAAAAAGAATGGTTGCCGGACCTTGATTTTATTGACGCAGTGTGGCGGGATGTCGGGGCTTATGATGAAAAAGTAGGGCGTCGTTTGGCTGAATCCTATTCATACCATGACCAATATTTTAAAGCGGCGGATGTTTTTTTAGAAATCCTCGGCTCTAGTGATGAGGCTACTGCCAAGATTGTTGCGGATTGCTTAAAGGCTTTACAAAGAGCAGAAAGATATTCCGAAGCAGAAGCTATTATTAACAAGTATCGACTTGTATTCGCTGAAAATTCTGAGTTTATCGAAGCCTGGGCAAATTTTGCACTAGAGACAAAGCATGATGATTTTCTTAATGAACTAGCTACGTCAGCGTTTATTCGTGTATTAGAAAAAACTGACTCACCATTACCGATTGCATTGCTGGATGCTGTGGGACATCATCAACTAGCTAACGTATGGGCAGAAAAATATCTTTTGAGCAAAGATTTTTCAAAAGAAGTTGGTTTTTCTGAAATAACCAAAATAGCTAATAGTTTTGCAAAATATGGAAAATGGGAGTTTTTTGAAAAATTTGTTAGTCATAAGCTACCAGAAGAACTTTGGGAAGAGCTCGAAAACCGTTTCAAAAGAGGTTATTAGTTCTTTTGGTATAAGGCCAGAACCGATGACATAGATCTATCCGCAATGCACAGGGCATAACCTAAAAAATGTGGATATCGCTTCACCGTTAGTCTATTAACCTGAGTGATTTGGCGTATTGCATACCCTGCGTGATCATGGTAATACTGTGATTGTAATCGAGCATATCTGGATGTTATTAAAACCGCTGATTGGCTGATTGATATGGGCCCAGAAGGCGGTGATGGCGGTGGAACTGTCGTGGCAGAGGGTACGCCTAAACAAGTTTCAGAGAATCCAGGGTCTTATACTGGGCATTATTTGAAGCGGTTTTTTGATTGATGGTACCAAACGTAATAGCTAAAGCAGCGCTCTCTAGTATACGATCCCTCATTATTGGGGCATGGGGGGCGATATATACGATCACACCAATTAATCGATCAGTGGAAAATGCTGTACGATATAATTGTTTACCTGTTGAAAGAGGGTACTTAAATCGGTTGCACCTTTTATAAATCGATTGATCGCACTTGTTCTCAATTCTGGATCATCTGGGTAATCATGTGCTAATGCATTTCGAACGACGCGAAAGCCTTTCCATCCTTCTGCAGAAGGTATAGCGCCTATGCGCTCTAGTCTATTTAGCTTTTCTGCAAAGGTAACATTTTCAGGTATGGGTTCTTAAGCCAACACCAGAATGAGCGGCAAAAGCTTCTCTCCCATTGAATCTTGTAGCTTGGTGAAGCGGTAGGCAATTTGATCCAATATCCGCAAGTGCTCTTTATCGATTACAACGTCGGTTGTTATCGGCGACCACTGCCTGATATCACTCAGCCCTTCGTCAAGCACCTTAGCATGCAATGCGCATTCAGCGAGATAATTTTATAGTTTGACTCCCTCGTGCATGGCAACTTGGTAAATCGGCAGCTCATAAGTTTTAGATTTACGTTTCACAACGATGTCGATTTTTTCATCCTCAAACTGTACTGTATTCTGTAACTTTGTGAGCAGTGTGATCTTGCGCTCAATTATTTCATCTGCCTCTGATAGACTTGTTTCCACCAGAAAATCGTAATCCCCGCCCTTTTTGCCATCATCCACTCGTGAGCCAAATAGCCACAGATTCGCATCATCACCGAAATAGCGACGGGCATAAGCACTAAATACGTTTATTTGTTCAGAGGTGACTTCCATTGTTTGATATAGGGTAAGTTGGCGTTATTATCTGTGAGCAGAATTTTGCCAGTAACCCAATGGAGTAGGTTATTGGAGCTAAGTTCAAGATACTCTTGTCTGTTTTTTTAGTTGCTGACTGTAGATGTTTCCCGATTATACCCGATTATAAATGATACAAGGTGGTAAATGCACGTAACTGCTGAGTTGAATTTCTATTTGCGCATAGTGTAAAGTCAGGCCAATCGTGGCGTGCATAAGAAGATACTTGAGATACTAAGCCTAAGGTGCGATACTTCCGCTAATGCAGCAGATTTCCTATCTTTACAGTAGGACATTTTCTATTTTGTTTATTTCTCTTGCTACTTGAAGGTGGATAGTCTGCAGAAACTTTCTCTAAAGATAGAGCAGGAGTTTATATGTTGAACATTAAGTTATCGAGTATCGCGCTATTAGCGCTTTCCTTGTCGCAAGTCGGATATGCCACAGAAAGCAGCACGCCAGTAAAAACCGCAACAGATTTACAATCGATGTCTAACCAGTTCTGGTGGCCTGACAGACTTGATTTAGCCCCTCTGAGGCAACACGCTGCTGAGTCCAGTCCGATGGACAGCAAGTTTAATTACGCCAATGAGTTTAAGAAACTCGATCTCAAGGCTGTCAAAAAAGATATTGAAGCATTGATGACAAGCTCTCAAGACTGGTGGCCCGCTGATTATGGGCACTATGGTCCCTTTTTTATTCGAATGGCCTGGCACAGTGCCGGGACTTATCGTGTAGAAGACGGGCGAGGTGGGGCAGGTGGTGGTCAGCAACGATTCGAACCACTCAATAGTTGGCCAGATAATCCTATAAAAATCATTTCAACAAAGCGCTATAATCTGTATCGACCGAATTAATTGAGTTGAGCCATGGTATTACCGCTTAAAGACACTCACCCAAAGGGTGATGCAGAATCCAACCTTAAAAAGCGCGAA
>CAIPPE010000211.1 GCA_903866825.1 uncultured Methylococcaceae bacterium
CAAAGTTTTTCATATTCAATACCAATGTTATCGGATTGAGACATGACACTTCCGCGTGGAATTGAATCACTGGAAAGACAACATTTAAAGAATTCTGCCCAGTCCAATAAGCATGGGCTTTGAAATCAATCGGAGGGAATACTGCTGACAATTCCGCCAGAGAACCGGTAATAACATGAAAAAATGCCTTTATTGCGGGAAAGTTTATTGCGAGTTCTGCTAAGTGAGTAGTTATCGCATGTGCCGAAAATCCAATGGGCGGAAATGACGCATTAATTTCTGCAAATAATCCTTGAAAAGCATGAGCCGAGAATTGAATACGAGGGAAAAATGCATTAATCTCCGCCATTACATCAGTGTGCGCTTGAGCGGAAAACTGTATTACAGGGAAGGTAACAGCTAAATAGCTGCCACAGAAAGCACTAAATCCAAT
Organism: uncultured Methylococcaceae bacterium; assembly: GCA_903866825.1. Lineage (GTDB taxonomy): Bacteria > Pseudomonadota > Gammaproteobacteria > Methylococcales > Methylomonadaceae > Methylobacter_C. The sequence goes on from CAIPPE010000211.1 coordinate 434, forward strand.
AACAGGAAATACAGTATTGGTTTCGGCATAGGCATAGGCTTGGCTGATATTCCCCTGTACCTTTGGGAGTGGCATCTTCGGCCCACCGGAAATCACCTCTCCGCCGATCATATTGCCAGCCATTGTTACCAGTGGAATTTTTACATTTCTTTGCTGGTTAAGAGCACCAACAATCAGTACCAAGGGAATTGAAACTGAAGGACCGGGAGTGGTGACTGTCAGGGCTGTTCCATTCCAACCAACGCCAACAAAAGCCTCTACCTGATAAACAGTTGCAGGACTCAATCCGGTTATAGGAAGAGCAAAAGGAGTTACGCTTGTGCATGTTCCCCACGTCCCCGCAGTTCCAACTGTACCATTAGAACCTCCGCCTTGACCAAGAGTACCCGTTGTTCCCTGCTGCCACCAAAAACCAGCAGTTGCTAAGGCTGTTGATGAACCAAGATGTGTGGTCAGATCACCATTGGCAGTAAATCCAGTTTTACCTAAATTAGTTACCGCATCCGTATTTACGATATAATACATCGGCATTTTACTTCACCAGACCTTTTATTGCCCAGGCTGTATAATTGTCGCCGCAGTCAAAGTCACAATACCACTTTGCGATATGGTTGTATTATCAATCACAAAATCAGGTAAATTTCCGGAAACATCGCATGAACCATCAATGACATAGGATGAACCATCTACTCCTGATAATCTTGCCCATGTTGCAGATCCGGAAGTCCCCGCCGTTCCTGTTCTGTTCGCTGTAATTGCCGCAGTTCCATTTGTTGCGGTATTCCAAGCGATGTTGCTTATGACTACTATCACCGCCGACGTCGCGACTCCTCCCCCCGTTGCCGGTTGAGTGCCGCCATAAACCGATAGTTTCCCTGTAGTCCCAAAATTAGTTATAATTCCGGAATTAACTATACTGGATTGCATAGATGCATTTAATTTTACAGTCATAATAGATCCTCCTCTTATGCGTTGGCCGGAACTGCGAATGTTGCCACATCAACAGTAGTAGGCGCACCCACGACCAAATTGCTGTTTGACATAACCATGTCAGAACCGCTAATTCCGATGCTACCATCGAAACGAACCGCAGTGCCATTCGAACCCTGAGTATAATTTTTATCATAGAAACGGAACCATCCGGCAACTCCCGCGTTCTGGCATACTCCAGACCACACTGTTGCAGCCTTTGATATTTGACCGTTTCCCGCTGTTCCCATCGGCAGACCTGCCGTTCCCGAAGAAGATGAGATCAATGTGAGAAGAGTCCCATTTTCTGCCTGTGTTGCATCACTCGGTTGACCACCGGAGAATATTCCTATGAAACCACCATTGAATAATTCATAGATGCCCTGTGTTCCCGCCAATCCGTTTTGTACTCCTGGACTTAATCGTATAGCCATTTTCTTTCCTCCCTATTGTAAAGTTGCTAAATAGTGAACTTGACCATTCACATTCCTGATTACTGCCGCTCCACTGCCTGCAAACGGCATTATATATTTATCTTTGGTCAGAATCTTAACCTGACCCTTGTTGTTCCCCGCGCAAATCCCTACTGAAGATGACCATATCGCCACCATTCCTTCTTCACCTTCACCAAAATATTCACCCTCCATATTAACATCCGTAAAAGGAATGGCATCGGCTTCCAGGACTGGGTCTTTTCTTAATTCCGTAGGGTCATCTGAAAAAGCTCTTTTCTCAACTAAAAACCATGTTATATCATCAGCAACATAAATTCCATCATCTACAGGTCTGAGCATGGTAATATCTGAGG
>CAIPPE010000212.1 GCA_903866825.1 uncultured Methylococcaceae bacterium
CCTCCACCACCAGCGTGTCCTCCACCAGTAGAGTGCGCTGCCCCACGACTTGCAGATCCACGTTGACTATAATGATGCACATCGCGTCCATTATCATAGCTCCCGCCAAAGAGATACCCATCACCATCATCGTAATATCCATTACTATAATAAACTCCACCTCCATAGGTCGCGCACCCTATCAAGGTTGTCAACAAACCGATCGCCAGCCCAATCTTAACTGGGTAAACCAAATCCCTGTTCATGAAATTCTCCCTATGTTCCAGATACAGGGTTCAATACTCCCTGATCCGTAACCATTGTCCAATCGCTATCGGGATTATATTCCTTCATCGCCACCGCTATCTCAGTTGTCTTTTCAGCAAAGTTTTGCTGATAAACTTTACCGTCCTGATTGACGATAAAAGTCATGATACCTGACTGGTCCCAATGCAATGGATATGCCACCATTACTTGACCATTTAAAATTCTAAAAAGATAACCATGAAACGGCTGTGGAATGCTAGCAAACTGTCGTTTCCCCGCAGCAAAGCCACGGCAAACACCAATAGCGTGGAGTTCATCCTTCCCTATATGACGGTTGATGATCTCCTCTTTACCTGCCGCAGTATCGAAATACCAAGACCCACCATCAGTTGATTTCACCAGGGGGATTGGCATTGGCCATCTGTCTGGGCCAACTTCTATAGTCATTTTATCTTCACCCTCTTTGACAAGTGTGTAGCCCTGGCTCAAAACAGAGGCGAATTTCTGTGCATTCTTCGTATCCTGCACGTCGTCACCTGTTAAAAGTTCTTTAACTTGGGTACCAAAAATTTGGTTCAAAATCGCTTTATCCTTAGTGCTAGTGGCCACCTGTAAAGCTTTTACAGCTTCATCTGGTGATGCGAATAACTGTTGTGTGCCCATTGGTTGCTGTTGTGTTTCATTTGACTCTTGAGCATGAAGGTTTATTGGTAAAATACCCCACACGCCTACTAACAAAGCAATAATCAAAATACGTTTCATCGTCTTCCCCCTCTTCCGCCGCCAGAGTGCGCTGCTCCGCGACTTTCAAATCCCCGGTGACTATAATTGTGAACATCACGCCCTCGATCATAGCCCCCACCGAAAAGATACCCTTCACCATAATCGTTACAATTACATCCATATCCATTGTTGTAGTAACATCCACTCCCGTACGTACCGCACACTACCGGCTGGGCACGACTTATTGTCGAGAAACATAAAAAAACAATTAGCCCTAATAATAAGACTGTAAATCTTCCACTCATATGAACTCCTGTCTATCCTATTGGTCCTCAAACCGGACACTCACCGTTGTTCGCAAATTTTATGACGTTTCTGCCGCAGAGAGCAGCAGAACTTTCTTGATAATGGTATTTTAAGAATAGTCAAAATAAATTCAATTGTACTTAGGTATAGTATTATCCTCTGAAGATATCAAAGGGTTCAATTTTAAGGACCTTACGTATTCCGATATAACTTGATATTGCGGCGATCACGAGAACCATGCCAAAGGCCAATAACAGGTTCCC
>CAIPPE010000213.1 GCA_903866825.1 uncultured Methylococcaceae bacterium
CAAGCCATCAACAATATCCATTCTCTCAGGTCAACCAACACAGGTTTTTCAATACTTTGCAAAGCTGGTTAAAGGTCCTGCCAATACAGTGGCCGAGATACAAGGATCTTATTTAGGCCCCATCTTACGTTTTGAAAAAGGCCAAAAAATCCGAATTAATTTTCGTAGTGAACTGAATGAGCCGACTATTGCTCATTGGCATGGGTTACATGTGCCAGCATTAATGGATGGTCATCCTGTGTACGCTATCGACAAAGGCCAGCTCTATGTTTATGAGTTTGAAATGCTGAACCGTGCGAGTATGAATATTTATCATCCACATCCACATAATTTAACTGCCAGTCAGGTTTACCATGGGCTAGCAGGTGCCATACTGGTTAATGATCCAGAAGAACAAAAACTGGGCTTGCCGGATGGCGAGTACGAAATTCCCATTGTGATTCAGGATCGACAGTTTGATGATAACAATCAGTTGATCTATGCGAGTCATATGCGTGACCGTATGATGGGCTTTTACGGGGATAAAATACTCATTAACGGTCGTCCTGATTTTAATCTGGACGTAGCCAGTCGGGCTTATCGGTTCAGAATACTCAACGGCTCGAACGCGCGTATCTATAAATTGGCCTGGGATGATAACTCACCGATTACGGTCATTGGCACTGATGGTGGTTTGCTGGAGTCTCCCGTTCATAAGCCTTATGTGATGTTGGCTCCGGGTGAGCGTCTGGATGTATGGGCCGATTTTAGTGGTAGAAATGTTGGGTCTCAACTGGTACTGCGGAGTGGTTCGTTTTCTGGGGTATTACCAAAAATGGCCGAGCGTATGATGGGTCATGCGGGTCGTAAGCATCATATGGACTTACCGATCGGTAGCGATTATCCACTGTTGACTGTTAAAGTGACGCGGCAGGTCAGTGATAGTCCGGCATTACCCAATTCCTTGTCTACTTATCATCATTATCAGATCAACGAGACAGCAAACCCCAATAAACCGGTTCCCATCGCCATTTCTGAAGGACCGATGTCCATGTTGCTAAATGGTCGGCCTTATGCCTATAACGATGCCTTACCCAGCGAGCGGATTCCTGTTAATACCCTACAACTGATGGAAATTTTTCATGCGCATGGCGGTAGTGGTGGTCATGGGGATGATAAGCCGCAAGCAGAAGGCCATAAAATGGGTGGCATGGGCATGATGGGTGGTGGAGGTATGGGAGGAATGAATCACGGAAATAGTGATAACACCGAAGGTGGCGGTCATAAAATGGGCGGTATGGGCATGATGGGCGGAGAAGGTATGGCGGGCATGGGTACAATGATGTCAATGGCGCATCCCATCCATCTGCATGGTCAGTCATTCCAGATCCTGAGTCGGTCTATTGGCTCGGCAGAAAGTGAAGATTATGCGACCGTAAAAGACGGTTTTATTGAAGCTGGCTTTAAAGACACGGTTCTCGTTATGCCAGGTGAACGAGTAAAGATAATTAAGCCCTTTCAAGACTTTAAGGGGCTGTTTATGTATCACTGTCATAACCTTGAGCATGAAGATATGGGTATGATGCGTGAGTTTTCTGTTGAGTAAGTTTAAATCACAATAGAGTGAGTATGCTCATAACCGGGTAAATTGTAAAATCAAGCGCCACCGGGTCTTTGTTGAGTGACATAGACCTTATGTTGGTTTACAAAGGGCCTTTGTTGGGTAACAAAGGCCTTATGTTAACTTACATCGGGGTTTTGCTGGTCAGCATAGGCCCTGTAGCCGTTTTTTTAGTTTCTTAAGCAACTAAGGTGTAATCCATTCAGAATCAGCTGTTAATGTTCCATCAGGCGTCAGTTTTGCAATATAAGCGCCTTTGGAAGCAAAACGTTGGTTACGGGCTAAACTTAAGTGCGGGTAAGCTGATACATTTGAACCCGTACTTAACATGTCTTCAGCGCGTTCTATCAAATAATCGCGGTAGAGATTATCCAGCATTTGTGAACTCAGGTCAGTTAAAAACAGAACATTAAAAAAGACTTCAGATTGGAATGTTTCATTGACCAAGGGTATTTGCCAGGTTTCTAACCATTTCTTTACCGTCTTTAAATTTTTCTCCCGTTTGATGCCCAATTCATAAGGATAAATTACCTTGATGTGAGATTTCCATTCTTTGGAAAGACCTTCAAAATGGTCTTCGGCCAGGAACCCAGAAACATAAGTAACTGCAGAAATTTGCTTGGGTTGCGCTTTGTTAAGGGCAGTTAACTCAGAGGGTGATAACCATAACATCAGCCCATCCGTTGTTGTAAGGCCTTTCAGCGCATCTTTAAGGTCTGTGGATTTGGCGTTATGCAGCACACGGCTTTCCACTTTAATAGAGGTTCCCTTTAAAGCTTCTGTTAATGCCAGAGCGGCGCCACGACCAGCTTCGTTGTCCAGGTAGACCTGAACTAAGCGCTTGGGTGCTTTTTTATCCTGTTCGCGTACATATTTGGCCAGTACATCCGCTTCCAGGGCAACACCTCGTGAATAATAGAGTGAGTAGTAGTCCTTCTCCTGGGGCGGTAATGCTAAACTGGGCAGTAAACAGGGTAGTTTTTCTTGCTGACAGAAAGCATGGACCGGTTTCCAGGTTGAATTTGAAAGGCCGGAAATAACCGCAAAAACGGGCTGTTTACTGTTATATTCTTTTAATTGGGCAGGCCAACTGGCTGGATCACCTTTTAACGCCCAAACTGATAGCTCCCATTGTCGGAAAGTACGCGGCAGAAGATCTAATGGCATGCGCATGCGCCCGGAACCCGGTTCCTGGCTAGCGTTACGCTGATTAAAGGCCATGCTGATCATTTTTACCATAGCGTCGGCTTTTTTCTCGTCAACGCCTGGCGTTAAAATGGTGGCAAAGTGCAGGGTATCTGCACCCACCCCTGGAGATACTTCAGCAGAGAGCTGTTTTAAATAAGCGCTAACAGCTTTAATTTCAGTATCGTTTAAAGCATATTTAGGCATTAACGGATTTAGCGTTTTGCCATTAACTTTAATGCCTTCTCGCACGGCTTTAGCAAAAGACTCTTCTGTATAAGGTTCGCTTATCTTGGTGATATTTCTAGCCGCACTTATATCGAGTAGAGCCAGGGGGTGATCATCTTTGGCGTGGAATAAAAACCTGCCAGTAATTGGTGTTGCAACGATACCACCTTCCAGGCTGCCCATGCCACTGCGTCGGTGACAGGTTTCACAGGCGGCTGTTGACCCTTCGACTTCATCAGAGTTAATACGGGTCCCTTTTAAATGCTCTCCAGAAGGTAAAATGCCTTCCACATAAATCCGTCTGCCCAATTCAATCTGGGCACTATCGCTTGTTGATGGTTCAGCCTGTACAGTAAAAGAGCAGGCCACCAGGATAAGACTCATTAAATAACAACCGGGTGAAAACTTTAAGCGTTTTCGATGAATGCCGGGTACAAAAATAACGTGTGGATGCATAGTGATCTCAAAAATAATAATTTAAATTAAACCCAGTCGATGTTTTTGCTGCTTTTAGGAGTAGCCTATTTAGCATTCGGTGATTTGATACTGAGCAGTTCGATTTCGAATATTAAGGTGGCATTGGGTCCAATATCACGACCCGCCCCTTTTAGTCCATAAGCTAATTGAGGCGGGATAAACAATTGCCATTTTGAACCGACTGGCATTAGTTTAAGCGCTTCTTGCCAGCCTTCTATGACGCCATTGACATTAAATTGCACCGGCTTACCGACCCTGGCAGAGCTGTCAAACTCAGCGCCGTCAATAAGTGTACCTCTATAATTACATTCTACAGTGTCGTCTGCTGTGGGGAGGGTGCCGTTTCCCTGTTTAATAATTTTATACTGCAAACCACTGGGCAAAGTAATGACGTCCTTTTTTTTTGCATTCTCCGCTAGAAAATCAGAACCTGCTTTTTGATTGGTTTCACCGATTCTGCTAATAGCTACATGTTGTTTTTCTTTAAGTTCATTTTGATAGGCGCTCATGATGTTGCGTAGCTCATTATCGGGTACGGCTAATGTTTTGCCTGTATAGGCATCTCTTGCACCTTTAGCCAGTTCATTAATGTCTATGTCCAGTTCCAGGCGTTTAAAATTTCTGCCCATATCAACGCCTATTCCGTAGCTGACTTTCTTTTTGTCAAGCTTTGATTCTGGGGCTTGATTCGTTGTTTCTTTGGCCTGGGCGATAGGCAGTGTAGAACAAACTATTAATAAAATGAGTAGTCCTTGTTTTTGCTGCTTTGTCATCATAACGTTAACCTCTTGAATCATTGAATGGTATTAAATTGTTGTTAATGTATTTTATGTGCAAATTGATATATGGCTACGCTCGTATTAATAAACGCTAAAGAGTTTAATTGGTTTTGAAAAGCACTGAAGATAATAGAGGCGGGTATATTTTTGGATTGAATCGATTGCTTCGGTGCAATCCAAAAATGGGTCAACGGTTATGCACCATTGACCCACATTTAATAGAGATCAGGTTGATAGACAAGCTACCAACCTAAGTCTTCGTTGCAGTTTTAAAATTTCAGGGTGTTAGACCATCCTGAAGCACCTTTAGCATTGACCCCTTGTATGCGGAAATAAGTATTGGCACTGGTTGGCGTGTACGTTTGTGAATAAGTATTCACGTTACCCGCCAGAGAGCTTGTTACAGTCGTCCAGGTCAGCCCGTTGGTACTGCTCTGTACCGTGTAGCTAGCATTGTTATTGCTACCTATGGTCCAGCTCAGCTTGACAGTGCTTGTTTTACCGGTTGTTATAGCTCCTATTAGGCCTGTTGGAGCCGAAGGTGCAACCGTGTCGTTCAAGTTAACCACTGTAGAGTTTGTGGAGACTGCCGAGCTAAATACCACCACTCGGTAATACGCATTAGTCGCATCACTGACCACAAGGCTAGTACTTAAAGCGGTACCTGTTGAGGTTGATTGTGCTGCTGAAGAAACAATCGCAGCCCCCAGGTTTGACCAGGTAGAACCATCAGGAGAAGTTTGCGGTTGGAAGCTAGTCTCATTGGTAGAGGCATCAACCCAGCTCAAGGTCGCTGTTGTCGCGCTGGAACGGTTAACCGCAACCGATGCAGGTGCTGTAGGTCCGGCTACGATTGAACCAACCAGTGACACAGTTTGAGTTCCCAGGTTATCTTTCAACGTTAACAGACCCGAAGTCACCGTACCAGAGGTAGGATTAAAGGTCACGTTGATAGAGCAGCTTCCACCTGATGCGATAGTTGAACCACAGTTATTGGTTTGAGCAAACTCAGCCGAAGTACTTAAACCGGTAATCGTTAATACCCCAGAACCGGTATTGCTTAAGGTAACGGTTTGTGGTGTGCTCACGGTATTAACTGCTGTACCAGGGAACGTCAACGATGTTCTGTTAAATGTCGCTGTCGCATTACTCGATGGATAAGTCCAGTTAGAGTTTGCTGTAACGTTGGAGTAACCAATCAATTGTGGTGTCAATCCACTAACCCCATTCGGTAAGTTACCTGCTCCATCTTGTCTTATACTACCCGCACCGACTGTGTTGTTCGCCATAATTCGATAGTTCAGGTTGGCACTGCCTGTGGTATCGTTATAGGTTCTGGTACAGCCTGTTTGAGAAGTACATTCTGCAAATGGTACATTGATTACGGTAACGTTTGTCGCGAATGATGGATCGGTAGAACGTTGGATAGTGACCCAGTTGGATATTATTGAATTATCAATCCAGTTCAGGGTGACACCCGTTGTAGCAGTTCCAATAGTCAGTGCTACAGGCGCTTCCGGTGGTTGTGCCGCCGAAATTGTCCGCATCATGTCATTTTCTTCATGACCGAGGATATGACAATGCCACAAGTATTCCCAGCCGAAGTTGGCACTTACGTTTGTGATATTTGAACCATTACCTGATGTTGGATCCAGGTTGAAAAAGTCAGCAATCTGGTTGGATGGGAATGGCGGAATCGCCCCATTAGCCGTAGCTGGTGCATTTAATGGTTTGTTTGGCATCAATAAACGATGACTGTTAGGCACTTTAAACGGCAGCGATGTCATGGTCATGGGACGTAAAGCCACCAATGTATCAGATAAAGGATTCATCCGTACAATGTCTTTCCAGCCCAGTTCGTTAGCATCCGGCGCATACACAGCACCATCCCAGCCAATTCTGTTAATCACTTGCACATGGAACAGATGGAAATGGATTGAGTGTGTATCTACCCCGTTATGAGTGATACGCCACAAAGTAGAGCCGTCAGGAGCAGTACCACTGATGGGTATCATGTTGTCATTTGGCGTGATTTTAACCAGCTCAGTCGGTGGATCAACATACGCTTGTGGTATCGAGGTTTGAGTTACCGAAGTGGTGCGTGGAATTTCAACACCCAATAACGCATTCATACGACCCCAGTTTTGTGTCCAGTCCTCAATGATGGATTTGGGTTGCGTGTCTAGCGTAATAGGCCCAAAGGTGCTGATTTGGCGAGTCGCTGGATCCAGTGGTGTATAGGTTAGCGAGTAATCAGCAATTCTTAAAAGGTCAGTGCCTAGAGCATCGGGTACATTGATGCCGTATACCGCGTTGTAAGTAGATTGCGGAACGATAATAGGCTCTTGACTGGTTTTAAAGGCAGCTGATACTGCGCTTGTTAAGCCCACAATATCAAAACCACTGATGTCGTCTTGATGGGTGCTGGCCGCTGCAGTTCCGCCTACTGGATTAACCCTAAACTGCATGATAGTGCGAGTATTGGGGCCATAACCAGGAACCACAGAGAAGGCGCCGCCTGTGTCGGTGTTATCTGCTCCACCTGTGTAGTAATCCAGACGTAAATCCCACGCAGGAAACGCCGCTGGTGCATCATTAAACAGGATCAGGGTAGCACCCGCAAAATTACTGAAGTCTACCAGAACGTCTGCACGTTCAGCAGGTCCCAAGGTTAAAGCTTTTTCCTTTACATTAGTAATCAGGATGTTTTTAGGGTTATACTCGTAGTTAACCGGTTGGTTAAATGACACATGCGGTGTTGATAAAAAGCCACCGTCGGAGCCAATTTGAACCAGTGCAGGGCCTCGGGTAGCAGGGTCAAATACACCGGATGCACGTCCGTCGAAGACAACGCCACTATTCTGTGGTGTATACCATTTGGCTGAAGTCGTTGCCGGGTCGGTTGGGCTATAGGGTTTGGACGGGTCAAAGTTCCCGTTATAAGGAAATGGTTTTACACTGTCCTGAGCCGATGTCCAAGGCACCATTTTGATCTCGGTACATTCTGGTGATACGCCAGGTGCTTTATTCCAGTCAGAGACGCCGTTCGAGCCGTCGCATAAAATCGTATTGTTAAGAGTACCCGCGTTACCGGCTGCGGTAGTGTCTTTAGATTTGTTGCTGGCAGCAACCACCAGTGATAAATTCTGCGTACGATCATCAGCTACACTTAAAATCCGCAAACGGTATTTCTTGGGATCTACCTTAACGAATGGATATGCAGTACCATTGACTACAGGCGTGTCGTTAAATGCTTCAGGTGTGCCAGTTGGAGATTCTGTTAGCACCGCTGGCGTGTAGGTATTATCCCAAACGCCACCTGGGGTGCCGTTAGACAGTACTGAATGTAAACTGCCATTAGGAACGCCAGGAATAGTACTGGGTTCACAGAAGCTAACAGTCGTATTACAGCTTGGATCATAATAGGGGTTAGGAAGCGCCCCGTTTTGAAGGTTAACAAACGGAGGCCAGAACCATGGACCGTAATCCCATCGACCGACGTTGTTTGCACCACTGGTTGTGCCGGGGTTTTGATTGGTCATAAATACGTGGGGTACCCATAGATCACCAGGGCCATTAAGGCCGGGTGCTACGGTGCCAGTGCCCCAACGCCAGGTTGGATCCTGGGACTGGAGTTGTGACTGGAATGGGCCATAGAAATTCAAGACTGGCTGAGTGTTATCCGGCACGAAAGTCTTGTCTTGAATAACCACCGGAATGGTATCCACTAGACCGGGAATGGTGCCGTTAGCAACCAACGCCTGCTCAGTAGGGTCCTGCAAGAGATAAGGTGCCGCCAAGCCTGCATATACGCCTAAACGGGTAATACCCTCAGCATGTTCATGATAGAACATTAAGCGGGCGCTTTGCTCGTTGGTATAGAAGTAGGTTTGTTGACCATCAACGGTAGTGCTAGATCCTGCAGCGCACTTGGTCGGATCAGTTTGTCCTTGACAACCTGCAGTAGTATCCAAGGTTCCATCAGCTTTATACCACATGTCCGGTACACTACGAGCTGTCTCACCTTTGTTGGGGGCAACACCGGTACCGGGGTTTACACCGCTATCATTACCAGAATTATAGGGGCCGACACCCGCACCTTTGGGTTTAAACCATTGGCGAGCTGTACCGTCACTGATCCAAGGTGTATTGCCACCGTGCAAGTGGACAGAAGTACGGTTTTGGGTATCACTAGAACCATCTTGACCCATGTAGGTAGTATCCACAGGGAATGGGAAATTACTTGTGGCATCTGTTGGCAATAAGTTAACAAATTTAACACGAACCGGACGGCCTTTTTGAGCAACAATAATGGGACCCATGTACTGAGGCGTCGTGACGGGTGTAGTTGTGTTAGCTTGCAACTGCACATAACCTCGCAAGTGGGTAGCGGGCAGATCAGAATGCAGTTTTTGTTGATACAGTACTTCACCGATTTCGTAGTAATCTGAACCCGGGAAGGTGGTTGTGTCAGGTGTGGCTATGGGTATTTGTTGACCCAGGTTGTTGGGGGCCGAATTATTTGTAGTCAATGTACCTGGAAAGATAGGTAACTGGTCAACGAATTTACGGATACCAGTACCAGCAATCGGCACATTAAAGCCAGTTCCCAAGCCGGCAAAGTTAGGCACCGGATTAGTCGGACTGGGGATTTCTGCAAAGCCGGTAATGCCACCATTAACAATAATCGGTGTTAAAGAAACAGGCAATACACCGGGGCCGCCAGTAACGGTAACTTTGGTATTAATATCATAATTGATACCAGGGCTAAGAACCTGAACGTCCATGATTCTATTAGTCGGTACACCGTTAACCCAATCATAAGTTGTGGCAACTACTTTGGCACCAGAGCCGCCCACTGCAGTATCTGCAATTGTAAATACGGGGGATCGATAACCGCTACCGCCATTGGTAATGGTAATGCCGGTAATAACGCCATATTTGCCGTTCACTGCTGTGTTACCAGAGGTGGTCGCTGTTGCTGTTGCCCCTGTGCCACCCGCAACATCTGTTACAGTAACGATAGTGCCGGTTGAGTAACCACTACCAGCGGCTGAAAAGTTGAAACCTGTAACTGCACCTGTTGTCGGATTAAGGATGACTGTTGCGGAAGCGCCTGAGCCTTTACCGGAAGGGTCAGTAAAGGTAACTTTTGCGTTCGCGCTGTATTTTGAACCTGGGGTTTTAATAGTGATTTGGGCGTTGGTTAATGCGCCTAATGGCAGTCCTGGAGGGGCTGCTTTACCGATTGTTACGGAGCCAGTAAAACCACTGCCTGTGGGTACATCAGTGATAACAATGGTCGGATTAACGTAGCCGGAGCCACCTATCAGGCCAGAAGTTCCTGTTATTACGCCATTGGTAACAACAGGAGTTACGGATGCACCGATTCCACCTGCTTGGCCTTCATTAACCACGACTTTGGTTAAAACAGGCTCTGGACTGTTAGCGAAGTTACCAGTGACACCAAAATAGTCAGGTATTTGACCAGGTCCTGGAGGTGGGTTTTGTTGGCCTACATAGGCAAAGGCGCCAGCGGTAAAGGCGGCGGTTGTGCCGGCTAATAAAATTTGTTTAATTGTTCTACGAAGGTTTGTACTCATTTGGAGCCTCCATTATTTGAGGGGCCTTGACCTAGTCCGGTATAACCTTGTAGCTGACTAGTATAGTTTTGGATCTGTTGTTGAAGATTTGATTGATGCTGCTGCTTTAAACGTTGAGCTTCTACTTTTCGGGCTGCGTGCTTTTCAGTAGGTGATGGGTTACTGGTAGGTGTCGCATTCGCAATACCCCCAAACGAAATGGTTGCAAGAACTGCTAAGTACAGTCCTTTTTTGATTGCATTTCTTTTCATTTTATTACCTGGTCAAGTTTACATATCATTGATATAAATCTGTATGTTCGGGGTGGGTTTAATTACAATTATTACTGAAATTTTCCGATTGCTAATATACTATTTAAAGTTCTGAACTTCAAATAACTTATTTAAATTATTAAAAAAATATGTCTGCTAACCAACAAAGTTAACCAGTAGTAATCTTTTAAGCCATCCTATGTATACCATCATTTATTTGAAATTCAAAAATTAATTATAAGAACTGTCTTTAGTTCAATAGCTTAGGTTATATTTGATATTTGATATTTGATTAGCTGATCGATGAATAAGGTAAGATGCAACAACAAATCTCCCACAATATTGGAGTTAACTGAGAGTTAAATTGGATTAAAGCAGATTTAGTTGTTTTACAGGGAGTGCTTAACTTAACTATTATTTATTGCGAGTTATCTAAATACGGAAACAGGGTGTTTTTGAAGTGTGCTGCAAGCGCAGCAACTTTCTTTCAGGCATAAAAAAAGGACTTAGATATAAACCTAAGTCCTTGAATTCTTTGGTACCGAGGGCCGGAATCGAACCGGCACGGAGTCACCCCCACCGG
>CAIPPE010000214.1 GCA_903866825.1 uncultured Methylococcaceae bacterium
CTTGTTTCCAGTCTCCGCAAACGACTCGGACATAGCGCAACCTCTCCTGAAGTCGCCTAAACCAGGCGAAAAGGTTGGTAAATATCTTCTGATCTAGCCAGTACGGTTGCTCCGGTACTGTCTTGCGCACAAAATCCAATCAAAGTTGCATTTGCAACAACCCAGGTAATACCGTTATAAGTTTTCCATGTTGAATTGGTTTCGTCATACCAGTAATCACCAATCACAGCGCCCGCTGGGTTTGTTTTACCGTATCTAAGTGGATTATATGTAACCGCCATTGTGCCAGCGGTAGTTACAAAAATGTAAGACATTTTCAAAATAGTAATCGTATGCCCCGTGGTTAAGGTAATTGGAGCAATTGCGGTATTGGTTGCATCAAAACAAAATCCACGTCTTAAACCAGTAAGTTGTGTCGCGCTAGCAACAGTTCCTACAAAATATTCAGTGTTTCCACCGTTTACAATCTTGAATGCTGCAAAATTTCCAATTTGTCCTGTAAACGCAGTTCCTGCTCCAGAAATATTAAATGTCTGAACACCTTTAGAGTATTGCGCGTTTGAAAACGTATCTGCTAGGGTTGCCGTGTTTGAGCTACCCAGTGCAGCGGTTAATCCGGTTAAACTAATATCGGTTGAAATGGTATAAAGGACTCCATTAATAAATAAATTCAAAGGGGTTGCTGTAGCTAAAAGCTTAACTCCACCACTTGAAAGAGCCTCTAAAAATTTTGGCTGACTAGATACTGCCGATTTTGCTCCAGAAATAATCCGGTTAGGACTAATGAAGAATGCTTGAGAGATGGATGAATTCAGTGTGGCAATCGTTGCAGAAGGGGCTTGATACCACTCACTGGTTCCCATTAAGCGCTGAAGAACAAAACGAATCCTTTTAATCTCATCGGTTTCGGAAATGGGCTGAGTTAGGTTTTCGGTTCCCACCGCCCCAGGATCTTCGGTGGACTGCATTTGCGATAGGTTCTGTGAATAGCCCTCTGAGTGAGTTGCGTCTACGTTTGCTAAAATATTATTAAATTCTGCGTTTAGGTCATCGGCATTAACCGTTTCACCCTCGTTCCACACCTTTACTCGTGAAAATAACCCAGCCATGTAATCTCCCTCAGTTAGTCTGCCCTTTTTGGTCTTGACCAGCAGTTCTGTAATAAACCCTTACCCCTGTTATTTTAACAGGATAAGCCGACCCTTGCCCATCGTCTGGATTGGGGGTTGAGTTAGCATAAGAACCATCGATTGGATCAATAGTATCACCATCTCTGATCACAAAAGAAATTGTCTGACCCCGGCCATGAAGCCTGTGAAGCTTTGGTCTTGAACCGCGCCCCGTAGCCCATGAGCTATCAAGAGTCATAATTGGATTAGCAAATGGATCGGCATCTGAGAATATTGCTTCACCCAAAACACCATTGTAAAAAGGTTGAATCAAAAATGTTTCACTAAACTTAGAGTCAATATAAACATCTACCGCAAGCGGGTAACAACTCGTTGAC
>CAIPPE010000215.1 GCA_903866825.1 uncultured Methylococcaceae bacterium
ACTACAACTATCGGTGCCATCATAAAAGCTTAAGGTTGCCACTTACATGTCCTGGGACGTCACGATTCCAAAAAAAATGGACACATCGGACACCTGCGATGGCGATGGGATTGACTAAAACGGCATTAACTTGGAGATACTTATTCGTCACACCCATTCCGGTAACTCGTTGATAAAAAAACAACCTGCATTGATTTGTAGGGACTACCGGCCATTGTTACTTATCACCGATGATATACGGAAAGGAAGATCATATGCTGATCAATAAATTGTCGTATAGAAGAGCATCTGCCGGTAGATATACAGAAACTACTTAATTACTGGTTAGGCCTAAATATCCAAAGTGATAATAGCAATAGATGAGTCAGGAACCTTTACCAGCGCACCAACAAGAAATTCGTGGTGTGTTGTAAGTGCATACGTGTTTTCTGAGAGAATTCAATCCAGATCGTTTGCAGTACTTAAAAAGCTAAAAAATAGCTCTGGTGTCAGTGGACATCAAGAAATTAAATTGAAAAATATTTCTGAAAATGACTATTTTAGATTTGTAGCAGATCTTTCAAAACTTGGCGGCGTTCTATTTGCAGTAGCTACAGATTCACATATTAACGATCAGTCAACTGTAATCCAACATCTCACAATACAAGCAGAAAAGATTCGTGAAAACGAACCGAGAATGATTTATGAATCGGGTAAAAAAGCAATAACTATCTTAGCGGATGAAATTGACTCTCTATCACCGCAGTTGTATGTCCAGCTTCAATGCCAAGTATTACTTTTGAGCGATATTTTTCATAGGGCAATCCTTTACTACGTCCAGAGAGACCCGAAGACGTTAAGAAAATATAAATGGAGAATTGATCAGAAGAATACGACGAAGACAACATACGAACAGGCTTTTGAAAAAGTTGTATGCCCCATACTTCAAACTATCTCTTTCCGTGAGCCGATGATCTTTCTTAAAGAAGCAGATTATAGCCACATGGAGCCATTTCTTTATTCTGAAGGAGAGGCGCCAGAGTACGTGGAAGAAGCCTATGGTAAAAAGTTAAATGGTGGTGTGGATATCGGAAAAATTGTACGTAGTGATATGTCATTCCCTAATTCAAAAATGGATAATTCTGTGCAAATTGCTGACTTACTAGCATCCAGTATTAGAAGATGCCTGCGCTCCGAGTTTACTAACAATCACTTAGCTTCAAAGTTGCTGGGTAGCATCATGCTCGGTAATATGAAAGACAAGCATCCAATTCAGTTTGTTGGTTTTCAAGGGCATGAGGAAGTGACCGACGCATCAATAGCTCGAATTACAACTGCTATGAACCGTACTGCAAAGAGTATTTTACTTAATGCCTAACAAACGCATAAACGTTGAACGGCTGCTCTAAGACTGCCTATTGCCATTGTCTTCATAAGTCTGACGGTCAGCTTATGGCACTTAAGAGCCGTTCATTCTTGGTGCCAATAAGATAATATTTATAGAAATAGCTATTATCTGCCGCTTTGTAAACATTAATTTTTCTTCTTGTTCTCGTTAAAATAGCACGTGACCATAATAACCAGAGGTCGCTTTCACACAAGAAAAGGTAATTGGGTTTCACAGGAACAGGCAAAAGGTTTTAAGCAAGAATAGGCAATCAGCATTAGATAATGTCATAGCCACTTGGTTTCTAAAAAATTTAAGTTACTCTGACTCTTTTAGTTATATTATAGATAATCAAAAAGACAGCGAGAAACGCTCAATGAAATACCGATATCATTTTAAAAGATCTATACGGGTTGGAATAGTTCTTTTATTAGCTTGCCCCTTATCTACCTGGGCAGATAACAATTGGACTTACCAGCAAAAAAGCGACAGTTTAAACAATCAGACCTACAGTACTGCTCTGTCACCACTACCTCGTCCGGGATTGTACGACGATATGACCCTGGAAATTGTTTGCAAAGACCATAAATTACAAGCTGTCATTAATGCAGATGACTTGATAGCGTCACAAAACAGTGAGTTTAAAATTGAATATCAGATTGATAAAAACCCGGCTGTTAAACTATCAATGAAAACATTCCCCGACTCAAAGCGGAGAGGCTATACTGAAGCGGATGCTAAACGTATCACTGACGATTTATTAACAGGACAAGCTGTTTTTATACGCATTAATACGATGATAAGAACCGTGCTTTCCAGCCCAATTCCTCTCGATAATATAGCCGGGCCAATTAATCAGGTATTAAAAGACTGTGGTCTTAACGCATCAACTAAAAGTACAGTGGAATTACCCTACGATCTAACAACGTTTGAACAAGAGTTTAACCAGTTGTCTTCAGAACAAAAACAAAACGTTCTCATCAAAATTAAAGAACTGATGAAAACGTCACATTAAGTTTATTTGTTGCCCCTATGATCAATAATATTAGCAACCACTGAAGGGTCCGCTAATGTTGAAGTGTCACCTAAGTTATCGAGTTCATTCGCCGCGACTTTACGTAGTATACGACGCATGATTTTACCTGAGCGTGTTTTTGGCAAACTGGGCGCCCATTGGATAATATCAGGATTAGCAATAGCCCCAATTTCTTTTCTAACCAAAGCAACCAATTCTTTTCTTAATGCTTCAGAAGGCTCTACTCCGACGTTTAGCGTGACATAGGCATAGATACCCTGCCCTTTTATATCATGGGGATAACCGACCACAGCAGCTTCTGCTACTAGTTCATGCAACACTAAGGCACTTTCAATTTCTGCTGTTCCCATGCGATGCCCTGATACATTGATGACATCATCGACTCGACCGGTAATCCAAAAATAGCCATCTTCATCACGACGGGCACCGTCACCGGTAAAATAATAACCTGGGTAGTTTTTAAGATAGGTATCAATAAAGCGTTGATGATCACCATAAACCGTGCGTGCTTGACCCGGCCATGAGCGACTAATCACTAAAACACCTTCAGCAACGCCTTCTCTTATAGTCCCTACGGTATCCATTATTTCAGGTTTAACACCAAAGAAAGGTAAGGTTGCAGAGCCTGGTTTTAAAGCGGTCACCCCAGGCAATGGCGTAATTAAAATACCGCCTGTTTCCGTTTGCCACCAGGTATCCATGATAGGGCAACGACCCTGACCAACGACATGGTAATACCATTCCCAAGCCTCTGGATTAATGGGTTCACCCACACTGCCCAAAATACGTAAACTGCTACGATCAGTCCGCGTCACAAATTCATCACCTTGAGCCATTAAAGCCCGGATAGCCGTCGGTGCTGTATAAAAAATATTAACCTGATGCTTATCGATAACGCGCCAAAAACGATCTGCTTCAGGATAGGTGGGTACACCTTCAAATAATAAAGTAGTGGCGCCATTGCACAAGGGGCCATAAATCATATAGGTATGACCGGTAATCCAGCCTATATCGGCTGTACACCAATAAATATCGCCATCATGATAATCAAATATATACTTATGGGTCATCGCGGCAAATAACAGATAACCCCCAGTGGTGTGTAATACCCCTTTAGGTTGGCCGGTTGAACCCGAGGTATATAAAATAAACAATGGATCTTCGGCGCCCATGGGTTCAGGCGGACAATCCACCGAAGCGTTATGCATTGCTTCGTGATAGTCAATATCCCGAGCCGCATCCCATGCCACCGGATTACCCGTATTCTTGATTACAATGACTTTTTTAAGATTAGGACACGACTGAGCTGTTAAATCGACATTGGCTTTAATAGGTAAGGTTTTACCTCCCCGATAGCCTTCATCAGCACACACGACAAATTGGCAATCAGAATCTAAGATACGATCTTTTAAGGCCTCAGCAGAAAAGCCACCGAAAACAATTGAATGCACCGCACCCACCCGGGTACACGCTAACATAACGGTTGCCGCTTCGCTGATCATCGGCAGATAAATGCAAACGCGATCACCTTTTTTAACGCCCAAAGATTTTAGGACATTAGAGAATTGACAGACGGATTCAAACAGCTCGCGATAAGTAATTTTTTTATCCTGATTGGGATCATCGCCTTCCCAGATAATAGCGACTTGGTCGGCACGGGTTTCAAGATGACGATCCAGACAATTAACACTGACATTCAACTCGCCACCTTCAAACCAGCGAATATGTCCCGCAAGGTAATCGCAATTCATTACTGAATCCCAACGCTTACTCCATGTCAGGAACTGCTCTGCCTGCTCTGCCCAAAAGTGTTCAGGATCATTAATAGATTGCTGATAAAGTGTTTTATAGGCTTCTGAATCAATATGAGCTGAAGCGGCAATCTCTGGTTTTACCGGATAAACTTTACTCTCTGACATGATGCTAACCTTTGGGAATACGAATGAATTAACGAATAAATTTAAGCCAGTCAATAACTAAGCAGCAAACAACTAAACCTAATCAGGGTCCGCTAACTTACTATGATTAATTGAGTATGTAAAATAAACAATCAAACCAATAACTAACCAAACAAGAAATCGTAGCCAGGTAATACTGGGCAAAAAAGCCATCAATGCGCCACACGATAACATGCCTAACACAGGAAATAAGGGACTCAAAGGTGTACGAAAAGGTCGAAGCAGTGTTGGTTTAGTGATACGAAGAACAATAACCCCTAAACAAACCAGTACAAACGCAGCTAAGGTACCAATATTGACCAGTTCAGCCAATTCACCTAAAGGTACAAAACCTGCTATCAAAGCCATGATAATGCCACAAATTATAATGACCCGAACAGGTGTTTGTGTTTTGGGATGAACCTCATTGAAGAAAGAAGATAATAATCCATCACGGGACATCGCAAAAATAATGCGTGTCAAACCATAATACAAAACCAGCATGACGGTGGTGAGGCCCGATATAACCCCTGTTGAAATCAGCGCAGCGCCCCAATTGTAGCCAAGTAAAGTTAAGGCATGAGCAACCGGAGAAGAAACATTTAACTCGGAATAATTAACCACGCCGGTTAATAGACCTGAGACAATAATATAAATAACCGTGCAAAAAGCCAAGGACGTCACAATACCAAATGGTAAATCACGCTGAGGGTCTTTAGCTTCTTCAGCGGCAGTAGAGACGGCATCAAATCCGACATAGGCAAAGAATACCAGGGATGCACCTGCTAAAACACCAGTCGTCTTGCCGTCAGGTAATGTTTGAAACCACCCAAAAGGCATAAAAGGCTGCCAGTTTTCAGGATGGACATTAAACATCGCAATGCCAATAAAGATAGTAATGGTGATCAACTTAACGGCAACCATCGCATTATTGGCTTTAGCACTGTGCTTAACCCCCATGATTAATAAACCCATGAGGATCAAAATAATGGCTGCTGCGGGTAAATTGATAATCCCCCCCAGCATCGGTGCTTTAGTTAAACTATCAGGTAAAGGGATACCAATAGCGGTCAGCGCATTATTAAAATAACCTGCCCAACCATTGGCGACTGCGGCAACAGAAATGCCGTATTCAAGGAGTAAGTCCCAACCGATAATAAATGCCATTAACTCACCAAATGCGGCATAGCTATAGCCATAAGCACTTCCACACCCTCCTACGGCTGCCGATAATTCCGCGTAAGAAAGAGCCGCAAAGGCACAGGCTAACCCAGCTATTACAAATGAAATAATAATAGCAGGACCCGCCTGGGTTGCGGCAGCAATACCCGTTAATACAAAAATCCCGGTTCCTATAATGGCTCCAATCCCTAGAAAAGCTAAATCCCATGCAGATAAACAACGCTTGAGCCCATGAATAGCCTCTCCATGCGAAACGATGTGTTTAGTACGAAATATTTGTAGAGACATACAATAATAGCTTTTAGTTGGATGATTAATTAAAGAAGAAAAGCATGTTTAAGCGATATTACATTAATAATGAGGGGGCGTTTCATCAATGGCTTCGTTAATAGGACTACCTTCTGTTGATAAGCCCTTTATCCGCTCATATAACATTTTACAAGTCGCTTCTAATTGACTGATTTTATGCTGTTGCTGGCTGACTATCCTATTTAAATCTTGCAAGAGATCATCTTGATAGGCTGCCTTTATTTCTAATTCTATTAACCGATTGTCATCCATTATATTTTCTAAATCACTTTTGAAAATTGTTGCTGATGCTTCTGCGCCAGGTATTTATCAAATACCATACACACATTTCTAATAAGTAAGCGTCCAGCGGGTAGTACATGAATATCTCTATCCGATAAACTAATTAAACCGTCAACCTGCATAGGCTTTAGTAGCTCAATTTCTTTAGCAAAATAATCTAGAAATCGTATAGCGTAAGCCTGTTCAATAACCGAGAAGTCTAATTCAAAATGACATATCAATTGTGTAATGACTGCGCTACGTAACTTATCATCTTCATCCAGTTCAACCCCTTTATAGACGGGCAACTTTTGTTGACTAATCAATCGATCATAATCTTCCAGTTCTTTTACATTCTGGCTATAAGCATCACCGACCCGACCGATTGAGGTAATACCAAAACCAATCAAATCACAGTCTGAATGTGTTGAATAACCCTGAAAGTTTCGATACAACTTACCTTTTCTTTGGGCTATTGCTAACTCATCATCCGGCTTGGCAAAATGATCCATACCGATATAAACATAACCGGCGGCGGAAAGCTTTTGGCCAACCATCTGCAGAATGTCTAGCTTAACCTCAGCAGTAGGTAAATCTGCATCATTAATCTGCCGTTGGGTTTTGAAACGAGTCGGCATGTGCGCATAATTAAAGACTGAAAAACGATCAGGCGATACTAACAATACTTTATCCAGTGTATTGGCAAAACTTTCTACCGTTTGTAATGGTAAACCATAGATTAAATCAATATTTGTTGAACGAAAACCCTCGGCACGGGCATCTTCTAACACTTTAAAGGTTTGTTCTTCAGTCTGAATGCGATTAACGGCTATTTGAACCGCAGGATCAAAATCCTGCAAGCCCAAACTGATTCGATTAAAACCCAACTCACGCAATTGCTTAATAGTATGAGAATTTGTTTCTCTAGGATCAACCTCTATAGAGTACTCACCCGTATCATCATCTTTTAAAGAAAAATGCTCTCGCGTCACCCTCATTAATTCTTGCATTTGCTCTGCACTTAAGAAAGTCGGTGTACCCCCACCCCAGTGCAGTTGATTAACGACCCGATTAGAATCAAATAAACGACCCTGTAACTCAATTTCTTTATAAAGATTGTTTAGGTAAGGTTCAGCGTGTTTGCGATTTTTAGTGACAATTTTATTACAGGCACAATAAAAACAAACGGTATCGCAAAAGGGAATATGAAAATACAGGGATAACGGGCCACCCACCGCATTTGATTTTAGGATATGCTGACGGTAGTGCGCATCCGTAAAACCCTCATGTAATTCCAATGCCGTTGGGTAAGACGTATAACGTGGCCCCGCTTTATCATAGCGATTGATCAAGTCTATATCGAATTTCAGAGATTGATCCATCATTTACTTATGCTCGCTAATCACTATTTTATGCGTATTTTTGTCACTCAATTCGACCTGTTCAATTACACCTATTAAATCATCGGGTTGAGTGATGGCATTACCAGACTTTGAGAGTCGAGCCAACAACCTGATCTGACTAAAATTTGATAACTTCATAGTAGGCATCATCGCTAAGGTGTCATCTAAACTCACTGTTAATGGCAAATCAGACACCTGCTTACGCACGATTGCTAAAGGCATTTTGGGACCCGATACCGCTTGAGCGTAGATAAATACAGTATCCGTTGCTTTATATTTGTTTTTAACTCCAGGCGCTAAACTGACTTCTATTTTAACAGCCGTTGTCGAATTCGCACTATCGGGTACTTTCGCAGTTTGCTGTGCCTGAGGTTGAGCAGTCGTTTGAGCAGTTGCTTGAGGAGTTTCTGCAGCAAGCTTAGAAAGTAAATCCTGTATTTCTTTCTGTGAATCTGATCCTGCTGGCAACAAGCCTTCCAGTTTCTTCCATAATTTGGCGGCTTCAACCGTATCGCCTTGCTGGGCTTTGGCCATCCCTCCCAACCATAAAGCATTCATGTTATCGGGTTCTAAAGCCAAGGCTTTAAATACCAGTTCTGCCGGCTTTCCGGTAAGATTCTTATCATTAACGTAAGCCAATGCATCAGCATATAACAGCATCACCTCTGGCTTGTCTCCTAACAAACGATAGGCATTAGCCAAGGCCTCAACGGCTTTAGAAAACTCTTCCATCGCAGTGTAAGAACGACCCAACATTAACCAGCCTTGAGCATCATCCGGGTTGTTTTGCATTTTTTCTGCTAAACGCGACACCATCTTATTAATTTCTGCAAACTTCAGTTTTTCTGGATCGGCTGCCATTTCAGCACTATGGCTAACGGCTGGATAATTACCTAAAGTAGCATAAAGCCAACTGGCCAATAAAGGGATAGTTAAAACAACCACAACGATACCCCAGCGCCCTTGAGTATGAACGGGAGTCACTTGACTTTTAATATCAAGATCGTCACTTAACGCCTGCTCCAAATCAGCTAATTGTTCATTATATTGCTCTTCCGTCAACTCGCCTTTGAGCTTATTATCCTTAAGTTCTTGCAAGCGATGTTGCGCGATTAAAATATTTCGTTGATCAATGTCATAAGCTTCTTGAAGCGTTTGTTTTCGCCATAAAGGCGGTAGGACAAATAGAAATGCGATCAAAATCAGAACGCCGACGATCACAAAAAATAACATATTCAAGATATTTCACCGTTATTCAACAAACTACGAATTTTTTTCTGCTTATCGGTATCTCTTTGTAAAGCTCCCGCGTCAGACGTTAATTTTTCTTTGGCCTTTTTAGATCTAATCACCAGTAATACTGCCATTAAACCTATCACTAAAAATGCAATTGGTGCTATCCATAACAAGAGTGTCTTGCCTTTAAATGCAGGCTTATACAATACAAAGTCACCGTAGCGATCGGTCATAAACTGGATAATATCTTCCTTGGACTTACCTTGTTCTAACATCTCAGAAACTTGCCGACGTAAGTCTGAAGCCAACTCAGCATTTGAGTCGGCAATGGTCTGGTTTTGACAAACTAGACAACGCAATTCCTTAGTCAGCGTTTCATAACTTTCTTGTTGTTTAGGATCAGACAATTGCCGATAATCAACAGCATAACAACTTCCTGACAGGAGTATAAAAATAAATAATAAACGCTTCATTGGGGTTCGGCTTGTAATTGATCTAAAAGAGGAATCAAGGTTTTTTGTAGATCCACAACAGTGACTGGCCCCGTCTGTTTGTATCGAATGACGCCTTTCTTATCGATGACAAATGTTTCAGGCACACCATAAACACCATAGTCAATACCAATTCGACCATCTTGATCCATGATGCTGATATTATAAGGATTGCCCAAAGAGCCCAGCCACTTTTTAGCATCTGCTGGATCATCCTTATAATTTAAACCGATGATAGTCACCGCATTAAGCTTTGCTAAATCGTTTAGAACAGGATGTTCAGACCGGCATGATACACACCAGGAAGCCCATACATTAAACAACCAAACCTGACCTTTTAAATCAGCAGGTGTTAACAGCTCTTGAGGAGCATTAAGCTTAGGAGCAGAGAAATTCGGTGCAGGCTTATTGATAAACGGCGAAGGAATCTCGCTGGGATTAAGTGTTAACCCCACCCCGAGAAACACGGCCATGATGATAAACAATACTAAAGGAATAATGTATTTAAGCATTACGTCTGTTTTTGGACTGAATTAAAATGTCATTGTAAATTGATATACTCTTTTTATCATGGGTTGGTAGTGACTTTAGCAATTCGATATCGCCTATCACAAGCCGCAAACAAACCACCTAAAGCCATAAACAGAGCACCTATCCAAATCCAGCGAATAAAAGCTTTATAATAAATGCGTAAACTCCAGGCGCCTTGATCACCGAGTGGCTCGCCAATAGCAACAAACAAATCTCTAAACAGTCCAGCATCAATAGCTGCTTCAGTCATTGGCATGGTTTGAACTTGATAAACCCGTTTCTGAGGTTCCAGTTTTGCGACTTCTTCACCTTTATAACTGACCGTCACAAAAGCTTGTTGAGCGGTATAGTTAGGCCCTTTCGTTTGTTTAACGCCATGGAACTCAAACAAATAACCCGACATATCAATCGATTCATTAATAGCCAGACGCACATCTTTTTCAACACTGTAGACCGAGGTTAAGGTTATACCTGTCACAAATACCGCAATACCGATGTGTGCAAGCGTCATTCCGTAAAAGCCGGCGGGTATTGTCTGAAAACGTTGCCATGAAAAACTTTTAGAGCCAAAGCGATCCACGAAGGACAGTACTGAAATTGAAGTTGTCCATAAAGCAAGCGTTAAGCCTAACACCGCCCCCCAAGAGTAAAACGGCATAGCCAGCGGTAACAACAACCCACCTCCCACACATCCGGCTATTATCCAGCGCACTCTCAACACTAACTGACTGAAGGTATCTCTTTTCCAGCGTAATAACATGCCTAAACCCACAGCAAAGGCTAAAGGTGCCATGATTGGAATAAATACCGCATTAAAATAAGGAGGACCCACAGAAATCTTACCTAATCCCAACGCATCAATGACTAAAGGATATAAAGTGCCTAATAAAATACTTGCAGCAGTAACGACTAAGAGTACGTTATTAAATAATATAACGGATTCTTTAGAGACAAATTCAAATGTCGCACTACTTTTTACAACAGGGGCTCTAAAGGCATAAAGCAAGAGTGACCCACCCACAACAACAGCTAAAAAGACTAAAATGAATAACCCACGAGTCGGATCACTGGCAAACGCATGTACCGAAGTTAATACCCCAGACCGAACTAAGAAAGTACCTAACAGACTTAAAGAGAAGGCAAAGATGGCCAATAATACTGTCCATGTTTTAAATACTCCTCTTTTTTCAGTAGCAGCTAATGAATGAATCAATGCAGTTCCTACCAACCAAGGCATAAATGAAGCATTTTCCACGGGGTCCCAAAACCACCAGCCTCCCCAGCCTAATTCGTAGTAAGCCCACCAACTGCCTAAAGCGATACCCATGGTTAAAAACATCCAGGCCATGTTAGTCCAAGGTCGTGACCATCGTGCCCAGGCTGCATCAAGTCGACCTTCAAGCAAAGCAGCGATAGCAAAAGCAAAAGCGACAGAGAAGCCTACATAACCCATATATAACATAGGTGGATGAATTGCCAGGCCTGGATCTTGCAACAACGGGTTTAAATCTCGACCTTCTAAAGGCGCAGGAAATAAGCGCTCAAAAGGATTAGAGGTTAACAGCAAGAATAATATAAATCCAATGGAAACTAATCCCATTACACCTAAAACACGCGCAATAGTTCCTTCAGGAATACTTTTGCTAAATCGGGCAACTAAAGCCGTCCATAGTGTTAGCACTAATCCCCACAATAGCAAAGAACCTTCGTGTGCTCCCCATACGCCTGAAATTAAATACAGGGTCGGTAAAGAAGTATTGGAATTTGTTGCAATGTATTTGACTGTAAAGTCATGCGTTAAACAACTATAGGTTAAACAGCCGTAAGACAGTGCCATAAACAATAATTGGGCATAGGCAGCGGGTCTAGCTACCCTAACCCATGAGATTAACCCGCGAGCTGCACCAAAAATGGGTAATGTGCCTAATACTAATGACATGCATAAAGCAAGGATCAATGAAAAATGGCCTAACTCTGGAATCATCTTATTGACCTTTCTCTGATAGTGACTTAGTTTTTAAACTGGCTTTAACTTCTGGAGGCATGTAGTTTTCATCATGTTTAGCTAAAACTTCTTCGGCAATAAAAACACCCTGCGCATTTAACTTGCCATGCGCAACGATACCTTGCCCTTCTCTGAACAAGTCGGGCAAAATGCCGGTGTATTCAACAGTCACCTCTTTACTAAAGTCTGTTAGCTTAAAACGCACCATCATCCCGTCACCGGGTCTTTCGACACTACCCTTAATGACCATCCCTCCCAAACGAAATAAACTATCCTTGGGCGATTTTCCTGCAACTACATCTGTTGTAGAAAAGAAGTACATCAGATTTTCGTTAAAAGACTTTAACGCAAACCCCGTTGCTATAGCGATGCCAATCACCATTAGGCTTATCAAAATTAAGCGTTGTTTTCTTGCTGGCTTCATTATTCTCTACCGTTTTCTCTTTAAGCTTTGACGAAAAAATTGTTTACGCTGAACAATAGGAATAATAATGTTGGCAAGTAAAACGCATAGAGTAACACCATAGGATGTCCAAACATAAAAAGCGTAGCCTCCCATGTTAAAAAACTCTTCAAGACTCATTTACCTGTCTCCAAAATCATAGTTTTAACCCATTGGGAGTTACGTTCCCGTTTTAATAACTCAATACGTGTACGCTGCAAAAGTGCAATCAGATAATAGCTCTTAAAAGATAACGCCATCAATAAAAGGGGTATGAGCATACTCACATGAATAGACGGTTTATCCATTTTTGTTACCGTAGGTCCTTGGTGTAAAGTATTCCACCATTCCACAGAATAGTGAATAATAGGGATATTAACCACGCCGACTAAAGCCAAAATAGCCACTGCTTTAGAGGCTACCTTTTTATCATCAATCGCTCCATAAAGCCCTATAACACCCAAATACAAAAATAAGAGTATTAACTCAGACGTTAAGCGAGCATCCCAAACCCACCAGGTCCCCCACATCGGTTTTCCCCAAAGAGAACCTGTAAACAAGGCAATAAACGTAAAACTGGCTCCAATTGGTGCACTACTGATAGATACAATTTCTGCTAGCTTGATCCGCCAAATCAAACCAATTGCACCGGCTATGGCCATTACCATATATATAAACAGGGACATCCAGGCGGCTGGGACATGAATATAGATAATGCGATAGCTATCACCTTGCTGATAATCAGCAGGCGCCAAATACAGACCACCATACAACCCGGCTAAAGTTAGTAACACAAACACAGTAACTAACCAGGGCATTAATCGTTGAGTCAACGCATAATAATGGGGGGGAGATGCCATACGATGAAAAAATCGAACGACGATATCAGGAACTAAAAACATATGATTAGGGATAAAATTAAGATTTAAGATTCAAAATAATCTATTCGCCCATCGAGCCACGCGACAAGTGATAAGCAAAGATTAATTATTTGCACAACTATGTTGAGTAAGCATTCATCTTACTCGATTACCCAATAAATCAGCCACTGCAGTATTAGCTACGCCAAATACTTTTATATTGTTTTTGATAAAGCCTGCATAGTGTTCATGGAGATGACCGTGAAAAATGTGCTTAACCCCCATTGCTGCAGCTAATTCACCAATAACTCTAAAACCATGCCGATGGGATCCTGGTGCTTCATGTGATACCAGAATATCAGCTTTTTGAAGTTTAAACGCTTCAAATTCATCATACCAAATAGCTGATTTATATTTCAAAGATAATTCAGCCTGCTGAAGACTGGGCGGCTGATTAAGCAAGTAGTGTTGCTTACCCAGCCATTTAGGTGTTTGTGGTGGATACCAAACCCTACCTAGAAAAACACCGCTTAAACCTGCCACTTTTAGGCCTGCTATTTCCGTAACCTTTAAGTGTAAGTTTCTTTCGGAAAAAGCCGAATTAAATAAATTATTATATTTTGCGGGTGTTTCAAAGTCATGATTCCCTGCAATCCACCAAATTTCAGTTAAATCAATTATCTCTTTAAGATGCTTTTCTAGCGGTTCATCCAAATCATAATCACCCAGTAAAACAACTGCTTCAGGTCTGTATTTATGAACAGATTCTATAAGTGGTTTAAAATTTCCGTGAGGATCACCTGCAAAAAGAATTCTTTGGTGTCGATTCATATTATCCGCCTCTTCCCTGTTTTAGGTTGATAAAATAATCGACCATTCGGCAATTTCCAGTAAAAATGTTAAATAAATTATAAACTCTAAGTTGTCCTCACGGCAAAAAGCATAACCACTTTAACTTTTAACAAACCGATCAAGAGTAATCCTAACTAAAAATATCACTGCTAAACTACACGATATCCCTTGCTTTTATAAAAGCTTCCCTAAAATCAAGATATAATGACTTATCAGTTTCCAGCATCAGTTTTAACATAGTATGCTGTAACTGATACTTAACATTTCCGACCGCCAAGGCCCCCACCGCCACCGCACCCTTTGAGTTAGTCGCATGTAATAAAGGCGCCCCAAAATCATTGCGCTTAACGCCTTCTATACCCGATGGAGGAACGGCATTAACATCGCCCACCACTTTCAGTTGAGTAGCTTCCTTCAGTACAGTAGCGCTTAATACTTGCACACCGGCCTTTGCAGTACAAAAAATAATATCTGCATTAGCTATCAATTGAGACTTTTCATTTTCAGTACTTGCAACAGCTCCATTTAAGGTGCAGCCGAATCGACGATTATAAGCCTTAGCAACATCTATTGCCGTCTCCACTGACAAGTGATCAACTAAAATAGTTCCTGCACCCGCTAAAGAAGCGATAATACCCGTTGCAATACCAACAGGCCCAGTACCGCCAAAGACTAACACATGACTATCTTTTAACTCTTTACCATGTTTTTCCCTTAACCCTTTTTCAACACAAGCCACTAACGCGGCAGCAGTCGTAAATGCGCCACTGGGATCAGCAAATACAGACACTTCAAAAGGAGGAACCATAGCCTGATGACTAGCATCCAGCATATCCATTGCCAACGCTAAATCACGACCACCAATAAAAATCCCTGTTCGTTTTACGCCAGACGGCCCACGGGAAAAAATAGCATCTTGAGTTAACCTGTTAACACTATCCAGTTTCACATTGCTATAAGGCATAAGCACATCAAACCCAGCATCCAAAGCCATATTGACATCAAATGGACTATTGTTTGGTGTGGGGTCAAGCATGTGAAGAATGCTACGTTTCTCCATGAGCGATCCTTTAAATTTTATTTAGGCACACGTTAATATAAGGTTAAATCCTATTTATTTACTGGACTTAATGTATTCTCTAGCGACTTCAAAAGCATGTTCAAAATGAAGATAAACCGGTTTCTCGCTGTTAATCATCTTTTTCAATAAACGGTTTTGCGCTTGATACTTAATATTACCAATCGCCAAAGCACCGATACCTACAGCACCACTTTTAGAACCCTCAATAGGCGTACCATTATGAAACGCGTCAACGCCTGCAATCCCGGCAGGCGGCACAGCATTAACATCCGCAGCCACTTTTAAGTTAGGTGAAAGAGCGATCAGCTCGGCACTTAACAACTCAATACCTGCGGCACCCGTAGCAAACACGATATCAGCTGTTTGCATGTATTCTGCCTTATCGGCATCAGCGCCAGCAGTAATGGTAATTTTACCATCCCCAAATTCATTGCTGCACAAATCGGCAACATGCTGCGCTTTTTCTAATTGTCTACCAATAATTCTTACATTAGCACCCGCTTGAGCTGAAATGACAGCTGCAGCTTGGCCAACAGGCCCCGTACCGCCAAGAGCGACAATGTTTTTTCCTTCCAGGGTGGTGTTAAATTTTGTAATTAACTCATGCTCTACCGCTGCTACCATCCCCGCTGCGGTTGTAAATGCACCGCTAGGATCAGCAAAAACAGACACTTCAAAAGGTGGCACCATTGAACGTTTAGCCGTCTTCAGCATATCCATTGCCTGCTTGGTATCACGACCACCAATAAAAATGCCTGTACGTTTTAAATTCTTTGTGCTTCGAGAAAAAATAGCATCTTGCACTAAACCTTGAACTTCACTTGGTTCAACATTGATATAAGGTAATGCTGAAACCCAACCAGCGTCCATCGCCATATTAACGTCAAAAGGACTTAAGTTTTTAGCTGTAGTTAGCATGTGTAAAATGAATGGTTTTTCCATAATAGCTCCTTGATGAATTTAGCCGATAAGTATAAAAGAAAAAATAATAAAGTACTTACTTATTTAGTACTGTACAAAGGAAATTGAGATTATTTTTATAGGTAATAACCAAGTAAAAACCGCTATTGCATAAGACATTAATTACAAAAAAGTCTTAAGTTTATAAATCAGGTCCAGTGCCTGCCTTGGGGTAAGATCATCTGGCTTAACGGTTTCTAACAACGTCACCGCTGGATGACATTCTTTAGATGAAAACAAATCAAACTGATTTACGCCGCTAGAGACTTGTTGCTCGCTATATGCGATTTCTTCTAAATGCTGTAGTTTAATTTTAGCTTGTTCAATGACTGATTTAGGCACACCAGCTAAAGCCGCAACCTGCAATCCGTAACTTTGATTAGCCGCACCTTCTTTTACTGCATGTAAAAAAACAATCTTGTCACCATACTCCATGGCATTCAGGTGGACATTGTGAATCGTTTTTTGCTCTTCCGGTAACGTAGTTAATTCAAAATAATGCGTAGCAAACAAAGTAAAGGCTTTAGTTTCCCGAGCTAAATAATCCGCACACGCCCAAGCTAAAGAAAGCCCATCAAAAGTACTGGTGCCCCGCCCTATTTCATCCATCAAAATGAGACTTTGTGCTGTCGCATTATGCAGAATATTAGCCGTTTCTGTCATTTCAACCATAAAAGTAGAACGACCACTTGCTAAATCATCTGAGGCCCCAATACGCGTAAATATTTTATCGACTGGCCCGCACACACAGGTCTTCGCGGGTACATAACAACCAATATGAGCTAACAAAACAATCAACGCGGCTTGCCGCATATAAGTTGATTTACCGCCCATATTAGGCCCAGTAATCACCAGCATACGACGCTGATTTGAAAACATAAGATCATTAGGTACAAAAGGGATATCCGAGACTTGCTCAACCACTAAATGCCGCCCTCCCTCAATTTGAATGCCCGGCTTAGAATCTAACGTGGGCTGGGATAAATTTAAAGTCTCAGCACGTTCAGCAAAATTTACCAACACATCCAACTCAGCCAAAGCCGATGCACATGCCTGTAAGGGAATTAAAGAAGAACCTAACTGAACCAATAAATCCTCATACAGGCTCTTTTCAAAAGTGAGTGACTTTTCTTTAGCGCTTAGAACTTTATCCTCAAACGACTTAAGCTCTTCAGTGATATAGCGCTCAGCCCCTTTTAAAGTTTGTTTGCGCGTGTAATGCGGCGGTATCTTATCCGCATGTAGATGGGATATTTCAATATAATAACCATGAACCCGATTATAGTTAACCTTTAATGTTGAAATACCTGTTGCCACTTTTTCTCGACTCTCCATGTCAATCAGAAATTGATCCGCATTTTGGCTAAGATCTCTTAAATCATCCAGCTCCTGATTGTAACCTTTTGCAATAACCCCTCCATCACGAATAAGTACCGGAGGATTATCGATAATAGCTTTCTGCAAAAGACTTAAAATATCAGGCTGCTCACCTATTTGTTGCCTTAACAAAAGTAATTGAGCATTATCATTGACAGAAAGAACCTTTTGTAATTCCGGTAACACAGCCAATGTATTGCGTAACACCAATAAATCACGAGGACGGGCTGATTTTAAGGCAATACGGGAACTGATCCGCTCTATATCCCCAACATGTCGGAGCAATGACTGTACATCTTTATATAAAACATTATTAAGTAACTGCCCCACACACGCATAGCGACTGTTCAGTATAAAATGATCACGTAATGGTCTGTTGATCCATCGCCTCAGGCAACGACTCCCCATAGCCGTAGCTGTTTTATCCAGAACACCCAATAAAGTGTATTGCATCTGTCCAGTAGGATGATAATCCAGCTCTAAGTTACGACGACTCGACGCGTCCAATAAAATACTATCATCACTACTTTCGGTACGAAGTCCCTGAATATGAGGCAAAGAACCTTGGTGAGTATCTTTCACATATTGCAACAAAGCACCCGCCGCTGTCACTGCCGCTAACAAACTCTCACAACCAAATCCTTTTAAATCAATAGTATCAAATTGCTGTAATACGCGCTGCCTTGCACTGTCTGGATCAAAATGCCAGGGCGGCCTTCTGCATAGACCACTGCGCTGCTGTAAAGACACGGGTAAAAGCCAATCTTCACTAAAGAGTAATTCCGCTGGATTAAGGCGACTAAGTTCACTTAGCAATTGATCTTCACTGTCTACCTCCTGCAAAATAAACCGACCGCTAGTAAGATCAAGACTGGCAATACCGTATTTTTGGTCTTTTATACTTAGCGCAACCAGTAGGTTATCTTTTCGATCCTCCAACAAGGCCTCATCAGTTACCGTTCCGGGAGTAACAATCCGTACCACTTTTCTTTCAACGGGGCCTTTAGATGTAGCGGGATCACCTATTTGCTCACAAATGGCAATAGACTGGCCGCTCCTTAATAACTTAGCAAGATACCCTTCAGCCGCGTGGTAAGGAATGCCCGCCATAGGAATAGGTAAACCAGATGACTGACCTCGACTCGTTAAAGTAATATCAAGCAATTGTGACGCCTTTTTAGCATCATCAAAGAATAATTCATAAAAATCCCCCATCCTATAAAACAACAACGTATCAGGATGATCAGATTTTATACGTAAATATTGCTGCATCATGGGCGTATGTAGTTCAGCTTCTTTTTGTTTTATAATCATCAATCTATATTTAATCTAAAGTTGCTCGGGGCCACAAAATGGATAATGAATTGTTTGAGATTTCGCAGCAACTAGGCCGATTACTACAATCAAAGGAAAAAAAAATCAGCACAGCTGAATCATGTACGGGTGGCTGGATTTCTCAAATCATTACTGATGTGCCTGGAAGTTCGGCTTGGTTTGATAGAGGGTTTATAACCTACAGCAATGCAGCAAAAATACAAATGTTAGGCGTCAAATCTAAGACTTTAAATGATTTCGGTGCAGTAAGTGCTCAAGTAGCGACAGAAATGGCCAGCGGTGCATTACAAAATAGCGAGGCTGATTGTGCTATCGCAGTGACAGGTATCGCTGGCCCGACGGGTGGAACAACTGAAAAACCAGTTGGCACCGTTTTTATTGCTTGGGCATATAAAAATCAAGAAACCCAAGTCATCCAAAAGAAATTAAATGGAAGCCGATTTGAAATCAGACAACAAACGGTAAAACTAGCCCTTGAAGGTATCTATGTGGAATAGACTGCAGCAAATACTTTAATATGCTACTACCCTTAATCAAAAACCAAACTCTGATTCATCAATATCATCAAACAACTCTTTTAAGCGCTTTTTTTCCCAATAAATTTCGATCTTTCTACGTGCATCCCTTTTTACCGTGTCATCATCCACACCCTCAGAAAGTGCGGAGAATTCAGCGCTTTCAAAAATGTCGTCATCGTCATCTTCAGTTTTTTTTTGCACACCAGACTTAGAGGATTCTTTCATCATTTCATCACTCTCGTTAAAAATGCTAATATTAAAATCGTTAGATAATTACATGTAAAGAAAAAATTAATCTCTGTGATGTAAAATATCACTTATTATCAAATAATGTAAAATAATTATTCACTATGACAAATGATATTTAATAGCTCAGTTAGATGCAATGTAAAACTATTTTTTACAACTCTCCAATCTTACAATCTTTAGTGTAAATAAAATAATATAAATGAGTTTTCAGACATGAATAATAATGCCACGGGCTGGCCAGCATCTTCGGAGATTTTTACTTCGGATTACCTAATGAATAATATCGGCACCCCCTTTGCGATAGGCTTGGCTGTGGGTTATTTTGCTAAGAAAATGTTTCTTATCTCACTATTTCTGTTTGGTGCAACCATTGTCGTGCTCTTCGTCAGTGAACATTATGGCATCACTGAAATTCATGACATAAATCTTCAGCATGCCGCAGATTCTGCGACTCACACAGTTAAAGAATCAAGCGACTTTTTAATCAATCGATTATCCAAAATCACCACCAAAGGGGTCAGTGCAGTGGGTGGTTTTCTTGTTGGTTTTAAAATTGGATAGGCACCGATAAAAATAAAACAAAGATATAGCATTTTTTTTAAAATGCTATATAATGCATAGCTTATCAACGTTATCGATGCCTCGGTGGCGAAATTGGTAGACGCAAGGGACTTAAAATCCCTCGTTCGAAAGGACGTGCCGGTTCGACTCCGGCCCGAGGCACCATTAAAAACAAGGACTTAGCCTTTTAGGCCAGTCCTTTTTTTATGTCTAAAATTTACGGGGTAACTCCTGGGTAACTTTCAAACCCAATCTACGAAATACTGAAGAATAATTTCTCTACCTATTAAGTCTTAATTTTTGGCTTTAAACATCCGCAAGCGTTGCCGCTATTTTGGGCATAAAAAAGACTGTATAAAACAGCCCCCCCCCTATAACTCCGAAAAAAAAGTTTTAATAAGCTTCTATTACAAATATTTTCAATTTTTAACTTATCACTTTTTTGTGATTCATAAATATGAATAATTCCTTGTAAGCGTTAATATAAAAGTCGATTCTAAATGTGTAACTTTTTGAGGTATCAATGATGAAAAAATTGTTAGCTGCACTGTTCATGTTCGTGATGTCTGCGCAATTTGATAGCTTATGGGCAGGGGAATTTGAAGAAGCTGTTTCGGCGTTTAGTCATGGTAATCATGGTAACAATTATGCGATAGCACGAAAGACTTTTAGCAAACTTGCTGCTGAAGGCAATGCATCGGCTCAATTTTATCTTGGTCGTATGTCTATCCATTCTAGCCGAGGAGTAGTGCGGGATTATTCGGAGACGCTTAAATGGTTTCGATTATCAGCTTCACAGGGCTTTTCACGGGCTCAAAATTATCTCGGGCTTATGTATCTCTATGGTCAAGGTGTAGCACAGGATTACGCAGAGGCTGCTAAATGGTATCGATTATCAGCCGAACAAGGTGATGAAGAATCCCAATATTATCTTGGGGCTTTGTATGAGAGAGGCCAAGGTGTAGCACAGGATTACACAGAGGCTGCTAAATGGTATCGATTATCAGCCGAACAAGGTTATTCTACGGCCCAAGTCAATCTCGGGGATATGTATCTCTATGGTCAAGGTGTAGCACAGGATTACGCAGAGGCTATAAAATGGTATCGATTACCAGCTGGACATGGCGTTACATCGGCTCAAAAAAAGCTCGGGCTTATGTATTTTAAAGGCCAAGGCGTAGCACAGGATTTCATTCGCGCTCATATGTGGGAAAATCTAGCCGCCATAGATGGTGATGCAACTGCAATCAAAGCTAGGGATTCAATCGCAGAACAGATGACACGTCAACAAATAGCAGAAGCGCAAAAGCTTGCACGTGCTTGCCAAGTTAACTTCTATGAGGATGAGGGCTGCAATTAATTCGTTGGTGATAATTACTTCAATCTTTTTAAGCTTT
This sequence comes from uncultured Methylococcaceae bacterium, assembly GCA_903866825.1. Lineage (GTDB taxonomy): Bacteria > Pseudomonadota > Gammaproteobacteria > Methylococcales > Methylomonadaceae > Methylobacter_C. The sequence goes on from CAIPPE010000215.1 coordinate 21,390, forward strand.
CTCCTTGCTCTGTAAGCAACACTGATAATCTCTCTGAGGAAACGTAAGTTGTCCTAAAAAAGGGCTCAGTGATAATATTACCATCAATTTATGGGGCGGCATCAAGCTACCTAAGTATGATGGCAATTAAAGACTTAAGTTAGGCTATAGGTTTTTTGCAATTCCTTGTAAAACTTAGATTGTATATTTTACATATAATCTGTCCAATAAATTGTACAAAAAATGCGCTTACTTAATCACCATAAATCGGTTCAAAAATATGCCTAAAATTCCTACCACTAGGCCACTGAATGGCATTATGATACCGGCTTATAAATTCGTCCTCTGATTCATCATTTCTTTGAAACATCTCTGTATTGTCGCATCTGTAGCCAATCGGTTTTTTACCGCCACAATCTACAATTACCCTAATAATTTGAACGTCATCAGAAAGCGGTTTGTTACTGGCTTCTAACTTGGCTATACGGTTCTTAATGGCTGCCATGATTTCTTTTATCTGATAAAGTTAATTGTGTCTTTATTACTCAAAAAAATTAAGTTTTTGCTTTACCGCTTCTCTTTCTCGCTCTCTTTGGTCTAAGCGCTCCAGATATTTATAATAAGCATCAAGGCCGCCCCCCACAAACTCCTCTGCATCTAGCATATCTTGTTCTGTAGGGTCTTCACCGTAGTAATAACAGTGGCACTGTGATTTTCTGTGTTGAAGGTCGGGTATAACGACAAGGCTTTCAAGCTTAGCCAACCTAGTTTTAATACTCATTTCTTTTGCTCCAAGATTTCAATACGCTTCTCTAAGTCCGATCCTTCAATGGCTTTCTGTACCGCTTGCAACATCCAAACCAGCTTAGTACCCGTTACAGGGTCAATCACTTCTGATCTCGATTCACGATACACTTTAGCCATCTCCGCCTTAACATCAGCTAGTGTATTTAATTTACATCTGTAACGCTTGCCTTTAACAGGGGGTAAGCTTTCGATTTCACCGGTTGCGCCATCTATCTCAACGGGGTATTTATTCGCCATAAGATGACCTCTTAGGGTTCATTTTCTTCAACCATTGGGCATGATCTTGGTCTTGTGCTTCTATCTCATAACATAAACCGCTCGGACTGTAGCAAAGAACCAATAGGCTTTTCAATTCACCAATAATTTCAGCCTTATGTGATTTTAAGAAGTCACGCTGATTTTCAGTTAATTTACTCGACGGGGTAATTTTGAAACTATCACCTTCAAGGTCAACATTTAAACCAGATTCACGGATTTTAGATAAAGCCGTCATTAGAAAACCTCGCTATCATCAATAAATTCTTCACTGCCAAATTTGCTTAGTGGTGTGTTTAAAACCGATAAAACCGACGAAACCGATTCATGATTAATCTTTTCAATTCGCCACATTGCCGTATTCGTTTTTAATCGGTCATCAAGAACAATTCGTAAACCATCAACAATACGCCCTGAATGACGTTTTACCCACCACCCTAATTTTTTATTATTAATTGTGCCATCACGTTCTCCGGCCACGTCTTTGATAATTTCGCCTAACTCTGGATTATTAGCAGAATCTTCAATAAGCTTTTTGATAGTCGTTGAATAGATACTGTATTTTTCAAGCCAAGCAGCTAAGAAACTTGATAAATACTCACGGTCTGGATCATGTAACATTGTGTCGAATACGCACTGTTCAGGGTCTTTAAGTCCTAGCCATAATAACGGTTGTCTACATAACAATGACCACTCACCGTATGAATTTAAAGGTTTAACAGCGGTTATAGGCTTACCCGCTACTATCCATGCTCGAATAATTGTTAAAGCAGCACTGATAAATTCACCACGCTTTTCAGCAACATCATTCACGGGATTTTTCTTAAACTCACGGGTTGCAGGGGTTTCACATTCTGGATCTAAATTAATAGTGACTGTTCGCCGCGTCATATCTCGAACTGGATCAACATTATTCCCACTGGATAGAAATAACGCGCGGGTGCCTACTGTTGCCGTTTTGCTTTGTCCCAATATTCGCCCACTTATATTTTCAGAAGTCAGTACCGTGCATAAACTTTTATGAGGGATTAAATCTGTTGTGAGATTATCAAACTCGATCACTGCGGGTGCGGTCAATAACTCGGCCAGTAACATTTTTTTCATTTCGTCGTCGTCACTGGGAAAACTGTGCGGGGTAGATTTTTCGGGGGTAGCAAATAAAGTAAGTAATTCACACAAAAATGATTTACCGCTCCCAATTTGATGGGCGCTTACATGCATCAGGGGCGCTAATCGAAGTATAGAGCGAATGGCTGCGGTTAATATGCCTGATAACGCGGCGGCCTTGTCATGCTCTGTTTTAAAGCTAAACTCGCTTAATAGTTCATTTAATTTAAACAAAGCGGTTTCTGCTTGTACTTTTGTCGGTGCATCGGGGATAAAAAAATTTCGACTATCAAAAACCCCAAACATACCTGTTTCAGCATCATAACCCGCTTGGCAAACAAGACTGCCATTTGATCTAAAGTAAGGTTGTCTAACTATTCCATTAAGAATAGGCATATGTGGATATTGTGAAGCGTCATGCAGGATTTTGATAACGCGCTCTGTTGGGTCACAAGTCACCCACTCACGATCTCTTTTATCGTATCGCTGCCAAATAGCAATCGAAGCAATCACACGGGTTAAGCTGTTCGGTGATACGATTTTTACATTAGTGGCTCGGGTTTGTGGATCTGTTATCACGGTCACTATTAACCCACCACGCTGATAATGATGCCCTGTTTTTGATAACTCTTTTTCTGCTGCATCGACAATCGAATTCAGTTCACCGGCGGCTGCTCTTATGATGGGTAAGTGTTTCGCTTCGGCTTTACTGATACCGGCTTCCAATTTAAGCCGGGACAGTTTTCAAAAACAATGGGTTACGAATAGCGTGTTCTCTGCCTTTTCTTGGCAGCGGAAGTGCGCCCATTTCATCAGCCAACCATGAAAACAGATCAGGGAAATCCCTGCCAAACAA
>CAIPPE010000216.1 GCA_903866825.1 uncultured Methylococcaceae bacterium
CATCATACCGTGCAGAATATCAGAGACTTAATGGGCATTAAGCCTAAGGTTTTTGGTTGTTCCCAGCGCTTTGAAGATCTGGATTATTTGATCCAAAGTATGTGGCTGTCTGATTGTTTAGCGGATGATTTCTTTCGTCTCTATAATCCAGTGCTTAGACATACGGTGCTGAGAAAAAGAAAACAATTAGAAGACGATGGCTTGCTGGAACGGGTCGGTGTTTATACACATCCCCTGTTAAAAAGAAGTGATCTTTATCAAGCACGTTTTGTGGGTTTAGGGATTCCAACCAATACTCCGTTTGAAGTGGCTTATAGTAAAGCAGTGGAGTTTAGCCAGTTATTGCAAAAGCGTTCTAAAAAAGGCGGTTTTATGAAATCGCTGATGTTACAGCGAATTTGCTCCAGTTTTGCTTCTGGATTAAAAACAGCTCAACGCATGTTGGATCGCACGCTTATCGAAGTCGATGATAATAGTGATGAAGTAGAACATCTGTTGTCTGAAATGTCACCCGCAGAAATAGAGTGTCTACGTGAAATTATTCATCAACTCACCCGCCCCGAAGCGGTGGATTCTAAACTGGGTACGGTTAAATGGTTTCTTACTGAGTTTCAATCGGATGGTAAAACCTGGTTAGAGCATGGCTGTATTATTTTTAGTCAGTATTACGATACCGTTGAATGGATTGCTAAAGAGTTAGCCAAGTCTTTTAAGGATGAGGTGGTGGCTGTTTATGCGGGTGCGGGTAAAAGTGGCTTGTTTAAAGGTGAACAATTTAATACTGTTGATCGTGAAGTGATTAAAGCGGCGGTAAAATCCCGTGAAATTCGTTTAGTTGTAGCGACCGATGCGGCCTGTGAAGGGCTTAATTTACAAACACTGGGCACATTGATTAATGTTGATTTACCGTGGAACCCGTCTCGATTAGAGCAACGCTTGGGGCGTATTAAGCGTTTTGGTCAAGCCAGAAAGTGTGTGGATATGCTTAACCTGGTTTACAGCGAAACTCAAGATGAGAAAGTCTATAACGTCTTATCAGAAAGGCTAAAAGACACGTATGATATTTTTGGTAGTTTGCCAGATACGATTGATGATGACTGGATACAGGAAGAATCTGAGTTAGAAGCCCGTATGGATGCCTATATGCACGAAAGAAAGTCGGCAGTCGATGCCTTTTCTGTTAAGTACCGTAGCACCTTAGATCCCAAAGCTAACCTTTGGGAGCGTTGTTCAATGGTACTATCGAGGCGGGATATTATCAATACGTTAAGTGAGCCTTGGTGAGGTTGATAACAAATGCATAAACTATTTGAATGACTGTAACAAGATTAGGAAATGATTAAGATGTGTACGCAAGAAAACAACTTATTTCAGCATGGTGCCACTTGGTTACGCGCCGACTTTCACTTACATACAAAGGCGGATAGCGAGTTTTCTTATTCAGGTGAACAAAATGACTTTATCACTGATTACGTGTGTTTTTTCAACAACGTTACGGTAGTTCACTTGAAAATGAACAAATTCCATTGGAGCAAATCATTCAAAACATGAATTTGGGCAACAAGGGTATTTTAAACTTAAGTTGCGCATTATTGTTGTTAAAAAGCGCCTTCCATTCGTTTGCCTACCTTCATTGTTAGCCACCTGTGCTAACTCACCCCGCCCCCCATAGACTTATAGCAGGCAATTAAATACGTCGCTGTTGCTGCGTCTGAGCGAGCCAAATCAATCTCTGCGTTATATAACTCGCGCTGGGCATCTAACACCTCAAGGAAAGAAACGACCCCTTCCTGATAACGCAATTGAGATAAGCGCATTGACTCCTGTAACTCGACAATGGATTTGGCAATCGCCTGCCTTCGGACTTCTTCTTTTAAATACCGGGTCAATGTCGTTTCAGTTTCCTGCAAAGCTTCCAGTACTGTTTTTTCATACGCTAAATACGCTTCTTTTTGTTTCGCTTCTGCTAAATTGATACCCGCTTGAATACGTCCAAAATCCAATAGTGGCTGCATTAAATTAGCCGCTGTACCATAAGAAAACGCAGCTGATTTAAATAAACTTTCAATATCCCTGTTCCGCACTCCAAAAAAAGCTGATAGAGATAACTTGGGAAACTGCTCTGCAATAGCCGCCCCTTGCATCGCAGTCGCTGCGGCCAACCGCCTTTCAACGGCCTGAATATCAGGACGGTGTCGAACCGTTTTTATTGGTGTACTTAAAAAGATTTGCGAGGGTATCATGGGCATTTTATCCGTTGCATTCAGCTCAGCGGCCAAAGTACCGGGCTGTTGCCCTACCAAAACTTCAAGTTGACGTAAGGCAGCAATTAAATTCGCTTCAATCGAGGGTATCTTTGCTGAAGTTGTTTCAACTTGGGCTTTTGCCCGCACCACATCATGCCGTGCATTAACACCTTCCTGATAAAGTTGCTCGGTCAGTCTTAAGGTATGTTGCTGTGATTCAAGATTAGAGCGGGTAATACGTAATTGATTTTGTGCGCTTCTAAAATCGATATAAGTACGCGCTAATTCTGCACACAAGCTTACCAAGGCTTGCTGATGCAAATCAATCGCTGCATCCTGTTCTGCCGAGGCGGATTCCAGGCGACGCTGTTGACGACCATATAAATCAACTTCCCAAACTGCATCAAACCCCAAATCAAACATATTATATTTAATGCCTGGAGCTAACCCGGGAAAAGGATTACTTTGACGCTGTATACCCCCAGTCGCATTAACGGTCGGAAATAATTCTGCCCGCACCCCTTTGCGTTCTGAGCGTGCCTGATCAATACGGGCCAGAGCAATCTTTACATCCAGATTAACCAGCAAGGCTTTATTGATCAGTTGATTGAGCTTTGCATCACCGAAGCTTTCCCAATACACTTTTAAATCTGTTTTGCCCAATTTCTGTGCACTTTCCGGTGCCGCTTGCCATTGTGCAGGTACTACTGGTAACGCCGCCTTATAATCCGGCCCCACTGTACAGGCGGTTAAAGCACTTAAAATGCCCCAACAACCGATCTTACGCATCATAACTTTGTCCTGTCAAAAAATATAAGCTGCCATTTGCTTTAACACTGGTTTATTGTTTAGACTAAACGATTCAGTTTAGTTAGACAATAAAAATTTATGTCACTTATCCCATCCAGAAAATCCGTCTTAACCTTTTTAGTTTTAATCACCGTAAGTACATCAGGCATCCTGTATTGGCTTTACCAAGTTCATCCCTACGAAACAACAGACAATGCCTATTTAAAAACACACACGCTAGTGATCAGCCCTAAAGAAAGTGGATACGTTAAAGCGGTATTATTTCATGATAATCAAAAAGTAAATCATGGCGATGTTTTAGTCATCATCGATGATAGCGATTTTAAAGCTAAAGTGACACAAGCAGAAGCACAAGTCTTGTTAGAAACGGCTCATATCAAAACCCTTGAAACCGATAAACGCACCCAAATGGCTAAAATTCATCAACAATCTGCCAGTATTGAAGCGTCAACGGCTGAACTGGAAAGAGTCAGTAAAGATTTAAAACGCTTTAACAATCTGGCTAAAGAAGGTGCCATCTCAGCGCAATCGAGGGATAGTGCTGAATCATTGCATAAACAGGCTAATGCCCAACTGAATAAAGTAAACTCTAATTTCCAGGAGGAAGAAAGCCAATTAGCGGCGATTGATGCTCAGATAGAAGAAGCCCGGGCTCGTATTCAAATTGCCGCCGCTAATTTACAACTGGCCCGTATCAATCTCGACAATACTCGTATTACCGCACCCAGTTCTGGCACTATTGGTAATCGGAGTGTTGAAGTTGGACAATTGCTTAAATCAGGTAGTCCACTGGGGTTTTTAATTCCAGCTGCCGGTTTATTCGTTGAAGCGAACTTTAAAGAAACCCAGATTACCCAAATGCAAGAAGGCCAGCCTGTGGACATTAAAGTCGATGCTTACCCTGATCAAGTCTTTAAAGGCGTGGTTGATAGTTTTTCTCCAGCATCCGGTTCAGAGTTTAGTTTATTACCCTCAGAAAATGCCACCGGCAACTTCACTAAAATTGTCCGACGCGTACCGGTAAAGATTGCTTTCTTACCAGATAACGATATCCATCAGTTAAAACCCGGACTGTCCACTTCGATTAAAGTCAAAATTCGGTAGGTAGTGATGACCGCTATTGAAGAAAAAACCGTCAGCAAGGAGCAATGGATCGGCTTCTTTTCGATGGTACTGGGTATCTTTATGGCGATTCTTGATATTCAAATCGTTGCAAGTTCTTTAGAACAGATCCAGGCAGGTCTCTCTGCCACCCAGGATGAAATTACCTGGATACAAAGCGCTTATTTAGTCGCCGAAGTCGTCATTATTCCCCTATCAGGCTGGCTGGCCCGACTATTTTCGACACGCATTTTATTTGTTATCGCCTGCGGTGGTTTTACCCTGATGAGCTTTTGCTGCGTCATTGCCTGGAACCTACCCTCAATGATCTTGTTTAGAGCCTTACAGGGGGTATTCGGTGGTGCCATGATCCCGACGGTATTTGCCTGCATCTACACTTTATTCCCACGTAAATTACAACCTTCCATGGTCATTGTGGTCGGCATGGTGGTAATGATTGCACCCACAACAGGACCTATTTTGGGAGGTTATTTAACCGAAGTCATGTCATGGAAAGCCTTGTTCCTGATCAATCTGGTGCCAGGTATTTTGGTCTGTTTGTCCACCTGGCGCTTTGTCAACGTGGATGAACCGGATTGGAATTTACTGGATAAAATTGATTTTCTTGGGATTGCATTTATTGTGGTCTTTCTCGGTAGCTTGCAATATGTTTTAGAAGAAGGTGTAAGAGAACAATGGTTTGAAAGTCGAGTCGTTGTCCAGTTTAGTATTATCGCTGCCCTATCAGGCATAGCACTATTTTATCGGGAATTAACCATAGATCACCCGATTGTTAATCTAAAAGCCTTTCGAAATCGTAATTTCGCTGTCGGCTGTATACTTGCATTTATCCTGGGAATCGGTTTATTTACCTTGATGTTTTTAATTCCGGTTTATTTAGCCAGTGTTAAAGGCTTAAACAGTTTACAGATTGGGCAATATATTATGGTCACCGGCCTGTTTCAGTTATTGTCCGCTTTCGTAGCTGGCCCCATAGCCAAGCGTATTGACCCCAGGTTGATGTTAGCTTTGGGCTTATCGGGTTTTGCCCTGGGCAGTTGGATCAATGGAAATCTGACTCAGGAATCTGGTTATTGGGAATTTTTTTGGCCACAAGCTGTTAGAGGCTTTTCCTTGATGTTTTGTTTTCTGCCGATTAATTCTCTGGCACTGGGTACTTTACCCGCTGATGAAGTTAAAAATGCCAGCGGGCTTTACAACCTGACCCGTAATTTGGGTGGGGCGATTGGTTTGGCGGTAGCCAATACCCTGATGACCTATTTAAACAAATTACATTATGCAGTATTAAGTGAACATATCACCCCTGGCTCACCGCATGCCCAGTCGTATTTAGGGGGCTTAACAGAAAGACTGTCTGCAATGGGCGTGCCTAATCCAGAAACAGCAGCTTTACAGCAATTATCGGGGTTATTAATGCGTGAAGCAGAAATATTAACTTTAAATACCCTGTTTCACACCCTGGCCATTATATTTTTTATGGCCTTAGTTTTAATGCCTTGGGTTAAAAAAGTAACCCCCTCACATTCATAAGTCACTCAACATGCCCTTACCTCCCCTCAGTCTCTATATCCATATTCCCTGGTGCATTAAAAAATGCCCCTATTGTGATTTTAACTCTCATGCCGTTAAAAGCGACACGCCCGAAGCGGCTTACATAGATGCTCTATTGAATGATTTAACTGAAGATATTCAACGCTATGCGGTGACTCGTCCCATTAGTAGTATCTTTATTGGCGGCGGCACACCCAGTTTATTTTCTCCTGAATCATTGTCTACAATATGAAGTCTCTACTTATAGCCAGGCCGGACGACAATGCCAACATAATTTAAACTATTGGCAATTTGGTGATTATCTAGGCATTGGTGCAGGCGCACATGGCAAAATAAGCCAAGCACTCCACAACTTGATCACTCGAACCTTTAAGCCTAAAAGCCCTGAACAATACTTAAGCAACACCCATAAAAACGGCGGCGCTAACCTGATTTCTAAAGCTGAATTACCGCTAGAGTTTGTGATGAATCATCTCAGGTTAAAACAAGGCTTTACTGTCCCCGCTTACCAAGCCGCGACTGGA
>CAIPPE010000217.1 GCA_903866825.1 uncultured Methylococcaceae bacterium
ATCTATGCGGTGTTCAAGCTGGAATGCTTGAAGATAAAACACAAGGTTAATCATTTTGCACTACGAACCAAGTTATTCCTCAAGGCTAACAAGATAGCCTATGAAGAGTTACGGAAATTACAGGCTGCGTAACATCAGTTATTTTTTAAACCTTCCACATTCTCTATCATTGCGATAAGTAGCTTTCATTAATAGTCAGTTCGGTAATTTGGGTATCCCATATAAACTTTATCCCGACCTTATTCGTGTTCGCAAGTGAGATTAAATTCGTTGGGTGATGCAATATTAAGGGGGAGCCCAATCCAGATTGATGTCCACACACCGGCGGAGTATTATCCCTCGAATAAACCACTCAACATTCCAGATCATCTATGATTACTTGCCGGACGGATCAGCGAATTGAGGGTCACTTAAAAACGTCCGGTCCGTTAATGCTTCCAAAAAAGCTAACAAATCGTCTATCTCTGCATCACTGATTTTAAAACCGTCAATCAACGGATCTCTTAATGGACTCGGTGCGTGCCCGTCACTCACGGCTTTTCCCTTGACAGCGTAGTGCCTGATAATAACGTCACGCAAACTGGCAATAGAACCATCGTGCATATATGGACCCGTTACGGCTACATTGCGCAATGTGGGTGAGCGAAATTTGCCCTCATCAGCCGGATCGCCAGTGATCGCGCTAATGCCAGAGTTGTCTGCCGGATAAGCGCCGTTACCATCAAGGTTATAGAGTCCGGTATTATGGAAACCTAATTCTGGATAAGCCAAACGCCGATGTTGAATATTGTCGGTAAAATTAAAACCGCCATGACAATGCGAACACTCCAGTTCATCGCCAAAAAATAATGATTCGCCATGTTTAGCAGACTCGGAAATTGCCTGCGACTGTCCTCCGTATTTGTAGTGGTCGTAGGGTGAATTAAACGACAGCAAGCTGCGTTCAAAGCTGGCAATGGCTTTTGAAATAGTGGACAGATTGATCGCACCTTTTTCGGCAGGAAATGCCTTTTTAAATAGCGATGGATAGCGAACATCGGTTTGCAGTCGTGCAAACAATAGATTTTCTTTACCCTCCATACCTAATTCGACGGGATCACCACCAAAAATAGGGACCAACAATTGTGTTTCCAGGTTCTTTTGGTTGGGGTTTGCCCAAGTGAGTACGGGCATATACGCCAAATTAACCAAAGACATAGCGTTACGTACCCCCTCTTCGCCATTCACGCCTGGTGACAGGGCTTTACCGTCGGTAAAGCCTTTTTCCTGGATATGGCAGGTCGCGCAGGCCATTTCATTGTTGGCCGACAATTGTTTGTCATAAAACAACAGTCGCCCCAACTCGACTTTATCGGCGCTCATGGGATTATCAGCGGGTACCACCGGCTCTGGTACCCAATCCGGTTTATCCCAATGATAGACAGCGACGCGGCTCGCACCTAGTAGCAAAGGCACAATGCAGAACAGGAGAACCCGCCTTAACCACGCTTTAAATCTCATACTTATTTTACCCGCATGAAGTTTTGAGGATAGGCAGGCTGGTCATTAAACGGCGCCCCAAAATTTGACATGATACCTTTGCAGTCGGCATCTTTGGTGTCTGACATACAGCCTGCATTGGTAAAGGTATAGTCCACATTAGTATCCCGTAGCAAACTGGCGATATCGACGACTATGCTATTTTTGTTAGAATTGAAATTATCAAAGTTGACAGTGACACGATTAGGATTAGCACAGGAAAGAGCCGGTGTAGTCTTTGATGGCGACACACAGTTAGCACTACCCAAATGGACAGGGAAGCCCGCAATTTTTATCTTTTTCTTACCCGCCTGCGGTAAATTTGAAGTGTTTTTTTCTGCAGACTCTGATGACTCTTCTGCTTCATCCGGTTTGCCATTAGCTGATTTGACTTTTAGCTTGGGCAATTCTGGAAAACCAGAAGTGGCCATCTCTAATCTCAGGAACTTATAGCCTGCACGCCACGTCCAGAACATACTGGTAACATTTAGCGGTGCCGGTGCGATAGTCGAGTCACCATGATTTAAAGTAGAGGGTAATCCTAGTGTAAAGCGCACGCCTCTATACTGTTTTTTGGGTACGCTGCCAGTTACAGTTGTATTTAAACCGATATTGCCATTAACGCAGGGGCCGCTGCCATTCTCAAAGTCAAGTAGCACTGCATTCTGGTATTGCCAGATACCGTCTTGTTTTAACTTTATAGGCACAGCTTTACCTTTGTTATCAATCAACTCGACTTCTGATATATAAAATCTGAAATCTGCCGGGGTGATATGTGATTTAGAAAGTCCTATGCCTTCATAACGTTGTCCGCAAGCAAATGGTTTTTCACCGACTACGGCCTCAAAGTTGATAGTGACCGGTTTTTGTTGGCTGTTCGCCAAGGCCCCCTGAGATAGAGTTATAGCAATAAATATTCCCATGACCGGTAATAGCGTTAATTCCATAATTTCTCCAATAGTATTTTTTCAACTAAAAGCTATAGGTAACATCCCCATAAAAAGTGCGTCCGGCCATTTGATAATAAGAAAAATAATTTCTGTCCAACAAGTTATTCAGTGAGAAAGTCACACCAATATGTTTGGTTGCTTGGTACTTAACACGAGTGTCCACTATAAAATACGGGTCATAAGTGCCATAGACCCCATTAAGGGTGTCGAAATTGTCGGCATTTGAGTAGGCTTTACCGACATAGCGTCCAATAATACCGCCCGACCAGTTTGCGTAATTCACATCAAGGCCACTGGTAAACATGGTCTTGGGCGTTTGGGTTATTTGCTTGCCCACACTCAATGGATCGGCAGTATTAGAAGTTATTCTGGAATTATTAAAAGTATAGGTGCCGGTATAATTCAGCCAATCCCAATATAATTGTTGCTTAAACTTTATTTCCACACCTTGGACTTCGGCAGCACCCGCATTATTAACTTGTTGCAAGACAGGAGAAATGGTCTGGTTATAGATTAAATTGTTTAAATAATGGTGAAAGTAACTAGCCGCTAACGTCGTGCCTTCGATCGGTTTAATTTCGCCACCGAACTCAAAACTGAACATGGTTTCTGGTTTTAATCCGGGGCTAGCTTGCCTGAGTACAGGGGTTGCGACTCCGTTATAGACAATCGAGTTGGCTACTGATGTGGAATAGAGATCCAGCATCGTGGGGGGTCTGAAGGCCCAGCCTGAAGACGCAAACAATTTATAGCCATTGGCTGGTAACCAGGTTAAACCGAATTTGGGATTAAATTGTCCTTGTCCACGTTGCTTATAGGTAGCGTTATAGGCTGGGGATGTTTGCATATAGGACCCGTTTGTGGACCAATCATCGTAACGTCCGCCCGCATAGGCGATCAAGTTTTTACGAATATAGAGTTCATCCTGAAAATACCCGGATAAGATCGTGGATTGACCACTACCCAGATTAGTGATTTTGCTGATGCTGCTGGCGTTGGTCCAGTCGTTCAAATTGGCTTTTTGAGAAGCATCCAGAACATTTTGATTAAAGCCAAAGCCTGTCGTCATAAAGTTGCGGTCTTTCCATAGCAGTGGAAATCGCAAGGCCAGATTGCCATCAATACGATGATTCGGCTGTGAGGAAAGCTGACCAGGCCCCGTAGTAAGTGTATCCAAGGTATTATTGGCGTATTGATAATCCGAGGTGTTTTCCATGTACTGAAAGTCGGCACTTAATTTTATGTCGCTACCGAAATCATGGCGTAGATGTGAGAAATATCGTCGGGTATCTTCAATATTGGGTAACAACTGAAGAAATGTGTTGGGTGCTAAAGAAGTGGCTAAGCCATTGACATTGACAGATTTACTACCCGCTACTGAGGGAAAAGGAGCTCCATTCGTTGCGTTAATCAGGAAGCTGTCCGGAGCAGTGAGATTGGTGGTAGAGCGTGTCCAGGCCATACCTGCATCAATCTTGGTGTGATCAGTTAAATCATAATACAGTCGCAACGAAGCATTGTCCTGTTCCCAAGGCCTTGCGCCTTTATACCCCAATAAGTATCCAAGTGCGGGTTTACCGTTTGCATCGGTCGCCGTGGGTATGGCGCCATAAACAGGAAGGGCGCTGGAGTTCGCAGCGGCTGAGCCAGTGGCAATCACCGGGTCGCTAGTGTTGTAACCCGAACTATCCATGTGGGTATAGGTTAATGACACACCTAAACCATTCGCAAACCGGTCACGGTATTTACCTTTAACGCCCCATTGATCGACTGCTCCACCACCGCCACCGGCGGTAAGGCTGCCCTCACGTTTGGTGGGTTCCTGGGAGATAACGTTAATAACACCCCCCATGGCACTACTGCCGTATAACGCTGAAAATGGCCCGGGAACAAACTCAATCTGACGGGCATCATCCGTGTTAAGCGTGTTCCAGTCTACTGAGTTAGAAGCGCCATTGTTGACAGGTAAACCATCGACCATAAATAGCGAGCGGCGTTGGTCGGTAATACCATGAATGGCTGCTCCACCGGTGCCCGTTCCAGGCCACTGGGTACCATAGGCGCTACCTCTTAAATAAACACCGGGCACTTCCAGCAATGCATCGCCTATCCGTTGGGTAAGCCGGTTCTGGGTATTCTGCTCGTTAATGACGGTTGGGTTGGCCGGAGCCAAACTGGCGCTGAGTTCTGAACGTGTGGCAGTAACCACTACCATATCTTCTAAAACCACAGGCGTGTCAGATGACTTACTGTCCTTCTTACTATCAGGTGCTTTCTGTTGTTTAGATGCTGGGGTAGTTGGTGACTGCTCATTAGATACTGTCTGTTGTTTAGATACGTCTACCGCTGGTGGAGACTGATCTTCGGCTTGGGTAATATCGGCACCCGTCATACCCAAGATCAGTAGGCTGCTGACCAGAGACAATTTGGGTAAGGTTAGCTCTTGAGATCTTTTTGTTGCTTTTCTAGATGGATAACGGCTTCTCATGTTTTATAAGTCCTGTTTTATAAAAGGTGGATAGGGTTATTTTGTTGTTAACGCGTATTTAATCTGGCATTATGAATGCGCTTGGCTTTACGTTTTTTTAGCCAGTGGATAACGCCCGTTATCATTAACAAGACAGGTGCAAAGCCGGTAATCAGCACCATAATCCGTCCTGGAGTTCCTAGAATTTCCCCGTTGTGTAACGGTAGCTGTAGATTAGTAAAGGCGGTGCCTGCATTAAATTGTCTGGGATCACGTACTTTAAGAAATTTACCGCTGTACTGATTCAGCCAGACGGTGGTGGAGCCATTGCTGCGAATTTCATCAACTTGACGACCAGACACCCGGTAACTGTCTTCAGGGTTGGCCGGAAGGAATATGCGCTGAACCTGTATGCCCGGATAGGCGATCTTTACCAGATCGATAACTGTTTCAGGTGAAAGTGTCGTGCCGGAATCGGTTTCGGATTTAACGCCGCCCATCATCGCCGACATGCCTGACATGCCATCCAGGGGTGAAAAGTAATTGACAACCGGCTTAAAGATGTTAGGTAAGTTGAAATACACGCCAGATAAAGACACTGACAACATGACAATAGCGGTGTAGATACCGACTGTCTTATGCAGGTCAAAGTTAAAACGGGTGAAGCTGCTATTGCGTTTGATAACAAAAGCCTGTTTTAATTTACTTAATTTCGGCCACCATAAATAAATACCACTCATCGTCAGCACCAGTGTTAATAATGCCGTGATGCCCATAATCAGTTTACCGTTATCACCGACCAATAAATTGGCGTGTAGTCGGACAATAATTGACATTAACGAATCATTTCTGTCCCTATCTCCAAGCACTTGTCCGGTATAGGGGTTGACCATGACCTCCTGGAAATGATGATTCATGCCTTTATGTTTCTGGCCCTGTTCTTGTATTGCATAG
Organism: uncultured Methylococcaceae bacterium; assembly: GCA_903866825.1. Classification (GTDB taxonomy): domain Bacteria; phylum Pseudomonadota; class Gammaproteobacteria; order Methylococcales; family Methylomonadaceae; genus Methylobacter_C. The sequence continues at coordinate 5,890 of CAIPPE010000217.1, forward strand.
CGTACAATCAAGACATCATCAGGTTCTTCGGGTAAGGTGACGTAAGCGGGTGGTGATTTAATCGGCGAATCCAGATTGGCGGCAGCGATCAAGCCAGTCAGTGGCAAATGTTGTTGCCCCGCTTCCACTTGAAGGGTGTCCGAATTAAGCCATTTATCCAGCGCATGGTTATAAACCAGCAGACTACCGGTTAAACCAGCCAAGGCCAAAAATATTCCCAGCCACAAAGAAATATAAAGATGCAGCTTTAACAGAACTTTGCGTAGGGTGATTGCTTTTAAAGTGGCTACTATTTTTCCAGAAGCTTTGCTAGTAATAGGCGTGTGTGTATAGCGGGGCTTAGTGACAGATGAAAACAGGTCGATATTAGACATCGTAGCGCTCCTTGGATTAAATGATTTTTAATCTATAGCAGCAACCAGGCCAATTGATTAAATACCAGTAAATTCAAGGCCTGTAGCCTGTAACATAGTCCAGCTTGAAGAGGTGGGGCTGAAAAACTATGTTATATGACCTGACTTTTTAATATTTTGTGTGATATCACGTATTTTGAATACATAAGTAGTGCTTGGGCGGTAGTCTATAACCTTTTAAAAAAGGGCCGGATGGTCATTGAGCAAAAACTCAAAATGACGTTGGTATGAACGGCTCTTCTGCCTATGTGCTTATTCTATTCCTGAAAACTTGATGACTAGCTCTGATTAGACAAACGAATTTCAGCATGCAGCATAGATCGTAGTAGGAAGCGGCCTTAAATTCCGAGCGTTTATTATTTTAGACAGAACAGCCATCCACAATGTTCTTCAAAATCATGAACCAACATGGGTTTTCCAAACAAATATCCCTGACCACGGGCACACTGGTAGTCTTTTAATAATTGAAATTGCTCCTCTGTTTCTATACCTTCAGCCAGTGTAGTTAAACTCAATACGCTGGCTATTTCAATAATGGCTTTTGCTAAGGCCGCATCCTCCGGATCAAAGGTCATGTCTCTTACAAAACTGCGATCAATTTTAAGCAAATCGACATGAAATGATTTTAATCGACCTAATGATGAATAATCTGTGCCGAAATCATCAATAGACAGGCTAAACCCAAATTCTTGTAATCGACGCAAGGTGGTTGTCATTGAGTCCGGCGGATGTGCCAAACTACCTTCGGTGATTTCCAATTCCAAGTGCGTGGGTGAAACTGCAAATTGCTGACAGATCGAATAAAGCCGCTCCGCAAATCCGGGATGCAACAATTGATGAATCGATACATTAACAGCGAGGCTCTGCTCAATGAAGCAATTTTTACGCTGCCACTGTTGAATTTGTCGACAGGCCTGTTCAATGACCCATTCGCCAATCGTTACAATCAAGCCCATTTCTTCAGCCAGCGGAATAAACTCAACCGGGGAAATTGTGCCTAATTCAGGATGCTGCCAGCGTAATAAGACTTCAGCCCCAATGATCGAACGATCAGACAGGTTAATTAACGGCTGATACATCAAATAAAATTCATTATTGTTCAATGCCTGCCGTAAAGCATGATGCATATTAAGCTTGTTTACCAACGCTAATGACTGTTCATTGGAAAAAAACCGGTAGGTATTTCGGCCGGCCTCTTTGGCTTCATACATGGCGGTATCTGCCTTTTGAATTAAATCATCAACGTTATCACCATGATCCGGATAAAGGGCAATCCCAATACTGCAACCGCCATAGAACGTATATTGCCCAAAATGGTAACTCTGACTGACTGCTCGTAAGATAGTCTCTGTCACTCTGGCACAACTTTCCAAAGCACTGCCTGTCGCATCATCCAAATCCTTTAATAGAATGACAAACTCATCGCCACCTAATCGGGCAAGCACATCACTTTCTCTTAAACAGAGACCGATACGGCTAGAGACTATTTTCAACAGGGAATCGCCTGTCGCATGCCCCAACGCATCATTCACATCTTTGAAGCGATCAAGATCAATGAATAGTAACCCTAATTGATTGTTTTGTCGTTTAGCATGAATAATCGACTGTTTAAATCGATCATAAAATAAGGTTCGATTGGCAAGCCCGGTCAAATTGTCATAATAAGCCAATTCTATAATTCGCTTTTCGGCTTCCTTTTGATGAGTGATATCCGCAAATGCGGCAATATAATTTTGAACTTGATCCTTGTCGTCTCGAACGACAGCGATACTCAACCACTCAATATATTGTTCACCATTCTTGCGTTTATTCCAGACTTCGCCTTGCCAGTAGCCTGTCTGATTGAGTTTTTGCCACATGTCGGCGTAAAAATCATCATCATGGAGGCCTGAACTTAGAATGGTGGGGGGCTTCCCTTTGATATCATCTATGGTATAACCCGTAACCGTCGTAAAAGCCGGGTTGATGCTAAGAATTTTATTTTCAGCGTCTGCGACCATCAAGCACGTCAGGCTATGCATGAAAACGGTATCGGCAAGACTGAGTTGTATCATGGCCTGTTTGGCACGGATCAACTCGGCTAAAGTTGTACCTAACACTTTTAGTGTATTAACTTCAGTTGTATCATATCTATGATCGGCCTTAAGATATAAACATAAAACCCCTTTTAATTTTTTTTCAGAAATCAAGGGCACCAGATAATGCCCATAATCAAGCCTGTTTCCATTATGTTTGGTCGGCTTACACGTGACCTGACAGGACTGTTTTATGACCCTATCAACAGTGACAGTATTCCATAAGCAGTCGTCACGAACAACCTCTTGGCAACGGCTAATCCCGTTTTCTGATAAGCCAGTATGCGCCACGATTGTTAAGGATTCGGTGTTAGGACTCGTTAAAAAAATAGCGCCTTTAGATTCGACGTTTAACCAGTCCAGGGTAAAAAACACATCCAAAGCCTGCTTAAAGAGATCGTCTTTATTTAATAAATCAGATTGTAGCGCTAGTAATTGATTGATGGCATTCTGCGTTTGCAGGTTTTTTTCAAGGACCCGTTTTGCTTCGTACAAGTGATGTGAAGTTTGTCTTAAACGCCAGGCAACCGGGGAAATGAAAAGCATTAAAAATCCCATATCAACTAATGACTCGATTTCAGATGAGGCTTTTTTCTGCGTGAATACCGGCATCAGTAACATGATGGAGAGCTCCACAAGTCCAACGATCAGTATTGGTTGCCATAAAGTCACTCGCTTTTGTTGTATCGTCGTATACGTCAGAATTAATAAGGTGAGGATTGTCAATGTACCCGTTAAATAGGCCATTCGTTCTTGATTAAGTCCTTCATTCAAAATGATCGAGAAATCAGGTGCATTAAAGTGTGTTGTCATCATGCCTATATAGTGCATGCTGCTGACAGCAACGCCCATGATGATGCTATTCACGATAAATGAAAGATGAGCTTGCTCGTACTGGTTTTTCCATAATTGACAAACCCATAACACACTGTAGGACGCTATAAATGCAGCTAGCATACTGGCGATGACCCAACTTGCCTGATAGCTAGGATGAATTGCTAGCGAGTTCATGCCCGAAAAGTGCATGACACAAATAGATATTGACAGACATATGGCGGCAACAAAGCGATGAAATACGGTCTGCGATTTATTGCTTATGATGACCATGGCGGGTATTGAGCCTGCTACAACACAAAAATAGGACGTCGCCGTTATAGCGGTATCATAAGTTAATGACATTGGCATTTTCATCGATAGCATCCCAATAAAATGCATCGCCCAGGTCCCCGTTGCGAAAACGAAGGCCGCCAATAGAATTCTTAGCTTTCGGTAAGAAGGGATCAGGTTGTTTATACCGCGTAACAAATATAATGCTGCCGCACACCCCAATATGGCAATCAGGATTGAAAACAAGATTAGATCAATACGGTATTCCATGTGCATGTTGACTATTTTCCTTTTATCAGACTTAACAAACTATGTTTTCTTTTCTGTATCCCGGATTAATTAATAATAGATGATGTTTAAAAACACCCAGAGATCCCTATTGACCGCAAAAAGAGTCTATCTTGCTGCTTTTAACACCCCATCATGGGCCAAATCTATACCGCCGTCACTTGCGGGCGTGTCGAAATAGTCCAGTTCGCCAGTTTTTTAACCAGTCCATGCAAAATAAGCTCCGGCAGTCATTCGGTGAATCAATGTATAGAAAAAATACGCAACTCACTTAAAGTCAGTGTTGGATATACGTGAATCACGATTAAACTATCCGGTCATGAGAGACTTGAAAGCAGAAAAATCCAGTCAAATAATGGAATCATCCGATTTAAGAGAAGGAAATGCTTTGTTTTTCATACGGGTAACACTTCTACACATTCTATCAGTCGTTGTTAATCGTTAAAATGTGACTAATTGCCGCACACGGGCTTGAAGGCTCTGTGTATTTGCGTATTAGCCTTGAGTATAAAATCGGCTCTGCTATCTGGATTGCTTTTTAAAAAAGGTAAGAACGTCAATTACTATCACTCCAGGATTCTCCGGTAAAAAACCGGTCATTAATTAACCTCCGACTAATACTTTAACCGATATTCCCTACCCAAAAAGCAAACTATGGTATTTCGTAGTGTTTGCATTACATTCCTTCTCCAATTCGTATGAGTAGTTCATTTCTCTAGAACATGCGTGACTAATAGTTAGTTCCGCCAACAAATTGCATCCATTATATAAAATGAAACCTTATGTTAAATTTCCTCACTTGAGTCTGTCACTCATTGAATGCCAGTGATTATCGCTACGACCTGATGCATTCGTAGTAAAGGTCACATCTTTGACCTGCCAAGGGGTTTGCAGGCCTAAAGCCATACTAAATAATGTTTCACTGTTAATCCCCATATTATCGCATTACCCACTACGATTCACATAGAGCCTAAAGAATGTATGTAGATAATACTAACTGATGTTACGCAGCCTGTAATTTCCGTAACTCTTCATAGGCTATCTTGTTA
>CAIPPE010000218.1 GCA_903866825.1 uncultured Methylococcaceae bacterium
CAATAGTAATAGTGATAGTAATTTACTGGTATAGTTCCTGAACATTGAAGGTATTTAAGTACGATGGGTTATACTTACTATTGTAGATCATCCCCTAACCAAAGACACTATAATAGGAAATTATCGAACTTCTGTGTGCCATATTCATCGCCATAAAGCGGACGGATCTGACCGTCTCTTTATGGCACAACCTTGCTATTCATTTACGATCAATCTTACCCCCGACTTACCTGATTAGCCAAAAATATAACAACATCCCCAATAACAAACTTTCCAACACCCTCTACCCACCCAATCGCCCACAAAAAAAGGCAGAGCTCTCACCCTGCCCATTTCCTCAATTTCCTACCCCCCCCCTAATTCACAAAAATACTCAGCAGATTACTCCATGCGCCCAGCCCATTCCCATTAACACCTCTGATACGCAGCCAATAAGCCTGTCCCGGTATCAAGCCCTCCAATAAGATATTTAAGCAACTTGTAGAGGTGATCGCGTGCTGCCAATTACTCTCAATCTTGGGATCACCCAGATTGATCTGCACATCATAGGCACCTGCGCCAACCAACTTGCTGACATGAACACCCAATGTGCCACTGATAGCACCCTGAGTAACCTGAAAATTGTCAGGAGCTGGTAAAGGGTCACTACCTTGGTTATGAACGATGTCATTGCGTAAATCATAGCCGGTTGTAGCCAGAATGGCCGTATCACCCTGTGCCACTAATTCCAGATAGGGCGCCAGTTGTTTAAGCAGTGCAGTCAAAATGACCCTTGTTGTATCACGTAGCGCTATTTTTTGAGTATCTTTGCTTAAAGAGTCATTGTAAGCGATCTGATGGTCATTAAATGCGGCTTGCAATTGCAGCAAGGTTGGGGCTTGTGTTGCCCACGGTTCCTGGTAATGCGGATTTCCCGTTAAAGCGGCTATGATAGATGACGATTTAGCCAAAAACTCAACTTCATTCAGGCGTTCAAAACTGACTATCAATTTAGCTTGCATGGTAATTCTCCAACAAATGATAAGAGTGGCGGCAAAATATAACTCACTCACAACTCTAAAAAGGCGGTTGCCCTAGAGAGAAGCATAGTCTTCTTTAACAACTTAGCATACAGTTTTTATATTTTCACTAGTGAACATCCCAAACCTCGCAGTTACTTTTATCAAACTCTATGCGACAGCCTGTCATGTAAGGGTTATTTTTTGTTTGTAACATAATCTTTTACCAAAAGTACAGACGACAAGCCCCGATCACTAGAGACATCTGGCGTTGTCGCCTATGCAGACGGTAAAATAACTATTACATTTTAAAAAACAATATACGAAAAAACTTTTGTAACCGGTGATTCTGAAAAACCTGCCCATACATGGGTCAATGTAATGGGCGACAATGGTTTAGAGAACGGGTCATTTCACTCAATTTTTAAGAAAAATTAACCCCCTCACATTTATAAGTCACTTAACATGCCCTTACCGCCACTCAGTCTCTATATCCATATCCCTTGGTGCATTAAAAAATGTCCGTATTGTGACTTTAACTCTCATGCCGTTAAAAGTGATACGCCCGAAACTGCTTACATAGATGCACTATTGAATGATTTAACTGAAGATATTCAACGCTATGCGGTGACTCGTCCTATTAGTAGTATTTTTATTGGCGGTGGCACGCCCAGTTTATTCTCTCCTGAATCCTTTGATCGCTTGTTGCGAGGCATTGAACAACGTATAACCTTAACAGCCAACCTTGAGATCACCCTTGAAGCCAATCCAGGCACCTTTGAAAGCCAGAAGTTTGCAGAATTTAGAGCGCTAGGGATCAACCGTCTCTCCATTGGTATTCAAAGTTTTAATGACGTGTTATTACAAAAGCTAGGCCGTGTGCATTCGGCTAAAGAAGCTTTAGCGGCGGGGGACATTGCTCAACAGGCCGGTTTTAGCAACTTTAATCTGGATCTCATGTTTGGCCTACCCGACTCTCATCCAGAAGACAGTCTTAATGATGTAAAAACCGCCATTAGCCTGAAGCCTACCCACATCTCGTTTTATCAATTAACCCTGGAACCGAATACTTATTTCCATCGCTTCCCGCCAAAATTACCGAATGACGAGATTATTTTTAGCACGCAAAAACAGGCTCAGCATTGCCTAGCCGAACACGGCTATCATCAATATGAAGTCTCTGCCTATAGCCAGACCGGACGACAATGCCAACATAATGTAAACTACTGGCAATTTGGTGATTATCTAGGCATTGGTGCCGGTGCACATGGCAAAATAAGCCAGGCACTCCCGGATTTGATCACCCGAACTTTTAAACCCAAAAGTCCTGAACAATACTTAAGCAACACCCATAAAAACGGCGGCGCTAACCTGATTTCTAAAGCTGAATTACCGCTAGAGTTTGTGATGAATCATCTCAGGTTAAAACAAGGCTTTACTGTCCCCGCTTACCAAGCCGCGACTGGA
>CAIPPE010000219.1 GCA_903866825.1 uncultured Methylococcaceae bacterium
ATCTATGCGGTGTTCAAGCTGGAATGCTTGAAGATAAAACACAAGGTTAATCATTTTGCACTACGAACCAAGTTATTCCTCAAGGCTAACAAGATAGCCTATGAAGAGTTACGGAAATTACAGGCTGCGTAACATCAGTTAGTATCTTTAAACTTTTCTAGCTAAATAATCTAGCCAGGATACTGGCAACAAACGTTTAAGAATCGCAAATAAATAAGTTGGAAACGTAACATAATAACGAATTTTAGGCTGTTTCGCTTCCAAAGCATGAACCACCTTATCCGCAACTGCTTTAGCGGGCAAAGTAAATGCTACAGCGGCACCTTCTTTTTGCAAACGGGCCTCTATGGCCTCATACGCGGGCTTATGAAAACTATGCTCAGCATCTATATTTCGTTTATATAAAAGGTACGAGTTTGTCCTGAACTCACTTAAAATAGGCCCTGGTTCTATCAAGGAAATATGAATGGATGTTCCGTATAACTCAAGGCGTAAGGTATCAGCCAACCCTTCCAAAGCAAATTTGCTTGCATTATAGGCACCTCGATAACGCATTGCCACTAACCCCAATATAGAGCTGTTATAAATTATTCGACCATGCCCTTGTTGACGCATCAAAGGTATAATTAAATTAGTCAGCTCATGGGTGCCAAACAAATTAGTTTCAAACTGGAATCTGAGCACATCACGTGTTAAATCCTCAACCGCACCAGGCTGACCAAATGCGCCGTTATTAAACAACGCATCAATTTTTCCACCGGTTAGTACAATCAATTCATTCACTGCATTTTTAATGCTGCTGCTCACGGCTAAATCTAATTGCAAAGCCGTAAAGCCTTCATTTTTTAGCTGTTCTACATCAACGATATCTCTTGCTGTGGCGATAACTTGATGCCCTCTTGATTTTAAAAGGACTGCGGTAGTGTAACCAATACCAGAAGAGCATCCAGTAATTAATATTGTTTTAGATGTACTCATGTTAATACCCAGTGTTTAACGCTTATAAAATTATTAGACCAAGCCCATTAAAGAAACATTTTTTTGATCTAGCTCAATTTTCTAAAACAATATTTTGATTTAATAGCGTCCAGTTGACGCCATTCAACTACTTCTTAATTATAACTAACACCCTTGGAGAGCGACTATAATTAGTGACGTTCAAGAAAAAGATAAACGACTTACCTTTGTAGTCAACTATTTAGCTTTACCATTTTAAAGCACAAAAATCCATTAATTGAATGCATTATTGTGCCTCTATTAAATAAATCCTCATTATTTGGGCTGTTTAATGTGCAAGTTGTAAATAGTTAAACAGCTCTTTTTTATCCATAATCCTTAATTGCTTCGACTTAACCTCAATGAGTTTACGAGATTGAAAGAGCTGAATAATTCGGCTGACTGTCTCGTGCGTGACCCCTAAATGATTACCTATTTCTTCCCTGGACATACTCAAACGAAACTCAAGCTCTGAATACCCACGCACCCGCAAACGCTCAGATATATTTAAAATAAAATTTGCCACCCGTTTCTCTGCTGAACGCCTGCTCATCAACAATTTTTGTACTTGTGAATCGAGTTCATCACATGATCTTTGTAATAAAACATTGACCAAACTGGGTGTATTAAGCGACAACTGCTCAATCTTATGGGCAGGTAAATGACAATAATTAACTGTCTCCAAAGCAATTGCTGTGCAATTATGTATTTGCGTGGCTAAACCATCAAAACCAACTATCTCACCCGGCAAAATAAATGCCACCACCAACTCATTACCGTCTTGATCAAAACTGGTTAACTTTGCACTACCCGACCTTAAAGCAATCATACCTCTAAACGGACTTCCAGCATGATAAATGGCCTCGCCTTTATGACGAATATTATTTCGATTAACCAATAAAGCCACCTCCCCTATTTCTTGTCTATCCAGGCCCTTAGGTATACATAAATTATCCAGATTGCAATTTTCACAGGTAACTGGCCGATGGGTGGTTGAGGTTTTTGAAATATTTAGATCTGACATTACTTTAAATGAAGAAAATATCCATGAACTTAGCTTTTACAATTAGACCACTGAATCTCAAGCTTAAGTTAAAGGCCAAGGTAGATTCATGCCTATTGTTATCATAGGCATGAGTAAGAATTATTTATGTGTTAAAAAAGAGTTTCTACTCCTGGACTGATATCCAGATCGTAATCGATACCGTCGATGCCAAAACCGAACAGCTTTAAAAAGTCATCCGTGTAAGCTTTATAATCAGTCAGCTCTAACAGGTTTTCTTCAGTCACTTCAACCCAAATCGCTTCAACACGAGTTTGCACACGGGTGTCCAGTTCTTTTTCATCAACGCGATAACGGTTGGCACTATCAATTCTTGGCTCATCCGTATACAAACATTCGGTAAACAAGCGTTGAATTTGCTCAATGCAATGTTCGTTAGTGCCTTCTTCTTTCATGATTTTAAATAAAATCGATAAATACAAAGGCATTAAGGGAATAGCCGAACTGGCTTGGGTCACTAACGCTTTTAAGACCGCCACATTAGCACTGCCGTTTACGCTTTGTAGTTTTAAATTAATCGCCTTGGCCGCACGATCTAAATCTTCTTTTGCTTTGCCAATAGTGGCTTGACCATAAATAGGCCAGGTTAATTTATCACCCAAATAAGTGTAAGCAACCGTTTTTGCGTTTTCGGCTAACAAATCAGCTTCTTGCAGGGCATCAATCCATAATTCCCAATCTTCCCCACCCATTACTTTTACCGTATTAGCAATTTCCTCTTCAGTAGCAGGTAATAACGTAATTTCGTTAATTTTTAATTTATCTGTATTTAGATTTTTTGAGGTATGAACCGCGCCAATAGGCTTAAGAACCGAAGAGTAAACTTGTCCAGTGACCGGGTCAGTGCGACGTGGAGAGGCTAAGCTATAGATGACCAAATCAATCTTGCCCAAGTCCGCTTTAATTTTCGCTAAGGCCTGATCTTTTATCGCCGTAGAAAAAGCATCGCCATTAATAGTATAGGCATATAAACCGGCTTCTGCAGCCGCATCATGAAAAGCCGCAGTATTATAATATCCAGCAGACGCTGTTTTTTCTGAAGGTGGCTGTTCAAAACAAACGCCTAAAGTTTTTGCACCTGCGCCAAAGGCAGCCGTTATGCGAGAGGCTAAGCCATAGCCCGTAGAACAACCGACAACTAAAACATTTTTAGGACGACCGCTTGTTTCCTTAGCTAGCTGTCCATTGGCTTTAATATAAGCAATTTGTTCTTCTACATTTGCCTTGCATCCTTGGGGATGAGCGTTAGTGCAAATAAAACCTCTAACCTTGGGTTTAATAATCATGAATCGACCTTACTTAGAAAGAAATGAGTTTCTATTGAAATTATCAGAAAAATAGAGTGGTTGAATTATACACTAATGACCCTATCGTGCATTAAGGAGTATTCTCTTGATAACGACGACTGACGAATATAAACAACAAGGCCGTTATTAACATTAAACCCGTAAAAAACCAGAAATAACTGGCACCCGCCAATTTACTGCTTCCATCCTGATTGTGTATAAAGAAGTTAACCCCGCTGGTAAACAGGTTACCCACCGCTACCGATAAATAATAAAAAGCCATTATAAAAGACTTCATGGTTTTGGGGGCTTGAGTATAAGAAAACTCCAGGCAGGTAATTGAAACCATCACTTCTGCTGACGTTAACAATATGTACGCAATTAATTGCCATTCAATGGAAGGCGTTAGCCCATCATCCAATTGCATTTGTAAAGCACTCGGTATAGCAAAAGCTATCACCGTTATGAATAAACCAATTTGCATTTTTTTCAACGGCGTTAACGTCAGAACCCGACTCAACAAAGGATAGATAACATAAGAAAACAAAGGCACTAAAAGCATAATCAACAATGGATTAGCCGCCTGAATTTGTGAAGGCAATAATTCAACGCCCAACACCATGCGATCCATTTTTTGAGCCTGCACAATCCAGGAAGAACCTGTTTGGTCAAAAAGGGCCCAAAACACCGCAATAAAAGCATAAATCACAGCTAGCTTAGCCAAACACGTTAAGCCGACCTGACTGCACATCTCCTTGATAAAACCAATCCCCGCCGGAGGAACATGCACAAAACGATAACGTCCAGACCAAAAAATAATAGTCGCCAACAACATTAATAACCCCGGTACGGCGAAAGCAACGCTCGCCCCATACTGTTCAAGTAACCAGGGTATAATCAACATAGCACTAAACGCACCCAGGTTAATTGAAAAATAAAACCAGCTATAGACTTTGGACATTAAATGCTGGTTGCCAATTCCAAATTGATCACCAATATGCGCAGACACACAGGCTTTAATCCCACCTGCTCCGATAGCAATCAGCGCTTGTCCCAACAATAAGCCCATCCGGGTGTTATCAATGGCTAAAGCAAAATGACCTAAACAATACAGCGAAGACAACAAAATAATCGTTTTATATTTTCCTAATACCCCATCTGCCAATAAAGCCCCTAACAGCGGCATAAAATAAACACTCGATACAAACAAGTGAAAATATCCCTGGGCTTCATTATCTGACATCACATCCCGTTGACCGGATGCATTCAATAAATACTGGGTCATAAAAACCACTAATATGGCTCTCATTCCATAATAGCTAAAGCGTTCAGCCGCTTCATTAGAAATAACATAAGCAATGCCTGTGGGTAGCGACATTGATTGATCCGGTTTCGTTTTAAACATGAGATTAAATTTATTAAGCTAACTTACCTACTTAACCCACTATACAGTTAGAATAGGGGAACCTTTTAGTAAAAAAATTGTTTATTGAACCACATCGTCACTTAACTTGACTTAAGTTAATGGCCTTCAGCAGTAATCATAATAGAATATGTTACGCATTTTGGGTATATCACCATTTACTATCGATTAATAACACTAACATCATGTCAGAAGAACCTACTACCAAACCCAACCGCTCTAAAAGCTCCACTCAATCGTTGTTAATTGGCTTAAAAAATTATATTAACGAAGAAATTATTGGCCAGGATGTTCTTGTAGAAAGAATGCTCATTGGCTTATTGGCAGATGGTCATATACTCGTTGAAGGTGCTCCGGGTTTAGCAAAAACCAGAGCGATTAATGTCCTGAGCAAAGGTATCCACGGTGATTTTCATCGCGTACAATTCACGCCAGATCTCTTACCTGCAGACCTAACAGGGACAGAAATTTATCGTCCTCAGCAGGGTACATTCGAATTTCAAAAAGGCCCTTTATTTCATAATCTGATTTTGGCTGATGAGATTAACCGGTCACCCGCTAAAGTTCAGGCCGCCTTGCTTGAAGCCATGGCAGAACGCCAAATAACCGTGGGACAAGCAACTTATCCATTACCAAAATTATTTATGGTCATGGCCACTCAAAACCCAATTGAGCAAGAGGGGACCTATCCACTACCCGAAGCACAATTAGACCGTTTTTTACTGCATGTAAAAGTCGACTATCCTAAAGCCGAACATGAAAAAAGTATATTACATCTTGCTAGGGCTGAAGCACGCGCTGAATCTTTAAAAAATTCTGCAAAATTCCCCCCTATTAGTCAAAGTACTCTATTTGACGCGCGTAATGAAGTTCTGGATATCTATATGGCAGATAGCCTTGAGGATTATTTATTACAAATCATTCTGGCAACCCGTCATCCTTCAGCTTATGGACAAGACCTTGCTTCCTGGTTGCAATATGGCGCCAGCCCTAGAGCCAGTATTGCCCTTGACCGTTGTTCCAGAGCCAAGGCCTGGCTAGCGCAACGTGACTTTGTTAGCCCTGAAGACATTCAAGAGATGGCTTTTGATGTGTTACGACATCGGTTAATTTTATCTTATGAAGCAGAAGCCGAAGGCATTACCACCGATCATTTTATCAAAGAGCTTATTTCCAGGATTGCTGTACCTTGATGCTATTCAGTAAAAATACAAAAAGCGCTTCTAGCAACTCAACCCCGAGTGAGCGGATTTCTGTTTCGTTAAAATCATTAATTGACTTGGCAAAACTAGCAACCCGTATCAATTTGCATCACTCTGAAAATCGTTCCCAGCAAAGTGGAGGTTATGTATCACGCTTTAAAGGACGCGGTATGGAGTTTGACGAATCACGATTCTATCAACCTGGTGATGATATTCGTAGCATTGACTGGCGAGTCACCGCACGAACCGGAAAGACGCATACCAAGGTTTTCAGAGAGGAGCGTGAAAGACCCGTGTTCATTTCGGTTGATAATCGAAAAACGATGCAGTTTGCAACGCGGGGTGTTTTTAAGTCCGTAGTCGCAACAAAGCTGGCTAGTTTATTAGCTTGGGCTGCTGAATATCATGGTGACAGAATAGGGGGACAAACATTTTCTGATGCTGAATGTCGTGAGTTAAAACCTCAAAATGGTCGACACGCTGTACTCCGCTTTTTAAATGCTTTGGTTAGTAAAACCGACGTTACTTTTTCAAAGCATGAGTCAAGCGCCGAAATATCCCAACACATTACTTTAGAACAGATATTAGCGCGCTTAACTCAACATGCCCGCCCAGGCAGCCTGGTTTATATTATCAGCGACTTTCGAGGTATCAATGACGCTGCAGAGATTCACTTATCCAAGTTATCCAGGCATTGTGAAGTCGTACTTATTTTTATTTACGATCCCCTGGAAACCAGTTTACCTGTTAAAGGTCGGTACCGATTTACAGACACTGTGCGCGATGTCGTTATTGATGCAACTGATCAACAACGTCTATTAAATTATCAGCAACGCTTTGAACAGCGCAAACGAAGACTTGAATTATTAGCTAAAAAACGGGGACTTACATTTATTCAATGCAGTACCTTAGAAGATCCTTTGCAATGTTTAAGATAATTTTAAATTAAATCATTACGTTTATATAAAACATGCAACCCACGCAACTTCCTCTAAAAGACATTCATCTTCCAGAAACTATCAGTTGGTGGCCACCCGCCATTGGTTGGTGGTTAGTGGCTATTATTGTTCCACTAGTATTGTTTTTTTTATACTGGCTTTATAAACGGTTAACGCGAAAAACGGCCATTAAGATGGCTAAAAAAACCTTGGCTATCATCAAACAATACGACGTTAAAGAGAATGACAAAAAATTACGGGAACTCTCTATTCTCATAAGACGGGTTGCCATCAGCACTTCACCCAGAGCAGAAACCGCCAGTTTAACAGGGCGTGAATGGTTAGCTTTTCTTGATCAATTAGTACCAGGCTCTCACTTTAGCCAGGGTTGTGGCCAATTATTAGCTGAAGCAGCTTATCGAAAAAATACGCCTACAGAACCAGAAATAAGTCAGTTGATCAGTTTGTGCGAAGATTGGCTTAACGCCCAAACTAACCATACCAAAAGAAAGAAAAAATCATGATTCATTTTGAGTGGCCCTGGCTATTACTAGCCTTACCTTTACCTTTGTTAATTCGCTGGTTGATTCCAGCAAATATTCCTGTTGAAGAGTCTGCTTTGAAAGTTCCTTTTCTGGATGATTTTTCGGAGGGTAAACCTCAAGCCATATCTCAAGATCAACAATGGCCTTTATTACTGGCAGCAACTGCCTGGTTTCTTTTAGTCATTGCCTGCGCCCGTCCACAATGGTTAGGAGAACCCATAGAACAGGCTATCAGTGGTCGTGATTTAATGCTGGCTGTGGATTTATCTGCGAGTATGGAAGAACAGGATTTTCTTATTAATAAAACACCGGTCGATAGACTCACTGCTATCAAATCTGTTGCCGTCGATTTTATTAATCGGCGAGTTGGAGATCGGGTAGGGCTCATTCTGTTTGGTACTCAAGCTTATTTGCAAACCCCCTTAACCTTTGATAGGAAAACCGTACAAACTTTATTGGATGAAGCTGTTATCGGACTTGCTGGCGATAATACAGCGATCGGAGATGCCATTGGTTTAGCTGTTAAACGCCTTAAAAATCAACCGGCTAATAGCCGTGTTCTCATATTATTAACCGATGGCGCTAATACAGCAGGGGAAGTATCACCCTTAAAAGCCGCTGAACTTGCGGCTGCCAACCAATTAAAAATATACACTATTGGTGTCGGTGCTGATGAAATGATAGTCCGCACTTTTTTTGGCAGCAGAAAAGTTAACCCCTCACGTGACCTAGATGAAAATACCTTAGTTAAAGTCGCTGAAAGCACAGGAGGCCGGTATTTTAGGGCAAGAAACTCTGATGAACTGAATAATATTTATATGTTACTCGATAAACTGGAACCCGTTGAAAAAGATAAACAATACTTCAGACCCCAAACTGAATTATATGTCTGGCCTTTAGGTGTGGCACTGGCTTTAGTTGCATTTATCTGTCTATCACGCGTGAGGTTGTCATGAATCTGGCTGAATTTCACTTTATCAGACCCTATTGGTTACTGGCGATGATCCCATTTGTGGTTATCGTTATCTTATTATTAAAAACTAAACTGAGTCGTGGCAATTGGGCTTCAGTATGCGACCCAGAGTTATTACCCTATCTATTAGAAGATAAAGCGACTACCCAAAGCCGATGGCCACTAACAACAGGCACCATCACCACTTTATTACTTATTATTGCATTAACGGGTCCAACTTGGCAGCATCTACCCTCTCCTGTATTTAGAAATGACTCTGCTCTGGTTATTGCTTTAAGTTTATCGCGCTCAATGAACGCCGAGGATATAACACCCAATCGCTTAACAAAAGCACGCTATAAAATTGCCGATATCCTGACGCAACGCAAAGATGGTCAAACCGCATTACTGGTTTATGCGGGTGACGCCTTTACTGTCACACCCTTAACGGATGATGTCGAAACAATAAAAAGTCAGCTACCCGCGCTGATCACTAATATTATGCCCAGCGAAGGTAACAACACAGCACTCGCCCTAAATAAAGCCGTTGAATTGTTTAAACAGGCCGGACTCCAAAAAGGCCAAATACTTTTAGTGACTGACAGTATTAACGGTGATGAAGCTTACCATGCAGCAAGTAACCTGGGAAACTACCAACTATCCATATTAGGTGTTGGCACCCATGATGGAGCGCCTATTGCTCTCCCAGAAGGCGGCTTTCTAAAAGACGAACAGGGTCATATCCTGGTACCCAAGTTAAATTCTAATGAAATGATAAAACTGGCTGAGGCAGGTAAAGGGCATTACCAAACGATCACGGCCAATGATGCGGATATCAAAACCCTATTAGCCACTATAGATCAACCCGCCCAACAAGAGGGCAAAGAAAATAAAAATGTATTATTCGAGCAATGGGATGATAAAGGTCCCTGGTTATTATTGCTAGCCCTACCCTTAGCTGCGTTGAGCTTTAGAAAAGGCCTGTTATGCCTTGCCTTATTCATGCTGTTGCCATTGCCTAAAAATAGTTATGCCTTGGAATGGCAAGATTTATGGCAAACCAAGGATCAGCAAGCACAAGCTGCTTTTAAAAATAATCAATTTGATCAAGCTGCGGCTTTATTTGAAAATCCTGACTGGAAAGCAGTGGCTCACTATAAAAAGGGCGATTATGAAAATGCTCTCAAAAGCCTCACCAATAATCAAACCGAACTCAGTGCTTACAATCAAGGTAATGCGCTCGCTCAATCGGGTCAACTGGAGGAGGCCATAAAAGCTTATGAGCATGCTCTCACTTTAAATCCCAATGATGCAGATGCTAAATATAATAAAGAGCTGGTAGAAAAGGAACTCGAAAAGCAAAAACAAGACAAACAAAATCAAAAAGGTAAGCAAGATAAACAGGACAAGCAGGATAAAAAGGAAAATAAGGATAGTAAAGAAGATCCATCCGAAAAGGATTCTCAGCAGAACAAAGAAGGGGATAAATCAGAAGATAAAAAGCCTCAACAATCAGAAGAAAAGAAATCTGAACAGCAACAAGCTGATGAACAAAAGTCTGACGAAGAAAAGGAAGAGCAAGCTAAAAAAGAAGCACAAAAATCAGAAGCAGACAAAGCTCAACAAGCGGAGCAAAAACCAGAAAAAGACAAAGAAGATAAGGAAAAGTCAAAACCAAGTCCGGACTCTGCTGAAGAAAAACCGAGTACTGAAGAACAGCAAGCCAATGAGCAATGGCTCAAAAGAATCCCGGATGACCCAGCAGGCTTGTTAAAACGTAAATTTAAGTATCAATACAGCCAACGAAACCGTCAAACCAATTAAGTTCAATTAAAAACCGGGATCTTCGTCGCTAGAATCGTCAATGGGAAGGTGAAATATCGTTTTCACCTTCCCCAACATTTAATTATTATTTATCACAATCAAAGTGAATTTTATAATCTTCCATCGATCGCCTAATCACTTCATGCGCTTCCTCTCGACCATAAACATGCGTTATTTCACAGATACTCTTTTCACTAGGAAGATGTTTATAGGTTAAAAAATAATGCTTCAGACGATTAATATATGATTCTGGACAATCAGACACATCACTCCATTGACGATAAAACTCATCCCCTTTCATCACCGCAATAATTTTGTCATCTGCCTCACCACCATCCAGTAACCGAAAACCGCCGATCGGAATAGCCTGCAACAAAATATCACCATGCGTTACGCTACGCTCACTTAAAACACAAATATCCAGCGGATCACCATCACCTCTAGGCACGTGTTTTCCTGCTTTTAAAGACGCATACTCTGCCGTTTTTTCAGCACAATACGTTTGTGGAATAAAGCCATAAAGCGTTGGAATCATATTAGAAAATTTTTGTGGACGATCAATTTTAAGATATCCACTGTCCTTATCGATTTCATACTTAACCGTATCAGATGGAACAATTTCAATAAACGCTGTTACTATAGTAGGTGCATTCTCACCAGGGTTAATGCCATGCCAAGGATGAGCTTTATGTTGTATATTCATGTATTTTAAAAATTTTTTTATAAATTAGGGGGGGGATAAAGATAAAAGCCTATGTAAAATATATATGTATTTATTAAATAGATATTGGTGCCTTAATATGCACATGGGCCTGATAATTATTTATTTCAAAATCTTCGAACTTATAATCAAAGATTGAAGCGGGTCTGGATTTGATATTTAAAGTCGGCAACGAGTAGGGTTCACGTTTTAATTGTAAATGAGCCTGATCCTGATGATTAAGGTATAAATGCACATCACCTCCCGTCCATATAAAATCACCGACGGCTAAATCGCTCTGCTGAGCGACTATATGTGTCAATAAAGCATAACTGGCAATATTAAATGGTAGCCCTAAAAACGTGTCACAGCTACGCTGATAGAGCTGACAGGATAATTTTCCATCAGCCACATAAAACTGAAAGAATGCATGGCAAGGTGCTAATGCCATTTTGCCTAGCCTGACATTGTCTTGGGGGCTGATCGTTTCATCGGGTAAATCCGCTACATTCCAGGCAGAAACAATAATGCGTCGACTATTAGGCGTTGTTTTAAGTTGTTCAATAATCTGTTTGATTTGATCTATACTTCGACCATCGGGTGTTGGCCATGACCGCCATTGATGTCCATACACTGGGCCTAATTCACCTTGATCATCAGCCCATTCATTCCAGATATTAACCTGATGCTCATGTAAATAAGCCAGATTGGTTTCACCTTTTAAAAACCATAATAATTCGTAAATGATCGATTTTAAATGAATTTTCTTGGTCGTCACCAGAGGAAAACCCTGGGTTAAATCAAAACGCATCTGATGACCAAAAATGGATAAGGTTCCACTCCCTGTTCTATCCCCTTTTAAAGTACCTTCTTTGAGAATTTTATCGAGTAAATCTAAATATTGCTGCATGATATATCTTATTGTTTTTACTTGGCCAAGTCTTTTTTATACGCAAAATAAACTAATCCAGCACCTATAATAATCATGGGGGTTGATAGTATCTGTCCCATAGTCACCCAATCTAGTGCTATGAATCCCAACTGCGCATCAGGCATTCTAAAAAACTCAACAAAAAACCGGAAACAGCCATAAAAGAATAAAGCCATACCCGTCGCGGCCATAGTCGGTCTGGGTTTACTTGAATAGATCCAGAGTATCACAAACAGCACTATCCCTTCCAGGAAAGCTTCATACAATTGGGAGGGATGCCGTGCAATGGGACCACCATTTGGAAACACCATCGCCCAAGGCACGTCTGTCGACCTGCCCCACAATTCTGAATTGATAAAATTACCGATACGTCCCGCACCCAAACCAATGGGAGCTAATGGCGCGATAATATCTGTCAACTGGAACATCGTGCACTGTTGCTTTTTTGAAAAAAGCCACATTGCAACAAAAACACCTAGCATTCCTCCATGAAAGGACATACCGCCTTGCCATATTTTAAACAGGATAACAGGGTTGTGTATAAACTCACTGAAATTGTAGAACAGTATATAACCAATTCTTCCCCCTAAAATAACCCCCATTGCACCATACGTTACTAAATCCTCAATCGCCTCTGGTTTAATAGGTGACCAGGATAATTGAGCACGTCTTTGCCCTAAAAACCAAACTGCAGCAAAACCAATAAGATACATGAGTCCATACCAATGCACTTTAACCGGCCCTAAACTTAAAGCAATGGGATCAATTTGAGGGTAAGTAAGCATAATTGTCAGCATTAATAAGGTTTATCATAAGATTATTATTTATTTCAATAGATTATCATAATATATGAAACATGAATTTGTTTCATGATTTCAGAGTTTATGACAGGTTATTTTTACCTAAGCGCCGAACAAAAACGTCTGCTGATTCAGCATGCCCATAATAGAATCCTTGCCCGAAGTCACAGCCCATTTCTAACAACGCATTAGCCTGGTATACGTCTTCAATCCCCTCGGCAATTACTTGCAGGCCAAGTGAATGTGCCATCGCAATAATGGCACCGATAATCGAACGATTTTTTGCATCCTGCAACAAATTGCGTACGAAAATACAATCAATTTTGAGTTTTTGGACTGGGAATCTTGTAAGGTATCCCAATGAAGAATATCCAGTCCCAAAATCGTCAATCGCCAGAGAAAATTGATGCTCTCTAAGCGCTTTCAGGTTCTCCAGTACACTATCAACATTATTAATTAAACTACCCTCTGTCAATTCCAACTCGATAGAACCGGCTTCGGCATAGGCTTCACGTAACCGCTCTGGAAAGTTAGGCGATTCAATTTCTTGAGCAGACACATTAATAGACAGTCGTCCTGGTATCAACAAACCCATTTTTCGCCACGAACACAGTTGTAATAATGCTGTGCGCATTACCCAGGCACCGACGTCATGTATCATGCCGCGCTCTTCTGCAAGAGCAATAAATTTAACTGGACTTACCCAACCATATATTTCGTCAAACCATCGTAGCAACGCTTCTGCTCCAATCAATTCGCCAGTAGACAGATTAACTTGAGGTTGAAAATACAATTGCAAGGTATTATTTGCCAAAGCCATACTAAAGCGATCTGCTAGCATGAGGCGCTCGGCCAGTCCTTTGCTCATTTCGGCCTGATAAAAACAATATCCCCCACCCTTTTTCTTCGCACGATACATTGCTATATCTGCATATTTAAGCAATTCTTCACTCGTTTCACCGTCCGTAGGGTACAGTGCTATCCCTGCACTCATACTAACCGTCAATGAAAAGCCCCTGACTTCAATACACTTTTCGCTTAACGAATGCTGAAGCCGTTCCGCAATGATTTCTAAGGAAATAAGATCACTTGTTTCCACGATTATCACAAATTCATCACCGCCTAGGCGAGCAAGCGTTTCTCCTTGTCTTAAGGCATTTGCAAAGCGTTCTGCACTTGTAATCAAAACATCATCGCCAATGTCATGACCATAGTGGTCATTGATTTCTTTAAATCGATTGAGATCAATAAAGATCACCGCTAAGCCTTTCTGATGACGTTCTGCATTAGCAACCGCATTTTTCATCCTATCCATCAGTAAGGTGCGATTTGCCAAACGTGTCAGTGGATCAAAGAAAGCAAGTTGCTTGATATGTTCTTCTTGTCTTTTACGTTCAGTAATATCAGAAAATATCCCAATGTAGTTTTCGATATTGCCCTGCTCATTACGAACCTCAGAAACTGACAACCATTCCGGGTATACCTCTCCAGATTTGCGCCGATTCCAGATTTCGCCTTGCCAATGACCATGCTCGTTTATTTGACGCCACATACTGCGGTAGAATACCGCGTCTTGCCGACCGGATTTCAGGATACGAGGCGTTCTGCCAATAACCTCTTCGGCGGTATAACCTGTTACCGTTTCAAATGAGCGGTTAACACTCAGGAAGCGTTCTTGATTATCAAGCACAAAAACAGCCTCGACCGTTTGTTCAAACACTACTGCTGCCAAACGCAAGGCATTCTCGTTAGCTTTGCGCTCAGAAATGTCCGAAAAAATAACCACATAGTGGGTCACCATCGATAAGCCATCGCGAACCACAACTGCCGACAGCCAACCCGGGAAAGTCAGTCCTTTTTTACTGTGGCAAATAACCTCACCTTGCCAGCGCCCCCGACTTTGCAGAGCATTGCTAAACATTTGCTGGAAGGAAACCATTCCGTATCGATCTGACCATAAAGTCGTTGATTCTTTATTGATTATATCCTCTGATGTATACCCCGTCATATCAGTAAACGCTTGGTTGCCAGACAAAAACTTCATACGCGAATCTAAGATAATAATCGCTTCCGTACTATTTTCAAACACTTTGGCGGCTAATCGTAGGCTTTCCTCTAATTGCTTACGGTGTGTAATGTCTCGTAGCTGGGTTAAAAAAGCCAGATGCCCGTCCCATTCCGTTTCAGCCACCCGCATTTCCACAATCATTACTTGACCCGCAGGCAGAGGTATATCCAGTTCAGCCCGATCCGCACCCACTAATGGAAAACCAAAGGGTGCTCCATGTAATTCTTCTTGGGCACAGCCAAACAGAGTAGCTGCCGCAGGATTAGAAAACAGGATAGAGCCTTCATCGCTGACAATTAGAATACCATCCAAACTGTTATTAATTATGTTATCAAAACGTGACTCTGCGATCTGCCTTTTATGCTGACATTTTTCTAATGGCGTTGTTAAAACAGACATGACAACTCCATTTAAGTGATAGTGCAATCAGGCTGCCAGTTTACGCACCCGGTATTATTGTGGTGCATCGTTACGCTTCCACCGGTCAGTAAATTTGCATGATAACCAAACGGCTCACCAATATGCATCCCATGACCGTCGATGATATATTCACGAATCAGCTTTTCATGCATAGAGCCGCGCATTTTTAGCACCGTTATTGCTCGACGTATTTCGCCTTCTGCTTCCACATAACGCAGTAATACAATAGAGTCTGTCAGAGTTGAAATATGTGCATCGGTAACCGATTTTCCACCAATTAAATCAGGCGTTGTGGCTGTAAACAGCGCCGCAAGTTGATGACCTTTAACAAAAGAAGCAATGCCTATAACAAACTCACGAAAGCCCTTAGCAGAAGTGATACGCTCCAGAGCAGAAATACTGTCCAGCGCTAGACGATCTGGTTTAAAACGTTCGATTTGAGTTTTGATCGTTGCTAAATGATCTTCCAGCGTGGCATTTTCAGGATAAGCAGAAATTATCTTTAACTGACCTGATTCTTCCATTTGTTGATAATCCACACCCCATCCCTTTGCGTTGCGGAACAATTGCTCTCTACTCTCTTCGAAAGCAAGTAACAAACAGCGTTCACCTGTGTTGACTCCACCAGCAATGAACTCCGTAACCATCAGGGTTTTTCCTGTGCCGGTAGCGCCTGAAACCAGAATAATTGAATCTCTGAAGATCCCCCCTCCACACATATCATCAAGCTTGCTGTTACCGGAACTAACACGCACATCCGTAGATTGCTGATTTAGTTTTATCGCAGACAAAGGCACGACCACTAGACCTTCTTCAGGCACCACGGTAAAAGGATATTCACCTTTATGATGATAAGTGCCTCGAAATTTAAGAATTTCAATGGTTCGATGACGAATTTGTTCATCTAAGCTATTGCGCAGAATGACAACATTGTCGGCTACAAATTCTTCTACTCCGAAACGGGCAATATTGCCATACTCCTGTTCACGTTCAGTTGTCATTACCGTTGTAACCTGCATTTGCTTCATAATAGTAGCAATACGCAATAACTCTAAACGGATAACCCGAGCTTCCTGGAACTGCGTAAAAATGGCACCTAACGAATCAATTGCGACACGTTCAGCTTTAACTTTATTGATGGCATGTTGCAAACGAGCTAGAAATGCACCCAGATCATAATTTCCTGTAATGACCATATCGTCTTCATAATGTGGCGATGCATCAACAAACACCCATTTGCCCTGCTCTTCCCAAGCGGGAATGTCCCACCCCAATGAAGCCATGTTACGGCGAATATCTTCTGGCGGTTCTTCAAAAGTAACAAAAACTCCAGAGTGATTCCATTGCTTTATACCTTCCGCCAGGAATTGAGCGGCGAATACACTTTTACCGCTACCGGCTGTACCGGCAATCAGTGTGGTGCGATGAATAGGAAAACCTCCAACCGCAACTAAATCAAAGCCCGGAATTCCAGTTGCCAGCTTTTCCACTGAACTGGAAATGGTTGAAGTTTTAATAGTCATAATCGTAATTTCAATTTTTTGTTACGTTAATTGTGGATGGAAAAGGACGAATATCTAGTCCCACTAACACCTTTTCTGTTTCCGATAAATCACCAATTAAACGTCGAAGAGGTGGTGGTAATGACTTAATTAATGTGGGTGTAGCAAGAATCCTTTCATCTTCAGCTAATTGAGGATGTTCCAAAATATCAATAATTTCAATTTCATAGTGTTCATCAATATTTTCCTCACAAATTTTCCGAAGATTACGAATGGCGTTTTCTGACCGTGGCGTTTTTCCACTAATGTAAAGCTTTAGGTGGAACTTGTTAGTAGTATTAAGCATTAGGGATCAATATCAATTCAATTTTGAAAAATTCAGTCTTATAAATTTCAATATCTAAGGCAAGTCAGCTCCATGAAAAAAAGGAATTTAAAACATTGCAATATACCATTATTGTAAAATAAAGCTAATAAAGTGAGCAAAATTCGGCTTTACTTTCTTCAATCTTCTTTTTTCTTGCCGAAAGAATATCACCATGTCGCAATCAAATGATCTACGCTCATTTTGTTTGGTTATTTCCTCAATAATGAGTACGGACATACACCGTATCCTTTTCAAAGAGGTTACACAGATCCTGCTACCAACAGATGCATCTGGGCACCTTTCTGTGGTTAACTTTTTTGGGCAAGCAGTGCTTTTAAGCGCTCGATTTCAGCCAATGCAAGCTCTTCTCGTTGTTGAGTTGCTTCTTCTCGTAATTGAACTGCTTGTTTTTCTTGTAAGGCTAATCTTCACGCTTCTTCGCGGCTTCTTCACGCTGATTCGCTTGTAATAACGCTTTCGTTGCCTGCTCTAATTCATGCTGAATTGTGCGTTGCTCCCGCAAATATTCTTGCCGAGCCTGGTATTGATAATAATGCTGATCTTTTTCTGAAAAGGTACTTAAGGTACTCATGGCTTGTTTCATCTACCGGGTAATCATCCAGTCAGGCAAAGCTTCATCGTTAAGTTGCTCGCCTTCTCTAAAGAACTTTAACCAACGCTGATCTTCAGTTTCCGGGCGGGCAAATGGCCGTAACTGGTCAGTTGGATTTCAATTTGATAGAGTCGGTCATGGCTGTCTCTGGCTTTAACGTCAACAATACTGAGCTTGTCACTGAGAAACTCTTTATCATTGTAAGGATTCAATATCTCTACCCATACCAAGGGTTCGATAAGATCTTGCGCCAGAAATGCATTCAAAAAGTGAATTAACAGATTACGGTTTTCTTCAGAACCCAGTAGGGCTTTAAAGACGCAGTCTATTTTTGGATCAATAGCGTGGCGCATGGCTTAATGAATCAAAAGGTATTCTGATGATTGATTGTAAAGGGTTACGGATTTGCAGGCAATAAAAACATATCTGGAGCTTAGGCAGCGTGCGGTACTTTTATGGGCGTGATGGGTAGTTGAGTTTTTTGTCGCGCTTGCCAGAGATCGTATTCAGCTTGCATGCGTACCCAGGTTTCTGCGGTAGGACCATTGAGCCATGCTTCAAATCTGATAGCCATTTCGGCACTGATGGCGGCTTTACCATTGATGACGCGAGATAGCGCAACCCGTGAAACGCCAAGTTGATTGGCCGCTTCTGTAATGCTGATACCGAGCTCAGGTAGAATATCTTCTTTTAAAATGTAGCCAGGATGGGGTGGGTTATACATTGTTGGAGGCCTTTATGCCTAAAGCTTTTAATCATTCCTAAGTGTATCTTTATGCTTTACGTTCTACAAGCTAATTATTACTAGCGATAGTGTTGCATTTGATTGAACGGGTATTTATGATCCTGTGTACACATAGCATGTTGGTTTAATAATAGTTCAAGGGCATTTTTATCCTTTGAAAAATCATTGTGTTTGTTTAAATCAAACCAACTTGTAAAAACATGGGCTGGACTTTGCTAATGCAGATTAGATTTTAAAATCACGTTATCCTTTGGACATTGACATGGTACGCAATGATAAATTGAGAACTCAATAGATTTCTTATGTGTTGAGGTTTTTTGGCTATACTTACCGTCCCCTCACAAAGAGCGCGAAAACTTATAACAACCGCAGTTATTCAGTAATATTGAAAAGAATACGTTTTAAGCATGGCTGTATTTCAAAGCACTATTTCAATAGTCCAGCCCATGCAGCCACGAAAAGGGGTAAAAGTAACCATCCAGCAACAAAAAGAATACGCCAATAAAATATAATTAGTCGTTTTTTCCCTATAGGATGCCATTTTTCTTCTCCATGAAATTTTCCGAGTATTGGAATAAATGTGTTTAAAGTAAACCAAATTCTACTATATGGAATTTTTTGGTCCTCTGGTTTTTGCATATTGTTTATACCAAATGAAAAAAATCCAATTAAAAGAAGGAAACTTGAAATAATAAGCGTCGGATAAAGCTTACGGCCATATCCGGTTAGCCCATAAATAACCCAATCAAACTGTTTTTTAAACCATGCCATTCTTTCTCTTAACAATTCTTTTTTTAGTAAGTAAACTTTATCTGCCTCTTCTACCATTCCTCTATTTCTCAGGTAGTTTTCATAATAAGTAAATGCGCCTTCATCGAAACTCATATCTCTTAAAAAATCGTTTACCTGATTGGAGGGGGGGTGACAAAACTTTCTGTCCATACCTTGATTATTTATAGATACTTTTTTGGAGCACTTGATTTCAAAGCTTTGATAAGTTATTTCTCTAAAATTTAACTTACTTGGTTTAGTAGACGAAAATGAAAGAATATCAGGCCATTCTGAATCAGTAATACTTAAAAAACTTAACTGATTATTTTCTAAGTTTAATATTTTTGAAAATGTAGCATTCTTAAGTTGTATTGCACCTTTTACGTTTATTCCAGACATTTGATATTCATCTGTATTGATATTTTGTATTGTTAATGCTCCATTGATTATTGAATCAGAAAGTCGTATCGAATTAAATGTAGCATTCTTAAGTTGTATTGCACCTTTTACGTTCATTCCTGACATTTGATATTCATCTGTATTGATATTTTGTATTGTTAATGCTCCATTGATTATTGAATCAGAAAGTCGTATCGAATTAAATGACTGTTGATTGGAAGAAATCGACAGGTTCGTGAATTGTGAATTTGCGATTGCTAGTTCATTTTTAATTATTATTCCATCAAGTTCGGTTTTTTCATGGACATTAACGTAATCTAAATATAGAGGTCCATTAAAGCTTGCATCTGAAAGAGAAAAACTGCCTCCTACCGACATGCCGTTTAGATTTAGTGTGGTTGAAGTATTATTAAACTGTACTCCGTGTGCAAAAAAATCGGACATGATACTAGCTGAGTAGAAACTAGCACCACCTGCAAAACGGGCCTTTTGGATTTGAAGTTGACCACCTACTTTGATGTTATTGAAATTGGCTATATTTTCTTTGTTACCAAGGAAAGTTTCTTGTGCATTCAAGTGAGATTCTATAACAGCACTATCGAAAGTAACCCCGCCATCAAAACGGGCCTTTTGAATTTGAAATTGACCACCTATGTGAATTCCAGAAAACTTGGCTTCAGTTCTGGAATTTAAGAATTTGGCACTTTCTGCTTCAAAATTCATCTTAATTTGTGCAAATTGAAAATCAACAGGCCCGCTGAAATGAGCACCCTGAAAAAAAGCCCCATTTCCAACTTTTATAGTATTAAAGTTTGCCACTGTATCCTTGTTTTCAAAAAAGCTTTCTTGTGCACCTAAGTGCGATTCTATAACGGCATTATTGAAACTAACCCCACCTGAAAAACGTACTTTTGGGATTCTAAGTTGATCACCAACTTTAATTCCACCAAAATTAGCTTCAGCTTCAGGATTTAAGAACTTGGCACCATCCGCTTCAAAATCCATCTTTATTTGAGCTGCTTGGAAATCAACAGGCCCGCTGAAATGAGCACCTTGAAAAAAAGCCCCATTTCCAACTTTTATAGTATTAAAGTTTGCCACTTTATCCTTGTTTTCAAAAAAGGTTTCATGTGCAATCAGATCGGATTCAACGGTGGCATTATTGAAACTAACGCCACCAGCAAAATGGGCCTTTGAAAGGCTAAGAACACCACCAATACTAATTCCAGCAAAATTAGCTTCCATTTTAGGATTTAAGAACTTGGC
>CAIPPE010000220.1 GCA_903866825.1 uncultured Methylococcaceae bacterium
GCATATATGCATCGTAGCTTCGGATACATGCAATGCAGCATTCTTGGGTAAGAAAGTTCAGGGATGGCTGATTTCTGCAGCATCCATTCAACCTCTAAGCTACTGAAAATATGACAATCCTATCTTAATCATAAGCAGTAATACAGTTTGGTGCTTTTATTTGATTAACCTAATCAGTAGAATGGCAGTTTTAATTTATTGGCCCTCATAATGACTAGTCCTGCTGATACCAACCTATTATTACCCTTGTCAGAAGAGGAGATAGAAGAACTTGATGGGTTTCTTATGTCTGGTGCTATTTCTTTTGAAACCATGTCGATTGATGAACTGGATGGGTATTTAACGGCTATTGTCATCGGGCCAACCCGGTTGAATTTTGATCAATGGTTTCCGGGTATCTGGGGGGGGGATGATGCTCCAGACTTTGATTCACCAGAAGAAGCGAAGCATATCATTGAGCTAATCGTTAGACTAATGCATGGTATTGTCACGGAGTTTAATGATGATCCTGATGATATTGCCCCGATTTTTGTGACTTCAACTTATCCCGATGATACGCGTGAGTACACCGATGCCATTATGTGGACGCATGGTTTTTTGAAAGGCATAGCGCTGTGTAGAAATAATTGGCAGCCTTTTTTTGATGATCCAAACGGTAAGGACGTATTGCGGCCTATCTATTTGCTGGGTTCTGACGATGTCACTTTAGAGGAAGAAGCGCTGACAGAAACCCCCGAACAAAGCGAAGCGCTTGCGCAACAGGTCATTGAAAGTCTGGCCTGGATTTACCGATTCTGGCTCCCATTCCGATAGGAGACAATGGAAACTTGTTAGCGTTTTATCCAGATAAACATTCCATTTGGAGCGTTACTTGTTCATCTATCATTAAGATTGAATCGTTATACTGAGACAAATTATCGCAATAATTAAACTCTCTTAATAACTCATCATTTAATGGTTCTCGGAAATGGATAATCAAATTCTTGTAAATCAGGCCCAACACCTTTTGGTTAGATTACAAAGCAAGCATGTTGAATCACCGATTGAAAACGATATGGGCTTTAATCGTCTTTATCCCATATTAAGAAAGGCTTTTCGCAGATATAGACGACGATTAAGAAGTCTTGAGCGGACTGGATATATTTACTAAGTGACTTTCGGAATTGACATTGCTTTTCGTGTCAAGATTTGACGTCAGTGATTGGGGCTTTATTAAGAATTAAAGAACGAGCTTTCAATTTAGCGTAATTCCTGTCATTGATCCAAATGTCAGAAATGGCTAGTAGCACTTATCATTCTTCATTCTTCATTCTTCACTAATCAGTATATGTTTTTCTTTGCAATAATTTTCTACTTCAGTATAGTTTAAATAGTATGCATCACAAAAACTATCCAGTTCTTTTTTTTCTCGTTAAATCATCATTAGGCTTGCTATGGATTTTGTCAATTTAACCGTCGGTGGACATTTTGACCACGGCATCCCTCCCGAAGCGATGAGTATTGTGCTGATGAACGGTGTACCGATGATAGCGTTTAATTTCTCTTTAAGTGCTAAAAATATCGAAGACTTCCAGAACGGTGAATGTTCATTTGGTTTGTTTACAGAAAACAATAGTCTGTTTTTCTTATTTAAGATAGAGGACTTTCTTGATTGGTCTGACCTAGCTTTTACTATCCATTTGGCACAGGATGAAAAAATAGAGGATAACGAGGGTTACCTGCCTTTTGCATTGGTTCTGATTGATTCAAAGACCAGTATTATAAAAGGATTACGCATGGTGACTGTCTCACCCACTTTTCGTTCTGTCCTTACCGGGATTCTTCAGAAACAAGCTCAAGAGCGTTTTGATACCATCGCTTACTACAAGACGATTGGTGTACTTTATGACAAGTTTCCTTCTGCTACAGACATGCTCAATAAAGCTGTTATTGTTGAAAGGGGCGGTATAAATTTACCGTCGATCTGAATATTTAGTAATGTGATAAAATGTAAATCCTTGAAAGAATTTAATCAGCTAAGGCTTGGAATGTACATTTTCGTCACCATATAGCTGCAATGTTAAATTTAATTGATTGAGGTTAGTACCATGATGCGAATTCTTCTTTTTTTAGCGACCAACGTGGCCATTATGGTCGTGGTCAGCATTATTTTTAATGTATTAGGTATAAGCGGTGCTTTAGATGCGCAAGGGGTTGATCTTAATCTAAACGCCTTATTATTGATGTCGGCCATTATTGGTACGACGGGTTCTTTGATTTCGTTGGCGATGTCTAAATGGTCTGCCAAGCAGGCAATGGGCGTTCATGTGATTGATCATCCACAAAATCAAACTGAACAATGGTTGCTGGATATTGTTGCAAAACAAGCGCGTTTGGTGGGAATTGATATGCCTGAAGTAGGTATCTTCCAGGCACCCGAAGCGAATGCTTTTGCAACCGGTATGAATAAGAACAGTGCTCTGGTAGCGGTCAGTACTGGCTTGTTGCACTCTATGACAGCGGATGAGGTCGAGGCGGTCGTGGGGCATGAGATGACCCATGTGGCAAACGGTGACATGGTGACTATGGCCTTAATGCAAGGGGTGGTTAATACGTTTGTTTACTTCTTTGCCACTATCATTGGTCATTTTGTTGATCGTGTTGTATTTAAAACAGAACGCGGTTACGGCCCTGCTTATTACATCACTCAATTGATTGCTCAAATCGTGTTAGGTTTTCTGGCCTCAATGCTGGTGATGTGGTTCTCTCGTTATAGAGAGTTTAAAGCCGATGCGGGCGGTGCTCAATTGGCGGGGACACCCAAAATGATTGCCGCTTTACGTGCCTTGCAAAGAGCCCATGAAGTGCCTGAGTTGCCGGGGCAATTGGCCGCTTTTGGTATAAATGGCGGAGGTGTGGGACGGTTGTTTATGAGTCACCCGCCTTTAGAAGAACGCATTGCTGCTCTGCAAAATAGCCGTTAAACCATCATTATTCAATTTTAAACACTTATCTACGAATGGGAGTCTCAATAGGCTCCCATTTTTGTAGCTTATGAGTTTATCTTCTTTTTAAAAAGGTGATTAGTTACCATTTTTAATCAGTTCGCGTAAAATCACCGTATCTTAACGGGGCTTCCCATTTTAGGCATCACTTTAAAGTCGCCAATTTTGGATGATAGCTTTACATCCTACCCTTATAACTACAGGAATATCATGAAAAAGATTTTTTTCGCCAGCCTATTATTGTTCGCTGGGATTGTATTTGCGGATGATGCTAAAAATGAATGGCATAACACCGTTTTAACTGATGCAACCATTGAAAAAGTGCAAGCCGCTAAATATGAATACAAGAAGTGTGTCGGCGATGAAATGCAAAAGTCGTCTTATCAGGATCAGGATTCTCGCAAGGCAACGGACGCTATTATGAAGCAGTGTGAGTCTATTCTGGCGAAAATGCGGGTGGTTTATACCGAGGCGAAAGTGCCTGAGGTTATTTCTGACCGACATTTAAAACAAATTCGTATGCAGACAACACGTGAAGCCTTACAAGGCATGATGTTCTCTGAAGCTAGTCGTAAAGCGGGTAAATAAATAATAACTAAATAGAGGTTCTCTCTCAATGAATATGATGTATGCAATTGATTTATCTTTAAAACCGACTACCTTTGACCTGTGGCATGTGTGTCTGGCTGGAACGGTTGTAGTTTTGGCTTTTATGCTGATTATGTTGCTGCTGGTGATGTTGATCAGTGCAATGCGCTCTAAGAACCCCCCCGTTGAGCGTGTAACTCAACCGGTTGTACCTGTAACACCCCCCGAACCTGTTATTAAAATAGTTGAGAAGATTGTAGAGGTTGAAAAGATAGTACATGCACCTGTACCAGAACCCGTTATTTTAAAAGAGTCCACACCGGATGCTGCACTACAACTGTTGGGACTGTTGCAAAAAGAAGCCCGTTTCATTGATTTTATCAAAGAAGATATAACAAGCTATGCCGATAGTGATGTGGGGATTGCTGCCAGGGTTGTGCATGAAGGTTGTAATAAAGCGATTAATGAACATTTTACTTTAACCGCTATTCGTACTGAGCAAGAAGGTAGCAAGGTGACTTTGCCGGCTGGCTTTGATGCTTCATCTGTACGTTTAACCGGTAATATTGTCGGGTCTGCTCCTTTTACTGGCGTATTGGTTCATAAGGGCTGGCAAGTAACGGATGTCCGGTTGGCAAAATTAACACAAGGTCATAATGCGAATATTATTGCCGCTGCTGAGGTTGAACTATGAGTTTGTTCGATCATATTAAAAAAATTCAGGACGTTAAGACTGAGGCTGTTCCAAACCAGCCTGAAGAAACCGTTACTGCAACGCCTGAGCCTTTAAATTCAGCGCCTGAGTATCAACAAGATAATGAGACTGTTGCAAGTGATACAGGTGATAGTGCTCACTATTCCAATACGTTTCCAGGCACAAGCTTTAACCAGACTAATCAAGTGCCCTCTCCAGGTGTTGGTAAACGTTATTCAGTTGGTATCGATTTAGGGACCACTCACTGCGTTTTGTCTTATGCTGATATTACGGACATTGACAGTGATGAGTTTAATCAGCAGGTCATGGCTATCCCACAGTTATTTAATCCTGGTCTGGTTGAAAACAGTTTTCAGTTGCCATCCTTTCTTTATCAGGCGCATGAAGCAGAACTTGCGGAAGGTTCTACGTCGTTACCCTGGACGGTAAAGCCTGATTATCTGGTCGGTGAGATTGCCAGAAACCTGGGTAGCAAGACGCCGATACGTTTGGTATCGAGTGCTAAGAGTTGGTTGTGTCATGCCGGAGTAGATTGTAAGGCGCCAATACTGCCTGCTGAGGCACCTGATGAAGTTGAACGTATTTCGCCTTTTCAGGCGACGACGGCTTATTTGCAACATATTCGTGATGCATGGCAAAGTTTGCACCCTGATGCCCCTTTAAAAGATCAGGATCTGGTGATTACTGTACCCGCTTCTTTTGATCCGGCTGCGCGTGATTTGACTGTGGAGTCTGCTCGTGAGGTTGGGTTGGGTCAGGCCATCTTATTGGAAGAGCCTCAGGCGGCTTTATATAGCTGGATTGAAAGAAGTCACGGTGACTGGCGTAAACAGGCGACGTGTGGCGATATAATCCTGGTGATTGACGTGGGTGGGGGTACCACTGACTTATCGTTGATTGCCGTTACTGAAGATAATGGTAATTTAGAGTTAACTCGTATTGCGGTCGGTGATCATATTTTGCTGGGCGGTGATAATATGGATTTAGCGTTAGCGTATACCGTTAAGGCTAAGCTGGAAAAAGAGGGTAAACGTTTAGAGCCTTGGCAGGTTCAGGCATTGACGCATAGTTGCCGTGAAGCAAAAGAGAAAATATTCACGACGCCGTCCCTGGAAGTCATTCCTTTGGTTATTGCTAGCCGTGGCTCCTCTTTTATGGCGGGAAACATACGTACTGAGTTAACGCGTGAAGAAGTTGAGCGCGTGTTGATTGATGGCTTTTTCCCCAGAGTGGCAGTCAGTGAAAGACCGATCAGTCGTACCCGTACTGGTTTAAGAACAACCGGTTTACCTTATGCGCAAGATGCGGCGATCACTCGTCATCTGGCTGCTTTCCTGGCTAAGCAACAAAATGCAACCGATGATTTTAAGGATATCAACTTACCTGAACATGCGACCTTTTTGCATCCTACGGCAGTTTTATTTAACGGCGGGGTATTAAAAGCAGACGGTTTGGGCAATCGTTTAATGGAGGTATTAAATTCCTGGCTGGCGGCTGAACAGGCACCCGAAGCGCGTTTATTATCGGGTGCTGATCTTGATCTGGCAGTAGCACGCGGTGCAGCTTATTATGGGTTTGTGCGTAAAGGTAAGGGTGTGCGTATTAAGGGCGGTACAGCCGCTTCTTATTACATCAGTATTGAAAGCTCTATGCCTGCTGTACCGGGTATGGCCCCAGAGATTGTGGCTTTGTGTATTGCTCCTTTCGGAATGGAAGAAGGTACGCGTGAGGATTTACCCGATGATGAGTTTGGTTTAGTGGTGGGCGAACCTGTACGTTTCCGTTTCTTTGCTTCTAACACGCGTCGGGATGATAAAGTCGGTACTCGTTTAGACTATTGGACGGACGATGAATTGACCGAGTTAAATGAACTGGATATTACATTACCAGAAGAAGGTCGTAGAACCGGTGAAGTTGTCGGTGTTCATTTAGGCTCAGCGGTGACTGAAGTAGGTACTTTAGAAGTACAAGCAGTGTCTTTAAAAGACAGCAGTCGCTGGAAAATTGAGTTTGATGTCCGGGCAGGTGATTAAAGCCTGGATTTATCTCTTTTTGTTTCAACTCTTTTCTGTAGGAGTGGCTTTAGCCGCTGTTTTATAAAGCGACTCCTACTGTAAGTTATTTCATTTTATCTGTCTGTTTTAATGTCTTCTTTTGATCTTGTTAAGCAACTCACCCAACAACTCCCTCACTGTCTGAATCAGGATAGGCACCTTTTAAAACGTCAGTTAGACCGTTTACGAAGTGAGCTTAAAAAAGGTAAAGCCGTTGAGGCTTCTTTAAGTACCCTGGCTGGCCGTATTGAGCGGTCGGTAGCGACCAGAAATAAACGGCTTGCCAGTATTCCTCCGATCAACTTTCCTGATTTACCGGTAACGGGTAAGAAAGATGATATCGCCCAGTTAATCAAAGCGCATCAAGTGGTGATTGTTTGTGGTGAAACCGGTTCGGGTAAAACCACTCAGTTACCAAAGATTTGTTTATCGCTGGGTTTAGGAGCGGCTGGTTTTATTGGTCATACCCAACCAAGACGTATTGCTGCCAGAACAGTAGCTGATCGTATTGCCGAGGAGTTGGGTGAGGGGATTGGTAAGTCGGTTGGCTATAAGATTCGTTTTAATGATAAGACCCATGCGGATTCTTTAGTTAAATTAATGACGGATGGGATTCTATTAGCTGAATCTCAGCATGATCCGTATTTGAGTCAATACGAAACCATCATTATTGATGAAGCGCATGAGCGCAGTTTGAATATTGATTTCTTATTGGGTTATTTAAAGTGGTTGTTACCGAAGCGTCCAGATTTAAAAGTGATTGTGACGTCGGCTACGATTGATACCCAACGTTTTTCTACGCATTTTAACAATGCACCTATCATTGAAGTTTCGGGTCGAACTTATCCCGTTGATATGCGGTATCGACCCATTATCACCAAAGAACCACTGGAAGGTGAAGAGGTTGATGAAACGATTGATGAATTGCAAAACGCCATTCTGGATGCGGTTGATGAACTGTATCGGGATTTACGGGGAGATATTTTAATCTTCTTAAGCGGTGAGCGTGAAATCAGAGAAACGACTGAATCGTTAAAAAAACATCATCCTACCCAGTACGAGATTTTACCGCTGTATTCCAAGTTAAGTGTGAGTGAACAGGAGCGGGTATTTAATCCTAAGGGGGGCAAGATTCGTATTGTTCTTGCTACCAACGTGGCAGAGACATCCTTAACAGTACCGGGTATCCGGTGTGTGATTGATACCGGTCATGCGCGTATTAGTCGTTACAGTCATCGTAGTAAAATTCAGCGCTTACCGATTGAACGCATTTCTCAATCCAGTGCCAATCAACGGGCAGGACGTTGTGGGCGTGTGGCTGAAGGGATTTGTATTCGCTTATATTCACATGATGATTATCTGGCCAGACCGGAGTTTACCGAACCCGAAATCATGCGAACCAATTTATCAGCGGTCATTTTACAAATGATTGCCTTAAATTTGGGGGATATAGAAGACTTTCCTTTTATTGAACCGCCTGAAGATAAGATGATTCGGGATGGTAAAAATGTCTTGCATGAAGTCAATGCCTTGGATAAGTCAGGCAAGTTAACAGAGGTCGGTAGACAGTTAGCCAAGTTGCCGACTGATCCCAAGTTAGCCAGAATGTTATTAGCGGCTGCAGATGAGCATTGCTTAACGGAAGTCGCTATTATTGTGTCAGCCTTGAGTGTGCAAGATCCTCGTGAAAAACCGGCGGATAAAATGCAACAAGCCGATGCCAAGCATGTCGCGTTTCGACATCCTGAATCAGACTTCTTAACACTGTTGAATATCTGGAATACCTTTGAAGTACAGAAAAAGCATTTATCGAATAGTAAGTTAAGAAAGTATTGTACAGATAACTTTTTGTCATATATTCGGAT
This sequence comes from uncultured Methylococcaceae bacterium, assembly GCA_903866825.1. Lineage (GTDB taxonomy): Bacteria > Pseudomonadota > Gammaproteobacteria > Methylococcales > Methylomonadaceae > Methylobacter_C. The sequence goes on from CAIPPE010000220.1 coordinate 8,207, forward strand.
GCGTGAGTGGTTTGATATTCATGCGCAGATTATGCAAGTTATTAAAGGGGATTTAAAGCTGCATCCCAATACTGATGATGCGAGTTACGAAAAGATTCATCGGGCTTTATTAACGGGTTTGTTATCTAATATTGGTTTTAGGCATGAACCTTATGAATATTTAGGGGCACGTGGCCTTAAGTTTTTTATTTTCCCGGGTTCTGGATTACATAAACTCAAACCCAAGTGGATTATGGCGGCTGAACAAGTCGAAACCAGTAAGGTGTATGCACGTAATGTAGCTCGTATTGAACCTGAATGGGTTGAGCATTGTGCAGGTCATTTAGTTAAACATAATTATTATGATCCACATTGGGAAAAGAAGTCGGCACGTTGTATGGTGTCGGCGAGGACCTTGTTATATGGCTTAACGTTACAGGCGGGTCGCAAGATTCCCTATGATCATGTAGACCCTAAAGCAGCACGTGAGATTTTTATTCGTTCGGCCTTAGTGGATTACGACTATCACAGTAATGCGCCTTTTTATGTGGCGAATAAAAAACTCTTGGAAGAAGTCGGGATTATTCAGCATAAAGGCCGACGGGTTGATCTGGTTGAAGATGAACAGTGGTTGTATCAGTTTTATGATCATAAGCTGCCTGCAGAGATTATCAGTGGGGTAACCTTAGATACCTGGCGTAAAACGGCTGAGCGGGGTAATCCTAAGTTGCTCTTTTTAACGAAAGAAGATTTAACCCGTGAAAAGGATGAAGACTATGTTAATGAATGGGATTTTCCGGATAGTAAAAAAATAGGTAACTTAACGATCAAACTACAATATCGGTTTGAACCGGGTCATGATGAAGATGGGGTGACGGCATTGATTCCTGTGCATCAATTAAATCAAATGACTCAGGAGCCTTTTGATTGGTTAGTGCCGGGGTTGTTAGAAGAAAAGTGTGTAGCATTAGTAAAAGCCTTGCCTAAGAACATCAGAAAGCATTTTGTGCCAGTCCCACAAATGGTTAAGCAATGTTTAGAGATAGAGCCGGACTTTAAGGGCTTATTGCAGGAGTGGTTAGGTTATCGTTTAAGAAAGCTGACCGGTGAAGCCATTCCTTTAAATGAGTGGAGTTTTGAAGGGCTAACTGAGCATTTAAAGATGAACTTTAGGGTCATTGATGATCAAGGTCAGTTACTGGATTATGGTCGGGACTTAAAGAAGCTCCAGCAGAAATATACCATTAAGGCAGAGCATAGTTTTGATCAAATCGCGACGGATGAGCTTAATTTCACGGGCTGTATTCAATGGGCTTTTGATGATTTGCCAGACACCTATCAATTTATCCAGAAAGGCCAAACGTTTATTGGTTTTCCGGCGATTATTGATGAAGGTGATAGTGTTGGGGTGCGTATTTTTGATACCCAACAAAAGGCAGCGTTACAACATCAACAGGGGTTGATGCGTTTGTTTCAACTGCGTTTAAAGAAAGAATGTACTTATATCCTTAAGAATATGCCGCAATCTGCTGTGGCTGAATTAACCTATAACCGGTTACCCAAGCACCCATTAATTCCAGCATTATCAAACGGACAATTAAGTGAGAATGCCTCCTATAAAGAGGATATGTTGTTTTTAATTTTTTACAGTGTATTTGTAGAAGGTAAAAAACTACGAACTCAAGAGGCTTTTGAAGCCTGTTTACAAGAAGGTAAGCCAGGTTTATTGGGTTTGGCTAATGAGTCAGGGAAGTTAGCTTTAGAGATCATGGCGCAGTATGGTGATATCAAAAAGACGGTTGAGCGGATATTAAAGCCTACTGACCCTTTGGCTAAGGATATAAATCAACAAGTAGATTTGTTGATTTATAGAGGCTTTATTCATCATACGCCTTATTATGCCTTGAAAGCGATGCCGCGTTATCTTAAGGCAATTCAATACCGTTTGGATAAGTTTGATAATAATGCTCAAAAATGTCAGGAGGTTAATCGCTATTCAACGCGGTTTTGGAATGATGTTGAGAAGAAATCCAAGAAGAATCAGATTATCCCGGAGCAAGACCCGTTTCGATGGGCATTGGAAGAGTTCAGGGTGTCCCTGTTTGCCCAACAACTAAAAACAGCTTATCCAATATCGGTTAAACGAATGGATAAGCTGTGGGATGAGCGTGGATAAAATGGCGAGCTTTTAATGGCGCTGTTTTTTAAATCCTATGATTAGCAGGATCACTAAACTGCTCCACAGTAATCCAGGCACTAACCAGAACCAGGACTGGTAAAAGGTTACAGGCGGATTCTTGAGATAAGGCACTTGATAGATATCTGCCCAGGGTTTATGAATGGGGGATTGTTTAAGTATTTCCCCTGAAGCCAGTGAGACGGTTGAAATGCCCGTGTTTGTGACTCTTAACACCGGTCTACGAAATTCTATGCCACGAGCAAGCGTCATATACATGTGTTGATAAGGTTCTTGCCAAGAGCCATACCAGGAGTCATTAGTGACATTAACGATAAATTCGGCACCTAGTTGAGCTAATGAGCGAGAGAAAGCAGGAAATAAACTTTCATAGCATATCTGTGCTCCCATTTTATAACCATTCCATTGAAGTAGCTCAGTGGGTCCTTTTCCTCTGGCGAATTGACCTGTATCTGGTAACCAGTCCCTAATTTGAGGGAAAAACTGTTCACCCGGTATGTATTCGCCAAAGGCTAATAAAATGGTTTTACTGTAATGAGGAGGAACGATCTCTCCGTCTTTATTTAAGACAAATAGGGAGTTAGTGATGAGTCGTGTGCTTTCTTCAACGCTGTAAGCACCCGTGATTAAAGCCAGTTGTCTAGTACGAAGGAAGTCACTGAGAGCGGCAGGCAATGCATTGTTTTTAAATTGTTCACCCAGTAAAGCGGGGAAAGCTGTTTCTGGCCACAGCGCAAAGTCAACTTTCCTGTCACTGTTATTCTTAAGTGTTGCATCCGTTAGGGTAATATAACGATTCAATATTTCCCTGCTATAGCCTTTACCTAATTCAGCGGCCATCTTTTCTGAATTCTCAGTGCTGGCTTGCACTAATAAGGTTGAAAAGGCCGCATCCGGTTGCGGGAGTCTGGCTTTAAGCCATAAACCACCGACATTTAAAAATATGAAGCCGGTAATGACAGCAGCGAGAATGGCTTGTCCTTTGATCTCTTTACGTTTCTGCCAGGCAATGTAAAGAGGCAAGTTACAGAGTAAGGTAGCGGCACTGAGTCCACTAAAACCAATAAACTCGGCCCATTGATAAACGGGTATATTGGCTCCGTACCATGAATAGCCAAAGTTCCAGTCAAAGAGGGTTAAGGAATAGGTTTCACTTAAAATGGTTATAACGGCCATTAAGCTCAGTGAAAGACGATCTGACCAGTGAAACTTCTTGTGGCCGAGACACCATATTAAACCGGCTAAAGGAACATATAAATGCGCTATTAGGGCATATACGATCATGCCCACAACTGCAAATCCCCAATCTAGATGGGCAAATTCATGCAGTAGATAGGTAACCCAGTTAAAGCCAATTAAGGTGAAGACAAAAGAAGTGAGTAGTCCCCCCAGTAATACATTTTTTAAACTGTTTTGTTTTTTCCAGAATATCCACAGAGGGACGAAGCAGAATAACGACGCCCAAGGTGGAAAAGGTATATAGCTGGTCCCAATAAAAATGCCTGAGAGTAAGGGGAGTAGCCAAGCAAGTTTAGGGCTATTTTGGTTCATGAATTTCAGCGTATAAAGCTCGGAATTCATCACTCAATTTATGGGTTGGTACATAGTGAATTAAGGGTTGGGATACGGTGTGCGATTCCCTGACTTTAACAGAAGGTGAAATCATTGCGGCAAGTACGGGCAAGCCTTCAGCAATCAGTTCTTCAACGAGTTGTCGTGGTAAGTTAGCTTGTTTTTGGTATTGATTGACAACAATGCCTTCAATTTCCAGCCCCTGATTATGGTCTGCTTTAACTTCACTCACTGCTTGCATTAAGGTATACAGCGCTTCTCTGGCAAAGGTATCGCAGTCAAATGGGATTAAGCATTTGTTTGCTGCAATCAATGCAGATTGGCTATAAAAGTTTAATATCGGTGGCGTGTCCATATAGATGGCATCAAAGCCTTCCAGTTTATCTAACGCTTCTTTTAATTTAAAAATCTTAAAGCGTGATTCTAATCGTCCTTGTAAGGGTTCAAGGTCTGGGTGTGAGGGAGCAACAAAGAGATTGGGAAAGGGTGTTTCATGGATGATACTGTCGAGTCCACTCGTGTTGTTGCTTCCAAACAGAGAAAGACTTAAGCAATCTTTGAAGAATAGGGCAATGGTCTTATCACTTTCAGTGACTTTGTGACCGAGTAAATATTGCGTAGAATTACCTTGAATATCCAGATCAATGACCAGGGTTCGTTTACCCTCCATCGCACTGATAGCGGCTAAATTACAGGTAATCGTTGATTTACCAACACCGCCTTTCTGGTTGAAGATGACTCTGCGCATGCTATTCCTCGTTAAATCAATTAGATTAAAATATTATTATAAGCCTTGGGATACTAATATCAAATGCGTATGAAAGTTTTAGCATGACACGCAGGGCATTCAGGGATTTCACTGGCTGTTTTAAAAGCTATTTCTTTACCACATGCGTCACAAATGAAAGTGCCAGGTACGGTAATGTCGCCACTGTGATAGGTGTGTGTTTCTGCAAGTTGTTCTATTTTTGCTAATTCAATTCGGGTTTTGTCAGCAACACTCAAAAAGGCATCCAGGGTAAAGTTTTCTATCAGTTCAACATCAAACTTGAACCATTCTGAGAGTGAGTTTTTATCTTCTTTAGCGGTTAACCCATTTGCAGCGTGTTCAACATCGCGTTTAACATAACCGGATATTTTATCCAGGTCTTCTTTGGATAAGTCACTTGATTGACTGGTTTTTTCTTTTGAAATTTCTAGGGCTTCAGCAAAAGAATGTAAGGTATCTTCCATAGTTTCATGAAGATGTGTCATGAAATCGGAATAGGCAGCGATGAGTTTATTTTTATTCATTGTTAGACTCCTGAAAAATGGCGCTTTAGATTTAAGCAACTGTGAGGTATTCTAACGCTTTTGACTGGTAAAAGACGAGAAGGATGCAAGAAAATTATCAACCGCTCTCAATTGAGCAAGACGTTCAGGCCGCCTGGGAAACATCAGGGGTGTTTAATGTGTCGGAATCTTCTACGCAGGAAAAGTATTACTGCTTGTCCATGTTTCCTTATCCCAGTGGTCGATTGCACATGGGACATGTGCGTAATTACACCATTGGCGATGTCATTAGCCGTTACCAGCGGATGCTGGGAAAAAATGTCATGCAACCGATGGGCTGGGATGCTTTTGGTTTGCCTGCGGAAAATGCGGCCATGCAACATGGCGTGCATCCGGCTGACTGGACTTATCAAAATATCGATTATATGCGTGATCAGCTCAAGCAATTGGGTTTTGGTTATGACTGGAGTCGTGAAGTTGCGACCTGTGACCCTGATTATTACAAATGGGAACAATGGTTTTTCCTTAAGCTATTAGAGAAAGGTTTAGTTTATAAAAAGACGGCGCCCGTTAACTGGTGTCCTAATGATATGACTGTTCTCGCAAACGAACAGGTTATTGATGGTTGTTGCTGGCGTTGTGATACTAAAGTTGAACGTAAAGAAATTGCTCAATGGTTTTTAAAAATTACAGCTTATGCCGATGAATTACTGACCTCATTAGAAACGCTTGACGGTTGGCCTGAACAAGTTAAGACGATGCAAGCCAATTGGATTGGCCGTTCTGAAGGGGTTGAAATGGATTTTCAGGTGCCTGAGTTATCTCAGCCCTTACGCATTTATACGACACGCCCTGATACTCTCATGGGGGTTACGTATTTAGCGGTTGCTGCTGAACATCCTTTAGCGTTAAAAGCATCAGAGGGTAATCCGGCAATTTCAAGCTTCATTGAAGAATGCAAGACCATGGAAACCTCAGAAGCGGCTATGGAAACCATGGAAAAGCGTGGGATTGATTCAGGCATTAAAGCATTACATCCGATTACCGGAGACTCAGTTCCTGTTTGGATCGCCAACTTTGTCCTAATGGGCTATGGCACAGGGGCTGTTATGGCAGTTCCGGCTCATGATCAACGTGATTATGAATTTGCCAATAAATACGGCATTGCTATCAAGCAAGTAATCTTCTCTAAAGACGGTGGTGCGGATGACTGCTCAGAACAGGCTTATACTACGAAAGGTATTTTAGGTCATTCAGGCGAATTTGATGGCTTAACCTCCGAGCAAGCATTTGTTTCAATTTCTGAAGCATTAGAAAACGCTGAAAAAGGCATTCGTAAGGTTAATTTCCGTCTACGTGACTGGGGTGTTTCTCGTCAAAGATACTGGGGTGCGCCCATCCCAGTCATTTATTGTGATGATTGTGGTACTTTGCCCGTGCCAGAAAAAGATTTACCGGTCACCTTGCCTAGAGATGTTGTGCTTGATGGCTCACAATCACCTTTAGTGGCGCATCCGACTTTCTCAAAAGTAGATTGTCCTTGTTGTGGTAAACCTGCTCGCCGTGAAACAGATACCTTTGATACCTTTATGGAGTCATCATGGTATTTTGCCCGTTTCGCCAGCAGCAAAGCAGAAAGTATGCTGGATGAAAGCGCGAAATACTGGCTACCGGTTGATCACTACATTGGAGGTATTGAACATGCGATTCTGCATTTATTGTATGCGCGTTTTTATACCAAATTATTACGTGATGAGGGCTTAGTTGTTTGTGATGAGCCGTTTAAACGTTTATTAACGCAAGGCATGGTTTTAAAAGACGGCAGTAAAATGTCTAAGTCTAAAGGCAACACTGTTGACCCCCAAGAGTTAATCGCTCAATACGGTGCAGATACCGTTCGGCTGTTTGTTATGTTTGCAGCTCCTCCAGAGCAATCGTTGGAGTGGTCTGATAGTGGTGTTGAAGGTGCATTCAGATTTTTGAAAAGACTGTGGAGACAAGCCTACTTACATAATGAGGCAGGTGGTTCTTCGGTTGCTCTTGATAAGTCAACCTTAACTGAAGAACAGCAAGCTGTTCGCCGTCAGGTGCATCAAACGCTTCAAAAGGTGACTCATGATATGGGTGTTCGGATTATTTTTAATACGGCTATTGCAGCTAATATGGAGCTGGTTAATACTTTAACCAAGTTCACTGATGATTCAGATAATGGTAAGGCAGTTCGTCAAGAAGCGCTCGAAGCCATCGTTTTAATGTTAGCGCCGATTGTGCCACATATTTGTCATCAATTGTGGTTAGAATTGGGACATCATGAGGCCTTGGTTACTGCAAGCTGGCCTCAAGTTGATGAATCCGCTTTAGAGCAGGATTCAATAGAATTGGTGATACAGATTAATGGTAAGTTACGTAGTAAAATCTCTGTATCGGCTCAAGCGACTTCAGAAGAAATTCAGGCACTAGCCTTGAACGATGAACAGGCTATAAGGTTTATTGAAGGAAAAACTATCAGAAAGGTGATTGTTGTTCCTAACAAACTAATTAATATAGTGGTTTAACCTGGGTTCTCACGTTGTTTTAAAATAGATTATTGGGAAGTATTTGCCAATAATCGATGGCTTTAATGGAGTGGTTTGTGCGGATAAAAAAGACAGTTTTTTTGATAATGGTGTTTCTTTTAAGTGCGTGTGGTTATCATTTGCGCGGGCCATTAACCTTACCGTCGGGTTTAAAAAGTATCTATTTAGAGAGTGCGTCGCCTCAGTTGCAAGAGCAATTTAATGCATCGATGAAGATATCTTCGATACCGGTTGCTAACTCTCCAGAGAACGCCGGTTTAATTATTAGAATTTATAATGAAAATAATGATCGTAGGGTCTTGTCTCTAAGTTCGAGTGGAGTAGCGAATGATTTTGAATTAGATTATAACCTTGAGTATGAGCTTGTCGATTCTAAGAATAAGGTCTTGATGGCTAGACAGCCACTGAGTATTAAACGGGAATATTATAATAATCAGCAGGCTGTTATCGCTAAAGACAACGAAGAGCAAATCATCCGTCACGAAATGTACCAGCAAGCTGTGCGATCAATTGTGGGTGGCGCTAAAGTTGCCTTAGACGCTAACTCAAAATAAGATGCGTATCAAACCTGAGCAATTGAGTGGTTTGTTGCAAAAGGGTTTGATGCCTGTTTACTTTATAACGGGTGACGAGCCATTGCAGTTAGGTGAATTAGCCGACGAGATAAGGAAAGCAGCCAGGAAAAATGGCTATGACAACCGTGAAATAGTCTCTGTTGAAACGGGGTTCGAATGGAATCAGTTAGCTTTCATGGCCGATTCCTTATCTATTTTTGCGGATAAAAAAATCATTGATTTAAGATTACCTTCAGGGACTCCAGGTGCAGAAGGTTCTAAAGCATTAATCAAGTATTGTGAGCGCCTATATGAAGATACGATCTTACTGATCACTGCAGGAAAAATAGATACTAAAGCTTTAAAGAGTCGTTGGGTTGAAGCCTTGGATAAACAAGGCTTGGTGATACAGGTGTGGCCACTGGAAGGGCAGGATTTAATTCGATGGATACAGAATAGAATGCAGCGTCGGGGTTTGGTAGTTCAGCCCGATGGCGTACAGCTATTAGCAACTCGAATTGAAGGTAATTTATTGGCAGCCGCACAGGAGATCGAAAAGCTTTATGTACTGTATGGGACTGGAAGCCTTAGTGTTCAGATGATAAATGATGTGGTGGCTGATAGCTCAAGATATGATGTTTTTAAGCTCATGGACACGGTGTTATCTGCAAACGTCAGTCGTATTTTTAAGGTCTTGTCTGGTTTACGATCTGAAGGGACCGCGGCTCCGATTGTGTTATGGGCGTTGACGCGGGATGCCAGACTTTTAATCAAACTTAAACTGGCGTTGGTTCAAGGCCAACATCAAGACACAGTATTCAAAAATAATAACATCTGGGATAAGCGTAAATCGTTGATCAGCCATGCATTAAAAAGATTGAGTGACCATGATTTGAATCATATATTGGTGACAAGCGCTATCGCAGATAGGCAAATTAAAGGGCAGCAGCCAGGTGATGCCTGGGAAACATTGCTGGCAATTTGTTTAACGTTTGCATCTTCTCCAGCAATGGTTAATATAAACTGAGAATTCTCTTAAATTCATTAGGATACATCCATGAAAGGTATTATTTTAGCAGGTGGTAGTGGGACTAGGCTTTATCCTATTACCAAAGGTATTAGCAAGCAGTTAACACCGATCTATGACAAGCCCATGATTTATTATCCGTTATCCGTATTAATGCTGTCAGGTATTACGGACATTTTAATTATTTCTACCCCTAAAGATTTACCTCGTTTTGAAGAGTTATTAGGCGATGGCTCTGATATTGGTCTTTCGTTTACTTACATAGAACAACCCTCACCCGATGGTTTAGCACAAGCCTTTATACTGGGTGCAGACTTTATTGGTGACGATGATGTGTGTATGGTGTTGGGTGACAATATCTTTTACGGTCACGGTCTGGTCGCCATGTTGAATCAAGCAGTAGCGAATGTTGCTGAACAGAAGAAAGCTACAGTATTCGGTTATCATGTTAAAGATCCTGACCAATATGGAGTGGCTGAATTTGATGCCGAGGGGAATGTACTGTCGATTGAAGAAAAGCCTGCAAAGCCCAAGAGTAACTATGCGGTAGTGGGGCTGTATTTTTATCCCAATAGTGTCGTTGAGATTGCCAGAAACATTAAGCCGTCTGCACGAGGTGAGTTAGAAATTACCACGGTTAATCAAACTTATCTTGAACATGGCGACTTAAAGGTTGAATTAATGGGTCGTGGCTTTGCCTGGTTGGATACAGGGACTCATGAGTCATTACTGGATGCCTCTAATTTTATTCAAACGATTGAAAAGAGACAGGGTTTAAAAGTCGCTTGTATTGAAGAAATTGCTTATGAAATGGGCAATATCTCGAAAGAACAATTAATCAGCCTAGCGCAGCCATTACTAAAAAATCAATACGGTCAATATTTGTTACGCCGTGCCGGTGAAGAAGAGAGTATCAATGAAATTTATTAGAACGGCTATCTCGGATGTCATCATCATTGAACCCACTGTGTTTGGTGATGAACGGGGTTATTTTGTCGAAACCTTTAGGCAGGATAAATTAGAAGCCTTTTTAGGATTCTCAGTTAAATTCGTTCAGGATAATGAATCAAAATCCAGTCAGGGGGTTTTAAGAGGTTTGCATTATCAGTTGGCACCCGCCGCACAAACCAAGTTAGTGCGTGTGATTAAGGGTAAAGTGCTGGATGTGGCGGTGGATATAAGAGCCGGTAGTCCGACCTTTGGTCAGCATGTAAGCGTGGAACTGTCTGAGTACGATAAACGGCAATTGCTTATACCCCGTGGATTTGCACATGGTTTTGTGGTCTTAGAAAATGACACCATCTTTGCTTATAAGGTCGATAACTATTATTCACCAGAAAATGATAGGGGCTTAGCATTTGATGACCTTTCTATCGGTATTAACTGGGTAGTTGATAAACAACAATTGCAATTATCCGCAAAAGATCTGCATCAGCCTACGCTTGATAAAGCCGAGTTATTTGATTTTGCGAGTCCGCTTTATGTCTAAATCCATACTGGTTACTGGCGCAAATGGACAACTGGGTAGTGAGCTATACCAATTAAGCGCTTTGGAAAGTTCATTGACGTTTACGTTTGTTACTCGGAATGAATTGGATTTGAGTGATCCCTTATCACTGGAGACCTGGTTTGAGGACAAACGTTTTGATGTCATTGTTAACTGTGCTGCATATACTGCGGTCGATAAAGCCGAGTCGGAACCTGAACTGGCAGCCGTGATTAATGCCACAGCTGTGGCAACATTAGCGGCACTAACGAAAAAGAGTCATAGTGCGCTGATCCATATTTCTACCGATTATGTTTTTAATGGTAAGAACTTTAAACCTTATGTCGAATCCGACCCTGTGCAACCACAGAGTGTTTATGGACAATCCAAGCTGGAAGGCGAACAAGCACTATTGGCCGTTAATGCCCCTAAAAGCCTAATTATTAGAACCTCTTGGGTCTATTCGCAATTTGGCAATAATTTTGTTAAGACTATGTTACGCTTAGGTAAAGCGCGTGCAGAGCTGGGTGTTATCTATGATCAAGTCGGGGCACCAACGTCAGCACGCGATTTGGCTCAGGCTATTTTGGCAATTATCAAACATCCAGAGTTAGATGAAATAAGTGAGCCAGAAATTTATCATTTTAGTAATGAAGGCGTTTGCAGTTGGTATGACTTTGCCAAAGCTATCTTTGAATATTCGGGCATAAACTGTCATGTTAAGCCCATTGAGACTAAAGATTATCCAACACCCGCGACTCGTCCGCACTACAGTTTGCTGAATAAAGCAAAAATTAAACAACGCTTTGATTTAACCATTCCTTACTGGAAGGACAGTTTAAAAGACTGTCTTGATCACTTAAACGGAAATAAATAATGACCTCTCTATTAGTAACTGGCTGTGCCGGCTTTATTGGCAGTAACTTTGTTCCGTATTATTTAGAACAGTATCCTGACGATCATATTATTAATCTTGATTTACTGACCTATGCGGGTAATTTAGATAACCTCAAAGAAATCGCCGATCACAAGCGGTACACTTTTGTAGAAGGGGATATTTGTGATCGTGCATTATTAGAACGTTTATTCGCTGAGCATGATATTCGCGGTGTTATTCATTTCGCCGCTGAGAGTCATGTCGACAATTCTATTAAGAATCCCGGCGTATTTGTGCAGACTAATGTGATTGGGACCTTTACCCTGATTGATGTTGCCTATAAATACTGGATGGAAAAATCGTTTTTATTTAAGCCCGGCTATGAAGTCTGTCGCTTTCATCATATCTCGACAGATGAAGTTTATGGCACATTGGGTGAGACAGGTTTATTTACTGAAGCAACCGCCTATGCTCCCAATTCTCCCTATTCTGCCAGTAAGGCAGGCAGCGACTTAATCGTGCGCAGTTATTTTCATACCTATGGCATGAATACAGTGATCACTAACTGTTCGAATAATTATGGTCCTAAACAGCATAATGAAAAATTGATCCCTACCATTATTCGTAAAGCGATCGGTAATGAGGCAATTCCTATCTATGGGGATGGTAAAAATATTCGAGACTGGCTATATGTGCTAGATCATTGTAAAGGCATTGCGCTGGTGTATCATAAAGGTAAGGTCGGAGAGGTCTATAATATTGGTGGTCGTAACGAGCGGAATAATAACTATATTGCCGATAAGGTTTGTGAAATTTTAGATACCTTACGTCCCAAAGCGCAAGGGAGTTATAAAGAGCAACTGCAATATGTAGAAGACCGGGCTGGGCATGATAGGCGCTATGCGATTGATGCAACTAAAATTGAATCGGAACTGGGCTGGAAAGCGGATGAAAATTTTGAAACAGGGATCGTTAAGACGGTTGAATGGTATTTAGGTAGATAACGTTTTGCTTTGTGTGTTTGCAGTATAATTATCAGTTTTCTTTTTAGAAGGTTATAAATAGATGTCCATTTCGCTTGCAGAGCTGGAAAGTGTGGTCCGAGAAGCAGGGGTTATTGCATTATCGTATTTTAAAGATTTAAAAAATGTAGGGCTTGATAAAAAGAGTCCAAGAGACTTTGTGACTGTTGCTGATATTGCGGTAGAAGCTTTCTTAAAGAAAACATTGACAGCAAGCTATCCAGAGTTTGGTTTTTGGGGTGAAGAAAGTGGCCAGTCAGCTAACCAAACCAATCGTTGGATTGTAGATCCTATTGACGGAACGCATTCTTTTTCAAGAGGACAATACTTTTGGTCTATCAGTGTGGCGCTTGAACTCAATAATGAAATAGTGATAGGTGCAGTCTATGCACCAGCTCTCAATGATTATTACTGTGCAGCACTGGGTAAAGGGGCGTTTAAAAATGGTCTGGCAATCCAGGTTTCGGACGAAAGTGATTTAGAAGATGCAATGGTAGCAACAGGATTTGCCTGTCTAAGAGCTTATTTAACAGATAATAATCTGGCTCGTTTTGGAAGAATTGCCCAGCATACAACCGGGCAACGTCGTTTTGGTTCTGCTGCGATGGATTTATGTCTGGTGGCTGATGGTCAGGTTGATGCCTTCTGGGAACAGGAATTAAATCTTTATGATGTAGCAGCTGGTGCTTTAATAGCCAAAGAAGCGGGTGCGACAGTCACTGATTTTAAGGGTAATGAAGGGATCTTTCCAAAGCAAATACTTTCGACTAATGGAAAAATCTTAAGTCAAATTCTTGCCCTTATGTAATAATTCCTGAAGAAACTATATCATAAAAGGCTTTATTTTAAAGGCTTTTGATATAACGTAAGGGTTTTCCTGTATTTTTGTCTCATTTGTAGGTTAAAATAGGCGGCTTTCGAAGCTGTACGAGTGAGCGGCGATGGTGACTGATAAAGGCCACCTCACTTGGCTTGAGTTACCTAGCAGTATCCGACATGATTCATCCATGCCTTGCCGCTACGGTCATAGGTTAATGTGACTGTGTTTTAAGTGTAAGGACTCTCATGGCCCCAGTACGAACCCTCCTGAGTTGATACTCAAGTGAGGTCACCAAAAAGTTTTTTATATGTCCAACTTTAGAGTAAAAACATGACAGATTTAGCGCTTTACAGAAACATTGGTATCTTCGCTCACGTTGATGCTGGTAAAACAACTACTACCGAGCGAATTTTAAAGCTTACTGGTAAAATTCATAAAATCGGTGAGGTTCATGATGGTGAAACGACTACCGACTTTATGGATCAAGAACGTGAGCGTGGCATTACCATTCAGTCAGCGGCAACAACCTGTTTCTGGAAAGATCACCGTTTTAACATTATTGATACCCCAGGTCACGTTGATTTTACTATCGAAGTTTATCGTTCTTTAAAAGTATTAGACGGTGGTATCGGTGTTTTCTGTGGTTCAGGTGGTGTAGAACCGCAATCAGAAACTAACTGGCGTTATGCGAATGACTCTAAAGTTGCCCGTGTTATCTATATCAACAAACTAGACCGTATCGGTGCTGACTTCTACCGTGTTGTTAAACAGGTTGAAAATGTATTAGGTGCTGTACCTGTCGTAATGACTCTGCCTATCGGTAGAGAAGACGAATTTAGTGGCGTTGTTGATTTATTAACTGAAAAAGCATGGATTTGGGATAACTCAGGTGACCCAATGAACTATGTGATTCAGGATATTCCAGCTGATTTAGTTGAAACAGCTAAAGAATGGCGTGAAAAATTAATTGATCAAGTGGCTGACCAATATGATGACGTTATGGAAGCCTATCTGGAAGGTGAAACACCTGATATTGAAACATTAAAACGTTGTTTACGTAAAGGTACTATCAATCTTGACTTCTTCCCAACTTTCTGTGGATCATCTTTCAAAAACAAAGGTGTACAGTTAGTTCTTGACGGCGTTATCGATTACTTGCCTTCACCAACAGAAGTTAACCCACAACCAGAAGTTGATTTGGAAGGTAACCCAACCGGTAATTTTGCAATTGTTGATGCAGATAAGCCTTTACGCGCTTTAGCATTCAAAATTATGGATGACCGTTTTGGCGCTTTAACTTTCTTACGTATTTACTCTGGTAAGTTAGAAAAAGGAACGTCTGTACTCAATACCTTTACGGGTAAAACAGAACGTATTGGTCGTATAGTTGAAATGCATGCGGATACACGTAATGAATTAGAATCTGCTCAAGCAGGTGATATTGTTGCTGTATTAGGTATGAAGAACGTACAGACAGGTCACACGTTATGTGACCCCAAATTCCCTGCAACATTAGAGCCAATGGTATTCCCTGATCCCGTTATCTCTTTGGCGATTACGCCTAAAGATAAAGGTGCTTCTGAAAAGATGGGTATTGCTTTGGGTAAAATGATCCAGGAAGATCCTTCTTTCCATGTTGAAACTGATGAAGACAGTGGCGAAACCATTTTGAAAGGAATGGGTGAGTTGCATCTTGATATTAAGGTTGATATCTTAAGACGTACGCATGGTGTTGACGTTATCGTAGGTAAACCACAAGTAGCTTACCGCGAAACGATTACCAAGTCGGTTGAAGATGAATACACCCATAAGAAACAATCAGGTGGTTCTGGTCAATACGGTAAAATCAACTACATTATCCAACCAGGCGAGCCAGGTTCAGGTTTCGTATTTGAGTCTGCGGTTACTGGTGGTAACGTTCCTCGTGAATATTGGCCAGCGGTTGAAAAAGGCTTTAAGAGCATGTTGGATAAAGGTGTGCTTGCGGGCTTCCCTTGCTTGGACTTTAAAGTTATCTTGACTGACGGTGCGTTCCACGCGGTTGACTCATCTGCGATTGCTTTCGAAATTGCAGCTAAAGCTGCTTTCCGTCAATCTATTCCAAAAGCGGGCCCACAATTAATTGAGCCTATCATGGCGGTAGATACCTTTACACCATCTGATCACGTAGGTGATGTTATCGGTGATCTTAACCGTCGTCGTGGTATGATCAAATCACAAGATCCAGGTGTAACCGGTGTACGTATTAAATCGGATGTACCGTTGAGTGAAATGTTTGGTTATATCGGTGACTTACGTACCATGACCTCAGGTCGTGGACAATTCTCTATGGAATTCTCACACTACTTACCTTGTCCAAAGAACGTAGCGGACGAAGTCATTAAAGAAGTCAACGAACGTAACGCTAAAAAGAAATAATCAAGCTTAAAACAAAATAAAAAAGCTGGGCAGATAGTATCTGTCCGGCCTTTTTTAAATTAATTTCAATGAGCACAGGAAGTCGCTTGATCTAACATCTCTTTAGCATGAGCCAAGGTATTGGCTGTGATCGTCACCCCGCCTAACATGCGGGCAATTTCTTCTATGCGTTCATTTTCAGTCAATAAGCGGACATTTGAAGAAGTTATATCTGTTTTATTATTTTTTTCTACGTAGAGGTGATGATGTGCCTGTGCGGCTACCTGTGCTAAGTGAGTCACACACATGACTTGTCGATTTAGGCTCAAACTACGTAATTTTTGCCCGACAATTTCAGCAACGCCCCCGCCGATGCCCGAATCCACCTCATCAAAGATGAGAGTGGGTGTGGTTCTATCGTTAGAAGTCGTTACCTGGATGGCTAAACTAATGCGCGATAATTCTCCTCCTGATGCGACTTTAGCCAGAGATTTAGGTGGCAGGCCAGGGTTGGCACTGATTAAGAATTCGATTTTATCTTTACCATTCATTTTGGGTGTATCACTACCAAAATCACTTAACGAAACCACAAACTCACCTTGCGGCATGCCCAATTCCTTGATCATATCAGAAATTTGTATTTGTAATCTCTGACCAGCCAAGCGTCGTTGTTCTGTCAGTTGTGCGGCCAATTGATGATATTGGGCTAGTAGTCGAGCAGTATCAGCGGTCAATATCTCAATTCGCTCACCACTATGGGTCAATGCATCTAGCTCGGTTTCTAGTTTATCAACCAACTGGGGCAGTTCATTAGGGCTGATGTGATGTTTTCTGCTTAAGTTTTGAATAACACCCATTTGGCTTTCAATGACATCCAAGCGTTGAGGATCGACTTCTTGAGACTTTAAAAAACGTCTTAACTGAATCGCTGCTTCTTCGGTTTGAATTTGGGCCTCAGTCAGGAGATTACAAATCTCTGTCAATTCGGGTGCAAATCGGGCCAGATGGTTTAAGTCATGTATACAATGATTCAATAGCTGGTTAACAGACGCATGATCATTCTCGTACAGGATATCAACCTGGGCTTGTCCTGTACTTAAAATCTGCCCAAGATTAGCTTGTTTACTGTGTTCTTCCAATAAAGCCGCATAATTAAAGTTGGCTAAATCCAGTTGTTGTAACTCTTCAATTTGATATCGTAATAATTCCTCACGTTCAGATTGATCTGTACTGGCTTTAATCAAATTAGCCAACTCTTTTTGAGTCAATTGCCATTCTTTACAACAGGTATTAACTTGATCTAACAGCACCTGGTCTTTCGCAAAGGCATCTAATAGACGGCGTTGCTCATCACTATTAAGCAGTGTCAGATGGGCATGTTGACCATGAATTTCTACTAACTGGGCACTGAGTTCCTGTAAAAAGGGTAAGGTAACCGGGCGATTATTAATATAGGCTTTAGAGCGCCCATCCTGATTGATAATCCGGCGAATTAAACACTGTTGCTCATCATCGAGTTCACGATCAATCAGCCATTGCTGAACCTTGGGAGCAAAGCTTAAATCAAATTCAAGATTAACCTCAGCCCGTTTACTTTCGGGACGAACATAACCAGAATCAGCTCTATCGCCGAGAGCCAAGCCTAAAGCGGTTAACAGGATAGATTTACCCGCACCGGTTTCGCCCGTTAATACTGACATACCTTTATCGAGATCAAGGTTTAAAGATTTAACAACTGCAAGGTCAATGATAGTTAGATTTAATAACATAGCGTTAACTGTGGTAACCACTGCTCCAGTTTAATTTATTTCTAAGGATTTGAAAGAAGTCATGATCTTCAGGATGTAGAATTCGAATAGGTAAGGGTTCTTTCTTTATCAAAATTTTATCACTGATCAATACGTCAGGAATTTCAATATGATCACAAGTGACCAAGGCATTAATTTGTTTGGTTTGTAAAAAGCTAATTTCAATCTCAGCCGAATCGTGTATTACGATTGGACGATTCGATAAAGTGTGGGGATTAAGTGGTACCAAAACAAGTGCATTTAAAGATGGATACAAAATAGGTCCACCCGCAGATAAGGAGTAGGCCGTTGAACCGGTTGGCGTTGATATGATTAAACCATCAGAGCGCTGAGAATTTAAAAAAACGCCATTTATTTTTGTTACAATTTCAATCATGCTAGGAGTAACCCAGCGCAGAATTGCGACTTCGTTGACGGCTGTTTCTTCGTGGATAACCTGATTGTCGCGGATGATTTTGGCACGTAATAAATACCGTTGTTCTTCAGTATAATGCCCTTTCAATATCCGATGTAATTTGGCGGGTAGCTCATTCGGGGAAATATCCACTAAAAACCCCAGACGCCCCAGATTGATTCCGATTAAGGGAATGTTGTAATTAACAATGGCTCTAGCCGCAGCTAAAAATGTACCATCGCCACCAACGGCAATAACCAAATCACAATACCGGCCTAATCTGTCCAGTGAACAGGCGGTAACGGTATGATTGGGTATGAACTGGGCACTGTCTTCAGCAACATAGATGTTATATTGTTCTTGTTTAAGGTAGGAGTACAGTGCTGATAGCGTCTCAGTAATTTCTGGATTGCTGGGTTTTCCTACAATCCCTATATTTTTAAAACATGCTTTCATTATCGAGTGATAGTTAGTGAAAGGTTAATTATACAAATAGTCCGTTTGCTTGATGATATTACAGGTTTATAAGGCTCTATTTACTTTACAGGGTATCAGCTTAAGCCACTTCTAGAGATAAAACCATTATAATTATTAATTTCAGGTACAAAATACCCAATACGCTTGTGATTAAGTTATTTTGGGTTAGTGTATTCAATTTATTGGACTGAGTGGTGAACTTTTGAGCAGCTATAAACATGATAGAAGTTGATGTCATTATCATCGGAGCAGGTGCCTCGGGTTTGATGTGTGCTATCGAAGCAGGTAAGCGGGGGCGAAAAGTTCTGGTACTGGATCATGCGAACAAAGCTGGAAAAAAGATCCTGATGTCTGGAGGAGGGCGGTGTAATTTTACCAATTACACGATAGAACCGAATCATTACCTGTCCAATAATCCGCATTTTTGCAAGTCTGCGCTCAGTCGCTACACACAATGGGATTTTTTAGCACTAATCGCCAAATATCAAATTGCCTTTCATGAGCGTGAACATGGACAGCTATTTTGTAATGAGAGTGCAAAAGATATTCTTGGACTCTTGCTGCAGGAGTGTTTAGAAGCTGGGGTCGTTATTCAATTGAATACAACCATAGACACTATTACATTAATAGGAGATCAGTTTCATCTTAAGACGTCTCAAGGCATTTATCAAAGTCAGTCCTTAGTTGTAGCAACCGGTGGCTTATCAATTCCTAAAATAGGGGCAACACCACTGGGCTATAAAATAGCGCAGCAGTTTGGGATTTCTGTGCTTCCTACTCGCGCCGGCCTGGTACCTTTTACCTTGCAACCCAGCGATAAAGAGCAGTTTTCTGCGCTATCAGGCATTGCCGTGCCCTGTATTGTCAGTAATGATCGTCAGCAATTTAAAGGAAATGTGTTATTTACTCATCGCGGCTTAAGTGGTCCGGCGATATTACAGATATCCTCCTATTGGCTAGCCGGAGAATTTATCGAGATTAATTTGCTGCCTGATATTGATTTAGAAACCCATTTAAAAGAAACCCGCCAGCAAAAAGTGAAGAGCAGTTTAAAAACGATTCTGGATCAACATTTACCTAAGCGTCTGATTACCTGTTTAATACCAGAGGAGTTGCTGAATCTGACTATGCCTGATTTATCAGATCGGCTGATCCAGTTGGTGGCCAGTCAATTACATCAATGGACGATTAAACCTAATGGTACAGAAGGCTATCGAACTGCTGAAGTAACTTTGGGGGGAATTGACTGTAATGCGTTGTCGTCTAAAACAATGGGAAGCAAGCAAGTACTTGGTTTGTATTTTATAGGTGAGGTTGTGGATGTCACTGGCTGGTTAGGGGGCTACAATTTTCAGTGGGCCTGGTCATCTGCTTGGTGTGCAGGACAGTATGTGTAATGCAATTTACAGCATTTAAAGCTTCTGTTATGCTTATGGCAGTGCGACACGAAGGCGGAATAGAGCAAGAAGTCCTGCTGCATAAGTGATGAGAGAGGGCCTCTAGAAATAACCCCTACTTGGCATAGGTTTCTACACAGCTTAAAGTAGGGAAAATGGTATTATGTGCCATGAATAAAAAAATCATTAGTAGAGAAATCGGTCCATGCTTAGCAAAACGTTACCAACAGTTGCTAGCTGGCTATACACAGACAACAGAGAGATCTTAAACAGGTTCTAAGGTTCGGAGGTGAATGTTAGCGGGTGCTTATTTGCGGGGTGTGAGTTGATCCCCTGGCTGGTTTGATTATAGAGGTTATTGATTTAAAACCCGATGAAGATGTGAATTAAATATTTTTATTTTAGTGATTCAATAACTGGATCGTGCTGATATTTTAAAGTCACCTGATTTGATGAAATAGTACGTGCTAAATGCCAACAATACTTAGAAACATGTTGTAATGTTTATGCTAAATTTTTTGGCAGAGCTTTACTCAACTGATTTTTTTGGGATTATATTAAAATTCTCTACTTTAAAATGTACTCATCTGCTAAGGTGTCAGGGCAAGCGCATATAAATTGACTTAAAAATCAGCGATACTATAAAGACATTAAAAGTATCAGCATGATTGAATGCGAACGAATCGTCAATGTTCAAACCAGCATTGATCGCCGTTACATTTGTACATTAGCTCTTCGCCCATGCGACACGAGCGCATTGGGGCGTGCAGAACTCATTGCATTGGGTGCTAGATGTGACTTTTAGAGAAGATGGATCGCGTATTCGAACTGGATACGCTCCGGAAAACTTTAATATTGTGCGTCAAATTGCTATTAATCTGCTTAAAAAGGAACCCTCTAAAATGAGCATTAAGAAAAAACGCTTTCAAGCCCCTTTAATGATGGTTTCAGAGAGAAAGTCTTGTTTTCTTAACTGAGATTTATATGCGCTTGCCCGGGCTAAGGTGTCAGTTCAATTTTACTTACTCAATTATTAAATTATGCTCATTCAGTGGTATCCTGGTCACATGCACAAGGCCAGCAAAGAAATAAAACAAACATTGCATCAAATTGATGTGGTGATTGAAGTGCTTGATGCTCGTATTCCTTTCAGTAGTCAAAACCCGATGCTAGCAACTCTACGAGGTGATAAACCTTGTATTAAAATATTGAGTAAGAGCGATCTGGCAGATCCAGAAAGAACTCAAGAATGGCAAGCTTATCTGGAGCGAGAGCAAGGGGTTAAAACCCTAGCAGTGACCGTTGAGCACCCTGACAAAATAAGACAACTAGCGGATTTGTGCCATAAAATGCACCCCGATAAAGCTCCAAGCGGGAGGTTGATCAACGCTCTGATTGTGGGGATACCTAATGTGGGTAAGTCAACATTGATTAATATTTTAGCCGGCAGAATGATTGCCAAAACAGGTAATGAACCAGCGATTACAAAAATGCAGCAACGCATAGCAATCGGTAATGGAATTGTATTAATGGATACACCAGGGGTTTTATGGGCAAATGTAGAGAATAAAAATAGTGGTTTTCGGCTTGCTACTACAGGCGCTATCAAAGATACTGCGATTGATCATGAACAGATAGCTTATTTTGCGGCCGAGTTTTTATTACAACACTATCCAGAGCAGGTAAAAGAACGTTTTCAGTTAGATGAACTGCCGTTGTCAGAGCAGGCCTTATTGGAGGCCATCGGAAAAAGTAGGGGATGTCTCAGGTCAGGGGGGCATGTTGATGCTGATAGAGTGTCGAAAATTCTATTGGCAGAATTACGTGCGGGCATGATAGGTCGTTTGACACTTGAAACACCCGCAATGATGGAAGAAGAGCTGGTTGAATTAACACTTATTCGCGCAGAAAAGGCCGCCAAAAAGGAAGCCAGAAAACAGAAGTTTAAAGGCTCCAAATGATCCAATCAGCCGTCTGAGCAAGCTGTTTTAAAGCTGGCAGATGCCCCCAAGAGGCCAACTACGAAGAAAGCAGTTCCAACAAGGTTAAATCGCAGATCTGTCTCTTGGATGCTCAGATCACCGGTAGCATAAAGCATAATAATGACGGCAACGAATCCCCACCCTAGAAAACGTAACACAGCTCCTAAAATAAGCTTACCCAGATCTTCTGACTCGCTCACTGGCGTATCCATTCGATAAGCGACAAAACCGGACATCAGGGCTGGCAAAATTCCCCATCTCATATGTCGAATAAAACTATCCACAAAGATGAAGCTATCTTTATAGTAAGTTAGTTCAAGAATAAGTGCCGATACCGACGTACTTACAATGAACCCTGTAATCATCATTGCCATATAGAAACCATAGTATCGATCAGATTGCTCACGATGTTGCCTGAAAGTGAGCGTCCGGGCAATAAAAACCAGTACTATAGGTAGGACATATATCAGAATAGCGTAGGCGATCCACCGGAGTGTAGTGTAATCAAAGTGCGTTAGCGGTTTATCGGGAAATAGGAATGTATTGTGGAGAAAAACTGAAATCTCCCTGCCTAGCATGACTCCGACGGTCGTTGCTGCTGTAAACAGCAGAATATATTTATAGGTATGTTTAAGGCGAGATTCATGAATACTGCCACCCAGGCGCTTTACAGTTACCCATATATCTTTTTCGTTTACACTTCCGAACACAACCAGAGATGCCAACAACCGACAGAGAAGACCTGTAAGATGATCAAGCTCCTTGATCAATTTGACTGTTTTGGTATAGTGAGGTTCTGCTTCTTTCCAGACTACAACTTTCTCTGACATTGCATTATAGGAAATGCAGATCTCTCCCCACTTAAGAGAGGGTTCGTTGAAAAAACGACGAAATGAAGATTGATTGGCAAAGTTTTGAATTTGATCAAAAAGAAGGGAGTTATGAGCCCATTTGTATTCTACTGTAGCACTGGATTTTTCAAAGTCACCGTTATCAATGCTGGCTACTAGCAAACGATTGGCAATTTGGGTTTTTAATTTATCATCAACTGCAGATAACTTTGATGTAATTAGAGCGTTATAAACTTCTACTGCTTTAGTTGGAATTGCGAAAGCATCGTGGATACTGTCTCTCAAAATAAGTAAAGGGTTAAACTTGCTTTCCCAGGAAATAAGAAAAAGAAAAAGCCCGGCAGCCATCAAAGGTATAATTGTTTTTCCATCTAATCCATTAAGAAGATTAACCAGTTTACCGGGTTGGAAATTATTTACAACGAGAATGACAAACGGCTCCAGCGGTTGCCATAGCAAAGTAAGCAACAAATAAAATCCAGCCATAAACAAGCAGTAGGATACAGTCCCAAGCCAGTAAGTGCTTTTACGACTGAAGTACTGAGGTAAGGTAGGTTCTTCACCTAACTCAATGCGGCGTTTTTGAAATGATCTATAAGCAAGGAGGAAAACGAGTCCTGTGCCAAGAAACTGTACTATAAGGTATATTAATGGTTCGGAAGTCATTTTTTATCTGCTCCTATATGTTTTACAAGGTATATTTATAGATTGTTTACAATCGCCAAATTACCTAGATAGCTATTCTTTCTGTCCAGATATTCTTCAACAAACGCCTGCATCGGTTCAGCCTCGTAGTTTGTCGGCACGCTGATTGCGAGCTTTTTAAAGCCGGAACCTACCACATTTCCCCCTGATTTCATCTGAAAGTGTAAAAATGCGCTAGCACGTTTTCCGTTAACTTCTATCTCCGGCTCTTGCATTTCAACTGAAGTAGTCTGAAAATCAAAATGCTGAAAAGACAAGGTCATGCTTTCGTAAATAACCAGAGGTCGGTTAATGTTAAACATTACGTTTTCTTTAGCTAACAAAGGCACTAATACGTAGGGGAAATTCTGTCCTGAGAAGGCAACATAATCGCGAGTAAAGCCTTCGATCAATGCTGAATCTAAGCTTTTAATCCCGGAACGTTCAATCTGTAAATAGGTTTTTCCTTGGTTATCATTTATATCAACCAGATCTTCATCAGTCTCTGGAAAATTTAGCCGAATGCCATGACCCACCATACCAGAAAAAATAAAATGCATATTTTGGCTAAGACCATATTTCATTAATGCCAATGAAAACAACAAATCTCCCGGGATACAAAAGCGTTTGGCATCTACATCGTGTAAAGGATTGAAGTCATGAGCTACTTCTTTAGCAAACTGGCTGGCTTGTTCAGCGGCAATAATAATATTCCCTCCATGGGTATCATAAAATTTATTTAAAAACATATTGTTCGTTACTAATTTAGTCTGTTTGTTAATTCTACCATACTAATTAATTGGCCTCACTTAATGGGGGATGGGGTGTATGAAAATACTTTGCAGCTTTCACTTTCAAATGATACTTATTGATAGAGGAATAATAATAGTTTCATAATCCTTACTAAGGAAATCGGAAATATATTAGTTGTGCACTATTATTTTGTTTACAACATTTTATTTTTTGCAGATACTTTTGTAACAGTTAACACTGTACCAACCCAAATATCATTCAAAATAATTAGAGAGACAAAATTAATGAAAACTATCATCTCAGTGGTCGTATTAGCGCTTACCAACTTTGCTGGTTTTGCTATGGCAATAGACGTTGATAAAGGAAAAGAGGTATATTCAGCTAACTGCACGACCTGTCATCCAGGCGGTAAAAACATTATGGCACCCGGTAAGTCTTTATCAAAAGAAGATTTAGAAACCAATAAGGTAAACTCAGAAACAGCAATTATAGAGCTTGTTACCAATGGTAAAGGACCTATGCCGGCTTTTGGCAAACTAGGTGTTCTATCTGCTACCGATGTTGAAAATGTAGCTGCTTATGTATTGAAAAAATCAGGGGCTGGTTGGTAATATCGGTGAAAATCTGCTGATTCTTGGACCTTTTTAGACTCTTATCAGAGTGCAGATAATATTGTCTGCACTCATACCACTACCAGATCAATTAAATATTTATTCCAGAAACAAATTAGATGCGATTTAGAATGTTGTGCAAGAATAGCTAACAGAACTCGGAATGAGATCTCTAGCCTTTAGGAATTATAAAGATGCGACGTTTGCTAATAAAACATGTAACAACTTACCAATTTACAGAGCCCGTAACTCTGCTGGCTCATAAATTGCTCCTGAGTCCCCGAGAAGGCCACGATATTAGAGTGGAATCAAGTGAGTTGATTATTTTTCCTCCTCATCATCATCTACAATGGAAGCTCGATGTATATGACAACACGATGGCTGAGGTAACTTTTACTGAGACGAGCAGTCTACTTTCGATCGATAGCCGGGTCATGATTCAACATTATGATGATGAACCGTTAAACTTTCTAGTGGCAGACTATGCCATGATGTTTCCCTTTCAGTATAATCATTCTGAGAACGCTGATTTGGGGCTTTATCTATCAGTAATCTTTGAGCAAGACCAAGTTCTCTTGAGAGCCTGGATGAATCAATTCTGGCATTCCGGTCAAATAGTAGAAACTTATCTATTGCTAGAATGGATCAATAAAGCTATTGCGACTGAATTCACATATTATCAACGCGAAGAGCCAGGAGTTCAATCACCGGCGACTACATTGACTAGTCGTGCCGGTTCTTGTCGAGATTTTTCAACCTTGTTTATAGAGGCCTGTCGGTCACTAGGTTTGGCAGCACGTTTTGTGAGTGGCTATTTATATTCACCAACGCTTAGCCAATGCAAAGGTAACACCCACGCCTGGTCAGAAGTATACATACCAGGCGCTGGATGGAAAGGATTTGACTCTACATCTGGTCTGGTAGTGGGTAACCAACACATTGCCGTAGCTGTCAGCAGACATCCTGAATCTGTTCCCCCTGTCTCTGGCTCATTTACAATCGCCCAAAATGCTGCCCCCCAATCACCGATAATGAATGTTATGGTGGGTGTATCGGAAATGCCAATTTAACCAGTTATGATTCATATTAAAGCCAATGCAGGGTAGATTAGGGTAATAAGATGCCAGAATGGTTAAATATAGTCTTTAATAAGTACTTCAGCGATTTGCACACTATTTAAGGCGGCGCCTTTTCTCACATTATCACTAACAACCCATAAATCAATACCTTGTGGATGGGAAATATCTTCTCTAATACGCCCAACAAACACATCGTCATGACCTGATGAATCAGTCACTGCAGTTGGGTAACTACCATTGACTCTTTCGTCAATGATTGTAACACCTGCCGCTGTTGCCAGTAATGTACGAACTTCGTTTGCAGTAATTTTTAAACGTGTTTCAATGTGTACAGCTTCTGAATGACCATAAAATACGGGAACCCTAACAGCAGTGGCATTAACTAAAATACTATCATCGCCCATTATTTTTTTAGTTTCCCAAACCATTTTCATTTCTTCTTTGGTATAACCATTATCCATAAATACGTCTATTTGCGGTAACACATTAAACGCAATTTGTTTTGGGTAAACAGTTGCTGAAATAGGCTGAAGGTTGAGAAGATTAAGGGTTTGTGTGCCTAATTCTTCAATTGCTTCTTTCCCGGTACCAGAAACAGCTTGGTATGTACATACATTAATCCTAGTGATGCCAACGGCATCATGGATAGGTTTTAATGCAACTAACATTTGAATCGTTGAGCAATTGGGGTTTGCGATAATCCCCCGATTTTTATAATCTGCTATTTTTTCAGGATTAACTTCTGGAACAATAAGAGGAATGTCATCCTCATATCGAAATTGTGAGGTATTATCAATAACGATACAACCTGCCGCTGCTGCAATAGGTGCATATATTTCGGATACTGATGCGCCCGGTGAAAACAATCCAATTTGTACTTTAGAAAAGTCAAAAGTTGCTAAGTCTTCAACTCTTAAAGAGCCCCCTTTAAAAGGAATTCGTTTACCCACTGAATTGCTACTTGCTAAGGCGTATACTTCGCCAACTGGAAAATTACGTTCTTCCAAAATGGATAACATAGCTTCACCTACCGCCCCCGTCGCACCCACAACAGCGACGTTATAAACTTTACTCATTTATAAATACCTTCTTATTAAAATTTAAATAACGACATTATTTAAGCTAATCTTCTTCAGATCCAATAAAAAGCTGATGCAAATAAAATCAGCTAAATTAAATTACCTTGGGGCTGGAGATATAAAACGACGAACCGTGTTAAAAATATATAATCAACCAAGAATTTCAAAAACTTTGCTGGTGATTTCATCCACAGTGCCAACACCTGAAATTGAATTAAATTTTACTTGTTGTTCAGGATTTGAATAAAAATTAACGAGTGGTTTAGTTTGGTCATGATAAATAGCGAGTCTTTTACGCACAGTTTCTTCTTTATCGTCATCACGTTGAATCAATGGCTCACCCGTTACGTCGTCAATTCCTTCTACTTTAGGCCCATTAAATTTAACGTGGTAAGTACGACCTGATTGGGGATGAACCCGTCTGCCTTCTATGCGCGTTACGATTTCTTCATCAGCGACGTTTATTTCAATCACATTATCTATTTTCACGCCCATATTTCTAAGCCCTTCTGCTTGAGCAATAGTTCTTGGAAATCCGTCAAGTAAAAAACCATTTGCACAATCAGGTAAGGTAACACGTTCTTTAATTAATCCTAAAATCAAATCATCAGAAACTAAGCCTCCCACATCCATTATTTTTTTTGCTTCAATTCCAAGTGGAGTACCATCACGAACCGCTGCACGTAACATGTCACCGGTTGAAATCTGTGGAATTGAATATTTTTCCGTAATAAACTGAGCTTGGGTACCTTTTCCAGACCCAGGACTTCCTAATAAAATGATGCGCATATAATGACTCCTATGTGTCGCCAAATCCTGTGTTATGTAATTATTACAATCACTTACGTGGCTACAAAAAAATAAAACCCTTCGCTTTTATGACTAAACATAAAATGTGGATGCTTATTTTATAACACAACATGTTTAATCACTTGTAAAAATATGAATATTTCTCTACGCTTATATAGTTAATTAGGATTCAGGAGAATAAAGTATGCGCGTAGAAGATTTAATGAAGACAAAAGTCTTTACTGTGGAACAACACGATCTTATAGATCGAGTCTTTTTTTTAATTCATTATGAAAAAGTGAGGCACTTACCTGTAGTCGAAAAAGGCAAAGTTATTGCCATTGTTTCTGACAGGGATTTATATAAGGCGCTAGGGCCAAAAAACAATTCTAATGCCATTGAAGCCGTAAATGAAAAAAATTCTGCGGAGCTGCATGTTGTGCCACAAAAGGTTCAACATATCATGCGTCGTGGTGTTATTACGGTTAACCCAGACACTTATGTGTCTGAAGCTGCAGCGTTGATGGCTGATCATAAAATAGGGGCTTTACCCGTCGTCGATAAAGATAACAAGCTGGTAGGTATATTGTCTGCTACAGATATACTAAGAGTTTTTTCAAAAATAGAAAAATCAAGTGAAAAAAGAGAGCAACGTATAGCTTCGGGTACAAGCCACACATAGCATTTGATAGCAAAAAAGTCCCGTATGGGGCTTTTTTGTAATCATCAGGTTTGAATCTGTCATTAGTCAACAATGCGTTTATAATTTATTTATTACTTTTTGCAATGACATTAATGTAGCTAATATAGTATTCTTTCCACAAGCAATCAAAGCGCTTTAGCAAGTAGCGAACGATTTTTCTTAGAATGTTGGCAAGAAACTTTGTCAAGACTTAAATATACAATTGTATCCCGTAGAATAACTGGAAATCCCAAATGAGTAACCTGATTCAACTTTTTCAAGACTCTTCATCCTTACAAGGTAGCAATGCCAGTTTCATTGAAGATTTATATGAACGGTTTTTGGAAGATCCTGAATCAGTAGAACCCAGTTGGCAAAAAAAATTCAAAGAAATTCAACAGGGAGCATCTTATGAAACGGCTCATACGCCGATTGTTGAACGTTTTGCTCAACTTGCTATTAAATCGCCAGGAAGACTAGCCCAGTTACAGGGTTTTACTGAAGAAAGTGTAAAAAAACAGGCGGCCGTATCTCGACTAATTAATCATTATCGGGTGCGAGGTCATCAAATAGCTAACAATAATCCCCTTGGTAAAAGTGTACAACCACAAGCAGACATGGATCCTTCATACTATGGCCTGTCTGAGCTTGATATGGATACGCTTTTTGACACAGGCGCTCTTTTTGGGGGCATTGATCGATTGCCCTTGCGTAATATTATTGCAAATTTAAAAGCAATTTATTGCGGCAGTATCGGTTCTGAGTATATGCACATTGCTGATACTCAAATAAGACGCTGGTTGATCAATCGACTTGAAACAACTCAAGCCAAGTTAAATCTGGATGCAGAAAAAAAACACTGGTTGCTAAAGCTTTTAACCTCAGCCGAGGGTATTGAAAACTACTTACACCATCGTTTTGTGGGTCAAAAACGATTCTCGCTTGAAGGAGGTGAATCGCTTATCCCAATCCTTGATGAGCTTATACAGGTATCAGGACAAAAGGGCGTAAAAGAAATAGTTATAGGGATGGCACATCGTGGTCGTTTAAATGTACTTGTTAATATCTTGGGAAAGAGCCCCGCAACTTTGTTTGATGAGTTTGCAGGAACCTCTACTTTATTACCTGGGGCTCGATCCGGCGATGTAAAATATCACATGGGATTCTCATCGGATGTATCAACACCGGGCGGTCCTGTACATTTAACACTCGCTTTTAACCCCTCACATCTAGAGATTATTAATCCAGTCGTTGAGGGTTCAGTAAAAGCCCGTCAGGATCGTGCAGGAGAAGACGGTGTAAATACCGTAGTTCCAGTTTTAATTCATGGGGATGCAGCATTTTCAGGACAGGGAATTGTAATGGAATCTTTAAATATGTCACAGACCCGGGCATTTTACACGGGAGGTACAGTACATATCGTCATTAATAATCAAATTGGTTTTACGACTAGTAATCCATTGGATGCCAGATCAACATTTTATTGTACAGATGTTGCCAGTATGATTCAGGCTCCAGTTTTCCATGTTAATGGTGATGATCCAGAAGCGGTTATTTTTGTAACCCGATTAGCCCTTGATTACAGAATGACTTTTAATAAGGATGTTGTTATTGATCTTATTTGCTATCGTCGTCTTGGACATAATGAAGCGGATGAACCAGCGACGACTCAGCCGGTCATGTATAAAAAAATTCGAAAACATAAAACAACCCGGAAGCTTTATGCTCAAAAACTAATCAGTGAAGGGGTTCTTAGTACACAACAATCAATTGAAATGGAGCAGGAGTATCAAAAACTGCTTGAAGCCGGCCAAGTTGTTTCAAGGCCAGTATTAAAAAATCCGGGCTATACCTATACGAATCAATGGAATAAATTTCTCAATAAACATTGGGATACGCCATCTAAGACAGCTATTTCTCTGGATTATTTGCGCTTTTGTAATGATAAAATGCAAAAATTGCCAACCGGGTTTGAGTTGCACCCTAGAGTAGCCAAGGTTATGGAAAACCGCCGCAAAATGGCTGCAGGTGCCTTACCTCTGGATTGGGGATTTGCTGAAAATTTAGCTTACGCGAGCCTACTTTTAGAAGGACATCCTATTCGTTTAACCGGGCAAGATGTGGGCAGAGGAACCTTTGTTCACCGTCATGCTGTGTTACATAATCAAATCCATAATAAAACCTATACACCTATTAAACATTTAGATAAGGAGCAAGCTAGTGCTCAAATTTTCGACTCGCTTTTATCCGAGGCAGGCGTTTTAGGTTTTGAATATGGATACAGCACAACAACACCTAATACTCTCGTTATCTGGGAGGCGCAATTTGGTGACTTTGCCAATGGTGCTCAGGTGGTTATTGATCAGTTTATCAGTTCAGGAGAAACGAAATGGGGACGTTTATGTGGATTAGTCATGTTGTTACCTCATGGATTTGAAGGGCAGGGGCCAGAACATTCATCAGCCAGATTAGAGCGTTATTTACAGCTTTGTGCTGAACATAATATTCAGGTTTGTAATCCAACAACACCTGCGCAAATCTTCCATTTATTACGTCGCCAAATAATACGCCCTTATCGTAAGCCGCTTATTGTCATGAGTCCTAAAAGCCTGCTAAGACATAAGCTTGCCGTTTCAACACTTGAAGATCTTACAGCGGGCCATTTTCAACCAGTAATTGGTGAACAGGATAAACTTAATTCAAAGAAAGTAACCCGGTTTATTTTATGTGCAGGTAAGGTTTATTACGATTTATTAGAGACAAGAAACCAGGATAAGCTTGAGCATGTCGCTATTGCTCGTCTTGAGCAGATTTATCCTTTCCCGGAAAAATTACTTAAAGCAGAATTAGCAAAATATCCTAATTTAAAAGAGTTTATTTGGTGTCAGGAAGAGCCCAAAAATCAAGGTGCATGGTACCAAACCAAACACCATTTTACAGATAATGTATCAGCAAACATAAGTGTTACTTATGCGGGTCGTGACGCATCTGCAGCACCGGCTGTAGGCAAATTTCACGTTCATATAGAACAACAAAAAGCTGTGGTACAAGCAGCTTTATATGGCAATCCTTCAGGAAAATAAAATGAGCATTGAAGTCCTAGTCCCTAACCTACCCGAATCAGTTTCTGACGCCACACTAATTAACTGGCACAAACAAGCAGGGGATTCGGTTACCAAAAACGAAAACCTTGTCGATCTTGAAACAGATAAAGTTGTACTTGAAGTGACCGCACCAGAGTCTGGCATTCTTGCTCAAATTCTTAAAGAAAGCGGCGCTATTGTTACTAGTGGCGAGTTGCTAGCCATTGTCGAAGTGGGTGATGCGAAACCAGTTGTTTTAAATGAGGTCGAATCTGTTTCTCCTAATAGTTCAAATAATGATGAGGATTTGCCACTAAGTCCATCAGTACGCCGTCTGATCAATGAAAATGCATTAGATCCTTCACAGATCAGCGGTACAGGGAAAAGTGGTCGTTTAACTAAAGCAGATGTTTTAGAACATCTAAATAAACCGACGCCTGCACCTGCTGCATCGGTTACCAATACTGCACAAAAAACTGTTTCAGATCCTGAAAAGACAGTAAGTGCCCCTAAATCGGTTATAGAAACGGCAATAGATACCAATAGCAGTGTCGCCGTAGGTTTACGACCTGAACAACGTGTTGCAATGACTCGCTTAAGAGCAAAAGTCGCAGAACGATTATTACAAGCACAACAAAATGCGGCAATGCTAACGACTTTTAATGAAGTCAATATGCAAAATGTCATTGATCTTCGCAATCAATATAAAACTCGTTTTGAACAAAAACATGCCGTTAAATTAGGCTTTATGTCATTTTTTGTTAAAGCTTCCATTGAGGCTTTAAAACATTTTCCAGCCATCAATGCATCTATTGATGGAAGTGACATTATTTACCATGGTTATTATGATTTAGGTATTGCCGTGAGTACGCCAAGAGGATTAATTGTTCCTGTCTTACATGATGCTGACCAACTGGATTTTGCAGGCATTGAGAAAAGTATTGCTTCGTTTGGAGAAAAGGCGAGGGCAGGTACATTAAGCTATGATGACTTGAAAGGAGGTACATTTACGATTACCAATGGTGGTGTTTTTGGTTCAATGCTATCAACTCCAATACTTAATCCACCTCAATGTGCTATTTTAGGTATGCATGCGATTAAAGAACGCCCAGTAGTTGAAAATGGTCAAATTGTCATCAGGCCTATTATGTATCTGGCTTTATCTTACGATCATCGCTTAGTTGATGGCAGAGAAGCAGTACAATTCCTAGTCACAATCAAAGAATGCTTGGAAGCTCCTGCTCATCTTTTACTTAACATTTAATATTATGTTAAAAAAGCAAACGCATTATGATGTCATAGTAATTGGTGCTGGACCAGCAGGTTTCTCAAGCGCAGTTCGTTGTGCTGAACTTGGTTTAAAAACCGCTTGTATTGATAATAAGCGCGATAAAAATAACCATGGACGCTTAGGTGGTTCTCACCTAAATACTGGCGGTGTCGCCTCTATGACATTGTTAGATTCCGCTAAGATATTTTATCAATTGACTCATGAAGCAGCAAAGCATGGTATAGGTGCAGAAAATATTTCAATTGATATGCCTAAGATGATTCGAAGAAAAGATAAAATCATTGAAGACATTAATCATAAAATGATTGGGCAATTTGCACATCATAAGGTTGACCATATTTTGGCAAAAGCCAAACTTTTGGGTGACCGTCAAGTTGAAATAACTACAGAAGACTCACATTTAAAATCCATACTTAGGGCTACACATATAATTTTGGCTTCTGGGTCAATACCAATTAAATTGTCCTGTGCACCAATAGATAATGAGTTTATTATCGATTCAAAGACTGCTTTAAATTTAGAAGTCATACCTAAAAAACTGGCAATTATTGGTGCCGGAGTAGTTGGGCTTGAGTTAGCAAGTATATGGAATAGGCTGGGGGCGGAAACCGTATTGCTTGAGGCACAAGAGAACTTTTTATCTTTACTGGATCAGCAAATATCTGGTGAGGCTTATCGAATATTTCAAAGCCAAGGCTTTGATTTACGCT
Organism: uncultured Methylococcaceae bacterium; assembly: GCA_903866825.1. Taxonomy (GTDB): domain Bacteria; phylum Pseudomonadota; class Gammaproteobacteria; order Methylococcales; family Methylomonadaceae; genus Methylobacter_C. The sequence goes on from CAIPPE010000220.1 coordinate 41,656, forward strand.
TGGGTGCTCGCGTGATTTCAGCAAAAAAAGGTAACAGAAAAGTCACTATTGAGTATCAAGATCAGGAAGGCATCCATACTCTACGTATTGATAAGCTAATCGTAGCTTGTGGACGAAAACCTAATACTGCAGAATTAGCCGCCCCTGAAGCTGACTTATTGTTAGATGATAATGGTTATGTTTATGTTGATGAAAATTGTAGAACGAATTTACCTGGAGTTTATGCAGTTGGTGATTTGACATTACTGGGGCCAATGTTAGCTCATAAGGGAATAGAAGAGGGGATTTTCGTCGCTGAGAGCATTGCTGGAATAGATAATGTAATTAATTACGATAATATGCCCAGTGTTATTTATACCGAACCTGAAATTGCATGGGTTGGTCAGACTGAACAAGCTTTACGTGCTGCTGGTGAATCGATAAAAGTTGGAATCTTTCCCTTGAGTTCAACTGTTCGTGCTTTAGCTTTAGATAAAGCTGAGGGCTTGGTTAAAATAATTGCTCATGCAGAAACTGATAAAGTTTTAGGTGTTCATATTATTGCTACGCAAGCATCAGAACTCATAGCGGAGGCAGTATTGGCAATTGAGTTTTCTGCAAGCAGTGAAGACTTGGCAAGAACTATCCATGCCCGTCCAACATTATCCGAATCGGTTCATGATGCAGCTACGATTCTTGGTGGTAGAGCGTTAAGTAAATAAAATTCACCATTAAATTAGCAAGCTTATTTAATTAAAAATTATTGTAATTTCATTTAGGAGTGAAAGTTGAAAGTTTTAGTAACAGGAGTTGCAGGTTTTATTGGCTCAGCTCTTGCCTTACGTTTATTAGAACGTGGTGATGAAGTTATCGGGATAGATAATATTAATGACTATTACGATATAAATTTAAAACTTGCTAGATTAGAAAAATTAAATGTTTTTGAAAACTTTAAGTTTATAAAGTTAGATATATCTGAACGATCTGAAATCGAATTACTTTTCACGAGAGAAAAGTTTGAGAAAGTCATGCATTTTGCTGCTCAAGCTGGAGTTAGGTATTCAATAACAAATCCTCATGCTTACATAAATTCTAATATTGTTGGCTTTATTAACATCTTAGAAGGTTGCAGACACCATGCAGTCGAACATTTAGTTTATGCCTCTTCCAGTTCAGTTTATGGTGCTAATACCAAAATACCTTTTTCTATTCATGATAATGTAGATCATCCGGTTTCATTATATGCTGCGAGTAAAAAATCAAATGAACTGATGGCGCACACTTATAGTCATCTTTTTGGCATTCCTACAACTGGCTTAAGGTTTTTTACTGTATATGGTCCTTGGGGAAGACCTGACATGTCACTTTTCATGTTCACAAGAAATATTCTTCAGGGTAAACCAATAGATGTATTCAACTATGGTAATCATCGTAGAGACTTTACGTATATAGATGATATTGTTGAAGGTGTTATAAGGGTTATCGATAAGCCTGCTAAAGCAAATAGTTCTTGGGATGGTCATAATCCTGATTCTGGATCAAGTTTAGCTCCTTACAGAATATATAACATTGGCAATCATAATCCTGTTAATTTGCTAACTTTTATTGAAACCTTGGAAAAATGCCTAGGCAAGCAGGCTATAAAAAATTTTATGCCTTTGCAAGCTGGAGATGTTCCAGACACTTACGCCGATGTATCAGAATTAGTCAATGATTTAGGTTACAAACCAAATACAGAATTGGAACATGGAATTAATAATTTTGTTGAATGGTATAAAGATTTCTATGGTGTTAATAGTAAATGACCATTACAAGAAGCATTAAAGCAACTAATTTAACATAATATACATTATACGAAGTTATATTACCTGAGCAACCTGCCATCATTTATGGAACAACAACAGGCTGAACTAAAGACTCTATCAGAAATGCCGAATGAATCCATCGACTACAGCGACATTCCTCTGTTAGCTGAAGCCTTCTGGAAAGATGCGGTGCGTAAAACATCTATAAACATCCAATTCATCTTGTCTAAGAATTTATTCCGTCCTTTATGCATACATTAACTTTCCTCGTGGCTCTGGAATGTTTCGCCCTAACATGTGTGCGGTTTCGATCCATTCTGCAATAACTTGCTCAGCATTTAAAACCGCTTCAGTATACGTTATACCATCTGCCATACAACCTGAAAGCTCAGGTACTTCAACTAAAAAACAGTTATCATCCTGGCTCCAGTAAATAATCAGTTGATATTTATTCGTCAACATCTAAGCTCCCTAATTAATCTCTATCCATTAAGGGAATTTCTTATAAAAGCTTTCTCGACTACCCACACGCAAAAACTGAATCGTATCTTTTTCATAGTAAATACCAATGCGGTAGCGATAGTCGAATTTAATACGATAAAAACCTGAGAAGCCAGATAATTCTTCAAGATTCGCTAATTCAGTTAAACTTCCAATCTGTTTGCTCTCAAGCAAAATCTTTTGTATTTTTTCAAGAATACGTTTGTCAGTGATTTTTTGAGTGTCTTTAACAAAGCTTTTACTGATTTCGATATTCATTGGCCCAAGCTTTGTATAAAAGCCTTGGCCTCTTCATCACTTATAAACTCACTTTCTTCTTTAGCTTGCTTACAAGCTAGAGCAAAAACTAAATCTTCTAGTTGATCCTGTTTTTTTTGCAACAATTCTTCTAGAAAAGCCTGTTGAACCTCATTGGGTAAAGTGTCGTACAGTGCATAGAGGCTATGAGCAGTATTAGCTTGTTGTGTAGTCATACGGTTTTCCTAAATATTTCTTGAAATTGCATTTATCAAAGTTAACGCTTCCTTAAAGCCTTTATTGCTTGAGCTTAATGATGGATAACTTTGCGTATACTTTACACAAAAACAGTCTGATTTACTTAATCTTTACTGCTTCAATCAGTTAATATTTCGACCAAAACGCTGTCTTGCGTTTATGATTCTTCTGTAAGTTAGCCCGATAGGTATCATGAGTTATCCAACTTTGCCAATCGGTCACTCGTGGAGCGAGTTGATCCAGTTTTTTTAGATAGTTCACGCCATGATGATAATACTTTGACTTTGCACGCGCGAGGATAGAGTCAGTCAGCGCACGATAAATAAGACTACTCATTAAAAGCTTGCCACCGGCCTCTAACCCTTCAGCTATGGGTAACAGCCAGTAGTATGATTCCCCGTTTATTTTATCAAACCGCTGTTTAAGATAGCGCTCCAACTCATCAAGCCGCTGTTCCTCCAATAAAAACTCAGCGTCGTTGTATGAAAGCTGAGGATCTAGAACGATCTTTTTAATCGTCTCGTTAACCACCACTTCGCGCTGATCATGCCCTATACAGTCAAGCAATGGGGTAAGAGTCGATTGACTATGATGAGCATTAAACAACTGCCAGAGTATTTTCGTTTGAGCTTCAGTGTCACCCAACTCACGATAAACCGCCAACAGTAATAATTGACGCTCATGTGACCTAAAGCTTTCGGTATCATCAGGAATCAACTGTAATTTGATTAATGCCGTTTGAGGGTCTCCGCATTCCAGATAAACCCTTGCAATATCAAACCACGGCACATCAGTAGGTCGTACATGTACCAGCCTCGCTTTTTCGAACAATGGCGCATCCCGCAATTGCTTGGCTAAGCCTTGAATCGCCTTGAGCCAACGGCTCGCCTTATAAGCGTTATCCGCCTGTGACGCTCTTATCCAAAGCTCATCAATCAGGGTTCGAAGAGTCGCTTCTGGCAAATATTCGCCAGCACGCTCAAACAAGTTATCTCGAAGATCATAGTCATTCTCTTCATTAAGCTTAATCAACCGATCAGCGATGACCTGTTTATTATTACATTGACTCGCAAACGAAACGAAAAGGTCAGTTGCCGAAGAAAGAAATAGATCGGTTGCTGATCCACCTGAATCGTCACAACGATGAACAATGACTTTATCTATTTCGAAAAACTGGGCGAGTAAGTCAACGCCTGCACAAGGATCCTTTACGCCCCTTTCCAAATCGTTTAACAGTTGCTGTAATTCAAACGCAAAATCATCTAATTCTTGCCAGGATACAAAGTCTTCACACTGTTTAAGATCCGCCAACTTGGCTTTATAACGTTCAATATTTTCATCCGGTGTCGCTAATAATCCCTCTATAATTTCAGCGACAGCCGGATACCTATCAGATAACTCCAATAGTGCATCCGCTAATTGTTCAGGGCCAAGTTCAATTAATTGAGCACGCAGAGAGTCAGTCATAGGTGAATATTTTGATTAAGTGAGTTAGGAATCTATGGCTTTTCCAACTAAATGACATTATAAAGCGTGATCACGTTTGGTCGTTCGTTTGTTTAGCAATGACAGAAGTAACAGTTCCGATTGCATCTGACTATTCAGGTTAGAAGGCTGAAGCAAATATAAATAGCTTGAATTATACTGTAAAAGTATGGATTCAATTTGTCCTTCCTGTAAATTGGTCGATACAAAAGCAAAAACTGAAAGACAATTATCGGCCATAAAGAGATGAACATCGTTTTCAAATAGATGTCACGGTCGTTCATTCTAAAGCAGCCATTCAGAAACCCCTAGGAGACTAACCGAGAACTAACATGCCTATCCATAGCTATCAATATTAAAGTGTCACCTAATCCTTTCAAATCACTATATACAGTATTCGAATGAGTTAAACGTTAGTTATCGAGTAGACTCTTAGCCTAGCATCTAAGCCGAAAATGTAAAAATATACAAGCTACTCCCGACGAGATTTTCGGAACATAGCAAGTAAAATTTCAGCGTGCAGTGGTTTGTTATCTTTTGGTAGGGTCATTCCAGTCTTTTGCTTTACATAGCGCTGAAAATTCTGCTGGTGATTCTGCGCCAGCCTCATGTATTTCATCATGAGGTTCAGGGTTCACAACTGCGATATTACTTAAATCTAAAGCTTGATCTGGATTATCTGCTTTTCTTGAAATGTGATGGGCATGGGCATTCAGTTGTAATGGCTGGGATGTAACTTGGCAAGCAGTGACACTTTCAGCTTTAATCTTTTTCTTTTTCAAACTAGGGAGTTCTTTGCGAATTCTTGATTCTTGAACTTCACGATACTTTTCTAGTTCCGGCGCATCACGTAAAGTTACCACACAATTTTCATTATCCTTAAGTTTCTCTCTTTTTATCGTATCAATAGGCCACTGAATTCTTTTCGATATTTCTTCCATAACAGCAGGAACTGAAACAAGTGTTTCTTCGCCATTTTGCATCTTTTGTTCATCATCAAGGTCGTTGACAAACCTGTTAGCCCCATTGTTATCTGTGGCGAGTATTCTTGGAATTGCCTTCTTGTTAATAAAGGCCTTTCCGTCAAGCGTATATGCTCCTTTTTTGCGTATTGCTATCCTTGTTCTATTGGCATCTTCTTCAGAAATGTGTGGATTAGCTTCGGGGAAGTTGAGCGTTAGCTCTGAAGCAGAATGAACTACCAACTCATTCTTTTTGTCATCGCTCATTTTCGTCCTCAAAATTATCATCCACTAGCGCATCGTAAATACGAAATAATACTTTTAAAGCTTCATCAGACCCACCTTTGTCACTAGCTACTTTCTGAGCCAAAGATTTCTTCCATTTCTTGGCTAGACTTTTGTCGTCGTAATGTTTATCTGTTAGTCCTAAAGCCTTATTCCTATGCTTGCCTTCTAGTTTTGTCAAATAGAAAATGTATTCCTGTTGTTCTGAAATGAATGGCCCAATCATTAAGTCCGCCCATTTATTTTTGAGAATCTTAATTACAGCCAGAAGCTCTTCATCAGTGCTAGCTTCAAACTTTAAAGGAAACACTAGCTTTTGAAGATCCCGCATCAAATCGGATGATTTCCTATACTCCTGAATATCATCCAGAGAATTTATTTCTGATATTTTCACCTTCATCTCCATAAGTAATTCAGAAAGCTAATGTTATAAGTCATCGGCAGCAAAAGCAGAGCGAAGAACGAGCGCTGTATTTTAGCGTACGAATGCATTTGTCTTGTTATATACATTTCTAATTTTTGACCTTTTCCAACTCATCAAGGTAAGAAAAAAATGCCTCCTGAGCTGTATCATACTCACGAGCAGGGGATTCTATATGGTGTTTTAAAAGATAGAATCTAACTGCAAATGTACAAAGGTACCAACAATAGAACTGGGCCTCATCAGTTTTTAGATCCATCTTTAGAAGTATATTGAGAAGCCTGTTGTCTAAGTCAGGGTGGGTCAATTGTTTAACACTCGTTGCTCGCGGCGTTATTAAGAGCGCAGAACACATAACAAACAATACAGAAAGGCCATTTACCCATTTCTGTTTCTCACCATCAGTTTCTTTTACTAGCATACTAAATGCAAACTGATCCGCTTCATTTTCCATCTGTATTCTCTCGCAAAGTTCAGCTTGACTTAACTTACCGACATCAATACCCAAAAAAAATGATTCGTGATTTTGCGTTAAATGTGCGAATTCATGAAACATAAGAAATGTAACTGCATTTTGAAATATACTATTAACTTTTTCCGAGTAGAATTTCTCTCTTTCATTTTTATGTGTTCTAGGGTTTGGTAAATCCTCAACCCAATCTGAATATTCATTTGTTAATAACACGGACCAATCAAATAGGCTTTTCGCTCTTTTGAGTAATGGTGTATCAAACTGCAACGCGCCATCAAAAGTGTTATTAATTAATTGCTTGTGCACTCCCTCTTCATACATCACAAAAACAGAGTATATAAATGACCACAAATGACACAGATATGTTTCCTGTATGTTGATTTCCTTGGTATTAAGGTCAGCAAATGGCGTTCTTACTTTTTTTTTGCAGTTATCATATGCTATTGATTTTGCCAATTTCCCTGATTTTGTTGCTTGTATATGCATATCCAAAGCAGATTCATCTGCATTTTCAAATGCATGAACGATGTTTCCCCATAGAACCTTTATTGGTGATTCCATAATTCAGTACCTTCTTTTTGTATAACTCACGTTATGATTA
>CAIPPE010000221.1 GCA_903866825.1 uncultured Methylococcaceae bacterium
CAGAATGGATTGGGAAAAAAGGAATGGTCAAAGACCTTGCTCACTACCTGCCTGAAGTTGACCCTAAAACACTGCAGGTGCATTTTGCAGCAACAGAATCCAAAAGCTGGAGTGAGAATGATATTGACGTCGTTGCGGAAATCACCAGAGCAGATGCAATGGATTTACGTTTTGGCTGCATGCTCCGTCTCGAATGGGCTTTTGGCTACCGCTTGAAAGAATGCCTGCTCTGCGATCCTTGGGTCACAGACAATATCAACTCTATTGCCATTTTGCCAAGCCAGGGCAAGGGTAATCGCGCCCGCAACATTCCGATTGATAGCCCAGCGCAGCGCCTGATCATCGAATACATCAAAACGATTGTTAAAAAAGGTGAAAAAGTAGGGTGGTGCGATGTTGATGGCACACCAATTGATTTAAAGGTGAATATCAACCGCTATGGCTATCTCATGCGCAAAATGGGGATGACCAAAAAAGATCGTGGTGTTACGGGTCACGGGCTAAGAGCCGAGTACTCCGAAGACCAAGCCCTTCGTCTTGGCTATATCCCCCCAACTCTAGGCGGTACTAACGACCAAATGGGTAAAGATGACCTCATGATTAAGCAGCAACAAGTAAGCGAACGACTAGGCCATAGTAGAACTAGCGTAACCGCAGCGTACTACGGTTCAGCTGCATTAGCCAAGGAAAATGCCAAGAGAAGGGATGAGGCAAAGGGCAAGAAATCAGATCAAGGTTCGCAGTAGCATTTTACTTCAATTGATTGCCATCCCAAATAGACTGCCTTAGTCGGTAATCCTCCAATCTAGCCTTTTTAATATCCTCGATAGTTTCGCCAAAGGAATCTGCCATGATCATTGCCTTGGTGAGGGCTGGGACAGTGGCAGAATCGGGCGCATCCTTCTTATATGCAATGAGAATTGTGTTTTGGCCATATGAATAGCCATCAATTCGCTCATAAGTAGAAAAATTAAAATCGATCGGATACAGACCTACCAACCTAAGGCTTGCTACATCTAATTTATCTGTAATTTCTTTGTTTGCAATATTCATTGGCGATCCACTGCCAATAACCCCGCTAGTCGCGCCGAGCGTTGATGATCCAAGCGACTTTGCTAATGCGATTTCACCGACCGCACTGGCGACCCCAGCGATGACCCCGCCAATGTTGGAGTCATCTTTGGATTCATACTTCAAAGGCAGTTCTGCTGGGTTGCCTTGTTCAATTACAAGTGCTTTGAATTGAACTGAATTATTCTTAAGCTGAGTGGCAATCTCACTTGGATCGTATGATTTGAATTTTTGTAGAAAGCGTGGAATTTTGACCCCAAGAAATGAACATTCTTTGATGCCTTCTTTGCCAAGCGAATTTTTAACATCATCAAGCAATTGGTCGGGCACTGAAAAACGTCCGACAGAGCGCAAAGAAAGGCACTTCAATTTCTGTTTTTGCGCAATGTACATTAAAGAGGTATTTGATTGTGCCTGATCCGGAATCCAAATTGTATCGGCCTTTATGACAATGACATGGGCGTTTTCGACATCAAATTCGGTGGGGTTTGCCTGCACCTCAAAAGAGAAGGCAAAGAATGTCACCAAGGCTAATTGAGCAATTTGAATTTTCAAAAGGGAAGCTCTTTTAGGTGCGATGTTGGTAAAGGTATGAAGCATTGAGGGTCTTACAATTCCAAAGCTAATATTTATTTTTTAACGGAATATCCGGAGTACCTGTCAAAGACTTTTAAAAAATCTTTGCTAGAGGCTAAGTCGGATGAAATATTTTGAGCAACCCAAATTTGTTCTGGTGAAAGATTTAATTTCTCCCTGTTTTGGATTGCCATCTCATCGCCTTGGGCGGCAGCTAAATTAAATAAAACATAGGCAAGAATAAAATTTTTAGCCAAGCTCTCACCATTGCCATATTTAGCGCCTAGGCTATTTAGAGCCTTTGCATCGCCTTGAGATGCTGCCAACCGATACCACTTTATAGCTTCTTGGTAATTTTTAGGAATTCCTAGCCCATCGTCATACATTCTGCCTAAATAAAATTGAGCCTCTGCATTGTTTTGAGGTGCTGCCAACCGATACCACTTTAAAGCCTCTTGATAGCTTCGCAGTGTTCCTCGCCCATTGATATACATGGACCCCAAATTAGTTTGAGCGGTCGCGTCACCCTGCTCGGCGGCAAGTCTATACCACTTCACCGCTTCTTGATCGCTTTTAGGGGCGCCTTGGCCTTTGGCAAATAGAACACCTAAATTATTTTGAGCTTCTGGGTTACCTTGCTTAGCCAATATCAAATACTCTTGATATGCCTTCGTATAATCTTTATGCCCTAAAGCATCGTTAGCCTCCTGTATTTCAGCAAAGGCAGAGAGCCCAAATAAGGTAAAGCCTACAAAAAATCCAAGAATGAGGTTTCGTAAAAAGAATCGCATTTATTATTTTAATATTCAGGTTAAAAGTTGAATCATTATCATCTTAGCGGGTAAGCACAAGATAAACCATTAACTTTTTTGCGGTTATAGCGGCTCAGAGAGTCATCTTGGTATTCATCCATAAGGGATGCCTGTGTTACGTTTTGGTCAATGCAATTACTTCATCATTCTTAGCATAAACTCATCAAACAGTGGCACAGTAAAAGCCATATCACCGTGAGCGGGGCTATAAATCATGCCTTTTTTAATCAATGTTGCTCTAGCTGGCCCAATGCTATTGAGCTTGACGCCCAATTTGGCGCTAATATCTCCAGTGCGGTGTTCCCCAGGCCCAAGTTGTGCCATGGCAAAAAGAATCTTTTTTTCACTGGGGATTAAGCGATCAAAACGAACACGAAAAAAATTCTCATCTAGGCGATTGATGACTGTAGGGGTGGTATTGCGAACATCATCTAAGGTTATGGGGCTGGCATCAGCCATCTTCCAGCATTGATAACCCCATTCTTGTAAAAAGTAGGGGTATCCTTTGGTTAAGCGAAAGATTTCAGAAAGAGCATTATCGGTAAATGACACGCCTTCTTTTTGCGCTGGGTCAGCAATTGCTCTAAAAGCATCGTCCCTATTTAATGCGCCAATTGGCGGAAAAGCGAATAGTCGCTCCGCATAAGATTTTGAATCGCCGGCAAGACCGGGTAGCACTGGAAGTCCTGCAGCCACTAGAGTCATGGGGAGTTGCTTTTGCTGTATTTTGTGCATAGCCATAATCAACGCACCCAATTCTTTAGAATTGAAGTATTGAATTTCATCGATCAACACGATAATTGAAGCATTGCGCTCTTGAGCAGCTTCAGCGGTAGCCACAAATAGGTTGGGCAAGTCATGCTCAATGTCGCCGCTATCGGCTGAGCCTACCTCAGGATCAATATCTAATCCAATATCCAACTCTCCAACGCTAACTTTAATAGACCCCACAAAGCTTCGCAGGATAGCTAATCCACGCCTTGCCTTATCCCCAGCGCCAGCAAGGCGATCAATATCATACAAAATTCGCTTTAATTCTGGGGCAAGTAATGCGCCAAGAGATTTGTTCTCATGAGCCTCTAAACTAATGATGCGATAGCCCACAGCTCTCGCTTTGCGTTCAACCTCGTTTAATAGCACAGTCTTCCCCACGCCCCGCAGGCCCGTTAAAAGCAAGCTTTTCTCCGGTTTGCCAATCTTCACGCGTCCTAATAGGGTGTCGATATCAGCAAGAATGGTCTCGCGACCGACTAATTCCGGAGGGGGTGAGCCTGCGCCAGGGGAGAAGGGGTTTCTGATTGGATCCATAATCTCTAGTTAAATATAGTAATGTATATATGAATTTATATATATATTACTATATTTAACTATAAATACAAGTTCTTCAAGCAGTAATTGGTGCGTTTCCAGTGGTGAGGTTGTAATTAAGGCCACAATTCTTAATATCGACCTGCATAGCAAATTTGCCTGATTGCCAGTCATTTTTAGAGAACGCCATAATTTGTCCGCGCCCCATGCGAAAACGTCCATACGTTGCGTCTCCCTTGGTGTGCGGGGTGCCAAAGGTTTCAAAAAATTGCTCAATCTCGCCGCGATTGGTAAAACCCTTGCCGTCATCGCTTACGCTAATATTTTTGCCGCTCAGGGTAATGTCAACTGAGGTAGCGCCAGCATCGATTGAATTCATCACCAATTCAAGGACAGCTTTACCTAACGTACCGGATTGGCTTTGAATGATGCTCCACAAAATATCCTTGTGAAGCTTAAATTCGCGTTTCTCTGGATGGGTGCCAGAAAGAAGGTCGATTTGCTTAGTCATCGTGATGCCTTTAGAGGTATTTAAATAACCAATTTACAAGCCAAAAGCACCAATGCAAGTCATCAACAGTAGCAGGTATTACTTAAAAAAATATCAATTCTTAGTGACCGATCCGAGCTTCTAAAGCGATACATTGGAACAAGTCGTCTTTTCGGCAAAAAAAGAAAATTAATACATTGGCAGCGCCGGCAATCCATTGTGTTTGCCAATCATTGTTTTTTAATGGACAACCTAAGGTGGGACCCATCAAAAGGCAGTGAACTCCTTATTAAGGTCAACTATTTGGCATGAGGAGGCTAAATGCAAATCATCAAGTTATATCAGAAGCCAAATAAGCCAGAGTATATGCATCTGGTGAGACGGGCTGGCAATTCAATTTTGGTGAATTTTCCATGGCATCTGAAATACGGCCTTAGAACTGCAAAATGGCTTGATTTAGATGCTATTTATGTAGATTGGATCCGTCAGTTTTTGAATTAAGCAGTTGGTGGCGTAATCAGCAATGGCGCCGTTACAATGTAGCCTTAATAAAAGGTTGTCTAGTCAATGAATCAAAATGTATTTTTAGATGGACTTCAAAAAGAAGGGTTTCCAACCCCAGTAGTGGTGACCCGAGATCCCCCATTTTTTATGGATTTACATTCCCACCCCTATGAAGCTAAAGCGCTTGTTTTGGATGGACAAATTGATATCAATGTAGGCGGTATTAAAACTATTTATTTGGTTGGCGATATATTCCATTTATTCGCCAACCAGATCCACACCGAAAACTCTGGGAGCAAGGGTGTTAAATACCTTGTCAGTCGAAAATCTCCAATAGTTGCCGAGGTGCCCGTTGTTGAAAATTCAGATACTTAATTGGATCGTCGGCAGTAGGATTTACTGAAGTATTCAAAGTTTCCTTAGAAAACCCATGTTTCAGGAAAATCTTTAATTCCTGAAAATAGAATTTTTATTACTTATTCCAATGATCAGTAGCTTTTGAAAAGAAAGGTTTAGGCACCGACGAACTTAATTCGATACATAAGACAGATTTAAATCAGAATTCCTAATTAGTCCGCCCTGAATAATTCACTTTTCAGAACACCGCTTGATGTGCGAGCTGATTTTGCTTCATTACCGCCAATATATTTCTGAGTAGCAATGATAAAAATAAGGAACAAAAAAGCCTCAGCTTCTTGAGTAACAGTCTGATGTTATGGCCAGCCCCACACAATACGGCATGCAGTGCATCGCCCAACTCCCCCTTGAGGGGATTTCTGCCTAATCTGCCGTCCATCTTCATATGACCTATGATCGGCTCAATGCTACTGCGCCGTAGAATCATGTTCTTCAGTGTTTTAGTAACGCCTTTGCGCTGGCCTGATCTCAATATCTGGATGTTTTCTAGGGTAGCGCCTCGATAGCCTTGATCCACGATCACTATTTTGGGTCTTTGCTCAGCTAAGAGGCTCGCTTGCTCTATTGCTTCTTCTAAGGTGTGACCATCATCAGGATTGCCAGGCATGGATCTGGCCCCCAGAACAAAACCCTCCTTCAGAGTGCTTGTAACACAGACTTTCACGCCAAACGCATACGGAGTTCTCGCCTTGCCTTTGGAGATGCACTCCGCCTTAGGGGCATGCAGTGCATCAAGTTTGTTTTTGTCTTTGGGCTGTTAGATGAGGATGCGAGCCACTCTGGCTAAAAGCGTCTGGGCTTGAGGTCTGACGCTGTCCGGCAATGGGTCAAGCTTGCGCTCCACTTCTCGATGAACTCTGCCTACGCCAGTCTTGAGCGTTTTTAAGGTAGTACGCATTCTTTTGTCCCTAAAGGGATTTCCTTTGGTCATTTGCTTGGCATGGGCGTACCTGCCAGCTGGTATAGCGAGCCTGGGGGCCTGGCGGTGATAGTTCTGAGCCAAGGTGATGTTGTTGTCCTTAGCCAATTTCACTCAATGTTGACGGCTTTTCTCTAAGAGGCGGCTGTCTGTGGGGTGGGCCATGGCTTTGGGCATGACAGTGGTATCGACAATGACTTTATTCACAGATGCTAGTGAGAGGACAGAGAGTTTGTGCGCGGCAACGATGGTCAATGGGGGATTGCGTTTGCAGGTAAGTCTCACCAGTGAAGTATTGCCAATACGGGTTTTCAATCTAAGTGTTCACCACCATCTCAGCGGAGCAATCAAAAGCATGCTGTAGATAGAGTAGGCCTGCCACCAGTCTGGGAGGCAATGCTGGGCGGCCACAAGCAGAAACACAGTGAGCTGCAAACGTACTCTCGATGACTTGCCAGTCAATGGCTTTGGAAAGCTTGATCAAGGGATGTGACAGATTGAGATGCGCCTCCAATA
>CAIPPE010000222.1 GCA_903866825.1 uncultured Methylococcaceae bacterium
ATCTATGCGGTGTTCAAGCTGGAATGCTTGAAGATAAAACACAAGGTTAATCATTTTGCACTACGAACCAAGTTATTCCTCAAGGCTAACAAGATAGCCTATGAAGAGTTACGGAAATTACAGGCTGCGTAACATCAGTTACGACTATGTAAAAATGCATATAGGTTAAGAAAGCGGTTACCTGATTGCAATCCCTCTAATCTTGAATATTACTATTTTTTAAACTCCACCAAGTTTAAAGAAATGCTCACTAAACGTTAGTGCTTTTAAATAAATTAATTATTTACCTTGTAGTTTGAGTAAATAAGCCTATAGTTATTCATAAGCCTACTGAGTTAGTTCTAAATTCAATGGGTCAACTAATTTTTTACTGTTGAGGGGCGCTCCCCTACTCCTGGCTAGCACTCAGCCATTATAAATAATTTTAAACCATCATATCTCAGCGCTAAGATTAGCTAGCCGGGTGCTAGCGCAACCTGGTCGGGCGCTAAGCCGATGTTTTCTAGCTCCTCAATACCCCAAGCACCCCAACAACCTCCCTTTTTCAGCGCTCTGCTAACCTTTTACAGCGCTGTAAAAGGTTAGCAGGGCACTAGATAATCATAGTCCCTCAATTTCTATAACGATTTGGCACTTAAAAATAGTTTTCCAGCACTCTAACAGGTTGGGCCAGCGCTCCAATGTATGTTCTTAGCGATCGGCAATCCCTTTGCACGCATCAAGTGGGCTTTTCCAGTACTTCAGCATAAAGTGCCAGCACTTCAACCCATTATTACACCGATCAAAAGTCATTATTTACAGCCTGCCATGACTGTCTAGTGCTAAATAAGCTTGCTCAAGCTGAGTTATAGAGTGGGCCTGTTATCCATCGTTTCTGCTAGATGCATATTAATAGTAGCAGGATGCTAAAAAATCATAGCAGACTGTTCATTAAGGTCTGTATCAGGTTTTAAATTGATGACTTCAAAGGAGTTCACGGAAAAGGGTTGCTGATCAGCAATTGGTCATTGATTTTTTGATTGTGTTGGATATCTTCCGAATATAAAAGCACACAACCTGAGCGTAACAAGGCACTGACTATCATGCTGTCGTAGAGAGAAAACCTAAGCTTCAGCTAACTCATTCATAGGCCAGCGTGGACGAGCAAAAATTTCCAGATTTTGCTGATTTCCGGCCAGTAAGCGTTGGCATCCTGCATAAGCAATCATTGCGCCGTTATCAGTGCAAAACTCTAGGCGAGGGAAGTAAATTTGCGCATGTTCCTTATTTACCATTTCAGTTAAAGTGGCTCGAATCTGTTTGTTAGCGCTAACACCTCCAGCAACGACGAGTCTTTTTAATCCTGTTTGCTGTAATGCCCGTTTGCATTTAATGCTCAATGTGTCAGCAACGGCTTCTTGAAAGGAGGCGGCAATATTGGCTTTATCTTGTATGGTTTTATCTGAAGCACTAATGGTATTAAGCGCGAATGTTTTTAAACCGCTAAAGCTAAAGTCCAAACCAGGTCTGTCGGTCATCGGGCGCGGAAACTTGATTAACGGAGTGCCTTGTTCGGCAAGTGTAGATAATTTAGGGCCTCCAGGATAGCCTAAATCAAGCATTTTTGCAGTTTTATCAAAAGCCTCGCCCGCAGCATCATCCAGTGACTGACCTAATAATTCATAGTGACCGATATTTTCAACCTTGACGAGTTGCGTGTGGCCGCCCGAGATTAATAAGGCAATAAAAGGGAATGCGGGTGGATGTTCTTCAAGCATGGGGGCAAGTAAATGGCCTTCCATGTGGTGTACTGCAATAGCAGGAATCTGCCAGGCCCATGCCAGACTTCTGGCGGTGGCTGCTCCGACTAATAGAGCGCCCATAAGCCCAGGGCCTGCCGTATAAGCAATGCCATTAATATCCGAGCTATTAAGCTGGCTGTCGAGTAACGTTTGTTTGATGAGCGGAACCAATTTACGAATATGGTCACGGGAAGCGAGTTCTGGAACTACGCCGCCATATTCACTGTGCATGTCGACCTGACTGTATAAATTGTGTGCAATTAAACCTTTATTTGCATGATAAATGGCGACACCTGTTTCATCGCAGGAAGTTTCTATGCCTAAAACGTACATTGATTTTTGAAAAATTGGAAAGTGAATGTATAATTAAGGGTTCTGTTTGTTCAGTGGATAGTAAATGTCCTTATACACACAATATTAACATAATTGGAATCATATAATGCCGTCAGTAAAAATTAAAGAAAACGAACCATTTGATATTGCAATCCGTCGTTTTAAACGTGCTTGTGAAAAAGCAGGTGTCCTAGCAGAAGTGCGTCGCCGTGAGTTTTATGAAAAACCAACTGCAGAGCGTAAGCGTAAAGGTGCAGCAGCAGTTAAACGTCACTTGAAGAAATTAGCTCGTGAACGTTATGCATTAAAAAACTTACGTCGTGGACGTCCAGTACTTTAACATTAGGTTAATGTGATGGATTTGTTAACGGATCGTATCAAGGAAGATATGAAAGCCTCTATGAAGGGGGGCGATAAAGCAAGATTAGGTGTGATTCGTTTAATTTTGTCTGCGATAAAACAGATTGAAGTTGATGAGCGTATTCAGCTTGATAATGAGCGGACCATATTGACCCTTGATAAGATGCTGAAGCAGCGTCGTGAGTCCATAAGGCTATTTGCAGAAGCAGGCAGGGATGACCTGGTTGCCATTGAAGAAGCTGAAATTCTTGTCATTCAGGATTTTTTGCCTCAAGCGCTAACTGAGCAGGAAATAGATGCGATGGTCAGCGAGGCAGTGACTGAGTCGGGTGCTGAGTCGATTAAAGATATGGGTAAGGTAATGGCTTTGTTAAAAGCAAAAATGCAAGGTCGAGCCGACATGTCTGTGGTCAGTGTCAAGATTAAGGCAGCGCTAGCTGGGTAACTTTTTGGGTCCGGGTAAAGTGTCCGGTAGAATTTCTAAAGAGTTTATTGATGAGCTTTTGGTGCGAGTTGATATAGTCGATTTAATCGATTCGCATGTTCCTCTAAAGAAAACGGGTGCAAATTATGTGGCCCGTTGCCCTTTCCACGTAGAAAAATCGCCTAGTTTCTCTGTTAATCGCAATAAGCAGTTTTTTCATTGCTTTGGTTGTGGTGCCAGTGGGAATGCAATTAGTTTCTTGATGGATTTTAGTCATCTTGACTTTGTTGAGGCGGTTGAAGATCTGGCCGCTTTTGCCGGTATTAGTGTACGGCGAGAGCAGGCAGCTTATGTTGCAGATGCGTCAAAGAAAGAAGATTTAAATAGTCTTTATCAGGTACTGGAGCAAGTGGCTGCTTTTTATGTTGAGCAACTGCGAGTAACACCTAAGGCTATTGAGTATCTTAAATCCCGCCAAGTTAAGGGTGCGATTGCCAGAGACTTCCTGCTGGGTTATGCGCCGGATAAATGGAGTTGTTTGTCTGAGCGTTTTGATCAGAAGTTGTTGATAGAAGCGGGATTGTTGGTTGTTAAGGATGATGGGCAAGTTTATGATCGATTTCGATCCAGAGTTGTGTTCCCCATTCGGGATAAGCGTTCGCGGATTGTCGGTTTTGGAGGGCGAGTACTGGATGATTCGCTGCCAAAATATTTAAACTCACCTGAGACTCCCGTGTTTCATAAAGGCAAGGAAGTTTATGGGTTATATGAGCTCTTGGCTAAAAACTCAAAGCCTCAGCGGATATTGATTGTAGAGGGCTATATGGATGTTATCGCTCTGGCTCAGTATGGGATTCATTATGCGGTTGCTGCTCTAGGGACAGCGACATCTCAAGCGCACCTTGATTTATTGTTTCGTTTTTCATCTGAGTTGGTGTTTTGCTTTGATGGGGACAGGGCGGGACGAGAAGCGGCTTGGCGGGTTATGGAGTCGGCGTTCTCAAGCTTAAAAGAAGGCCGTTCTTGTCGCATCATGATTTTGCCGCCACAGCATGATCCTGATTCGTTAGTGCGTGAAGAAGGCGTTGACGGGTTTGTAAATCGAATGCGATCTGCTCAGGCGTTGTCAGATTACTTTTTTGATTATGTTGCTAGCGGGCTAAATCTTTCAGAGGTAGAGGGGCGATCTCAGTTGATCAGTAAGGCGAAGCCTTATTTGGAGCGGTTACCAGAAGGAACCTATAGGGAGATGATGTTTTCCCGCCTTCAGGATTTATCGGGTATGGCGTCTTTAAACAGTGCTGATAATAAATTAGCGCCACCGCAAGTCAGTTCATATCAGTCACGGCAACAAGAGTTTAATCGGCTTTCGTCGGCACGTGTTGCAATTGCTTTGTTATTGCAGCATCCAGCTTTGGCGGAGAATGTCGAGCAAAAGGACATTGATTGGACTGGCTTGGAGTTTCGGGGTATTGAGTTATTTAAGAGTGTTCTTGGCGTTATTTTAGATAAGCAATCTGTAAATACTGCTGTTTTAATAGAGCACTACAGAGATACGCCTGAAGAGAAACTGGTAACGGCTTTGGCGTTGCTAGATGCTTATACGCCCGAAGATAAGATAGAAAAGGTTTTTTCTGATGCTTTAGATAGTCTGCTTAAGCAGGCGCGTATTGCGAGTATTACGCGATTAGAAGCTAAAGCGCGGTGCCATGGTTTGGATGCGCAAGAACAAGCCGCATTGGTTAATATGTTGGCTATTAAATAATTTAATTATTTGATACAATATTATAGTATAATCACCCGTTAAATATAGTCATGCGAAGCAGATTATTTAGTGAGTAAATAATGAATCAAGAACAGCAACAGTCTCAACTTAAACAATTGATAGCTAAAGGCAAAATGCAGGGGTACCTGACTTATGCCGAAGTTAACGATCACTTGCCTAGCGATATTGTTGACCCGGAGCAAATCGAAGATATCATTAGCATGATAAATGAGATGGGCATTCAGGTTTATGAAACAGCACCTGATGAAGACTCACTCATAACTGATTCAGCAGCGGTCACTACAGATGATGAAGACGCAGAAGAAGTGGCTGCGCTTGCGTCTGTTGATAGTGAATTTGGCAGGACCACAGACCCTGTGCGTATGTATATGCGTGAAATGGGTTCAGTTGAGTTGCTGACAAGGGCAGATGAATTAAAAATTGCCAAACGTATTGAAGAAGGGCAGCAGCAACTGGTAAAGTCTATTTCCAGGTCTTGTTTTGTTGTTGAAGATTTTTTGAATTCATTTGATAATATATCGAATGAAGAGGGTGAAGTTAGGCTTGTTGATTTAATATCTGGTTTTGTTGATTTAAGTGATGCAGATGATTTGGTTGCTGCATTACCGTTGAACGATAGTATTGAAGAAGTAGCTGCAGTTGAAGATGAGCTGAAAGGTATTAATCATGAAGAAGTTCTGGAAAAGGTTGAAGAATTAAGAAAGCAATTGAAGGTGGCTTCATCGGCTATCAAAAAATATGGATATACCAGTGAAAAAACGGAGAATGCTTTTGAAGTTTTAGCTGAATTGTTCATGGAATTTAAATGGACCCCTCAGTACCTGAAGAAACTAACAAATATTATCCCTAATGGGGTAGCGGCAGTCCGTGAACAAGAAAAGTTGATTCTCGATATCTTTGTTAAAGATGCGGCTATGTCGCGTAAAGATTTTATTGCTTCATTTACCGAAAATGAGTCCAATTCGGAGTGGTTGGATAACCATTTGAACGGCGGGCATAGTTATTCAGAAGCATTGAAGCTAAGGGAAAAAGAGTTAAGAAAAGCACAAAAAATTCTAGCTGAAATTGAAGCAGAATACGGATTAACGATTAATGGCTTAAAGGACATTAATCGCCGTATGTCAATCAGCGAAGCTAAAGCAAGGCGTGCTAAGAAAGAAATGATCGAAGCGAATCTGAGGTTGGTCATTTCTATTGCTAAAAAATATACTAATCGCGGACTTCAGTTTCTGGATTTGATTCAGGAAGGCAATATCGGCTTGATGAAAGCCGTTGATAAGTTCGAATATCGACGTGGCTATAAGTTTTCAACTTACGCTACCTGGTGGATTAGACAGGCGATTACTCGCTCTATTGCTGATCAGGCTAGAACTATTCGTATTCCAGTGCATATGATCGAAACGATCAATAAACTGAATCGAATTTCCAGGCAGATTTTGCAAGAAATGGGACGTGAAGCAACACCCGAAGAACTGGCTGAGCGTATGGAAATGCCAGAAGATAAGGTTCGTAAAGTGTTGAAAATTGCTAAAGAGCCTATTTCAATGGAAACACCTATCGGTGATGACGAAGATTCTCATTTGGGCGACTTCATAGAAGATGCTAAAGTGTTATCTCCTGTTGAAGCTGCTACAATAGCAGGTTTGCGGGAATCAACACAAAATGTGTTGGCTGGATTAACAGCTAGGGAAGCAAAAGTTTTACGTATGCGTTTTGGTATTAACATGAATACTGACCATACCTTAGAAGAAGTGGGCAAACAATTTGATGTTACTCGTGAGCGTATTCGTCAAATTGAAGCCAAAGCCTTAAGAAAGTTGAGGCACCCTTCCAGATCAGAGCAGTTAAGATGTTTTCTGGACGGTGAATAGATAGTTACAAGGGCCCTTAGCTCAGTTGGTTAGAGCGTCCGACTCATAATCGGCAGGTCGTAGGTTCAAGTCCTACAGGGCCCACCATTCAAATAAAGAGGCTGCTTTTGCAGCCTTTTTTGTCTTTAGCTTTTACATAACAAAAGGTGGTGACGTGAGCAATAATTTCAGCTTTACATCAGAGTCGGTTTCAGAAGGTCATCCAGATAAGGTCGCAGATCAAATCTCCGATGCAGTACTTGATGCTTTACTTGCACAAGACCCACGATCGCGAGTGGCCTGTGAAACACTGGTTAAAACAGGTATGGTGGTACTTGCGGGTGAAGTGACTACCAGTGCCTGGGTTGATTTGGAAGCTTTAGTTAGAAAAGTGGTGTGTGATATTGGTTATGATCATGGTGAAATCGGTTTTGATGGTAACACTTGTGCAATATTGAATGCGATTGGAAAACAATCTTCTGATATTGCGATGGGTGTTGATGAGGCTGAAAATCACGAGCAGGGTGCAGGTGATCAAGGCTTGATGTTCGGTTACGCAAGTAACGAAACTGATGTTTTGATGCCTGCGCCAATTACTTATTCTCATTTATTGGTTAAGCGCCAGTCAGAAGTGCGTAAAAATAAAACGCTGCCCTGGTTACGTCCAGATGCCAAGAGTCAGATCACTTTTAGATATGAGAACAATAAACCGGTTGCTATCGATGCAGTGGTTTTATCGACCCAGCATTCTCCAGAAATTGATAATAAAGCATTACATGAAGCGGTCATGGATGAGATTATCCTGCCTGTTTTGCCTAAAGAATGGTTACACAAAGATACTAAATATTTTATCAATCCAACCGGTCAATTCATTATTGGTGGTCCAGTAGGTGATTGTGGCTTGACAGGTCGTAAAATTATTGTAGATTCATACGGTGGTATGGCAAGACACGGTGGCGGCGCATTCTCTGGAAAAGATCCTTCAAAAGTAGATCGTTCAGCAGCCTATATGGCCCGTTACGTTGCAAAAAACATTGTGGCGGCAGGTTTAGCAGAGCGTTGCGAAATTCAGGTGTCTTATGCAATTGGCGTGGCAGAGCCGACTTCCATTAGCGTAGAAACCTTTGGTACCGGTAAGCTGAGTGAAGATAGATTAGTCCAGATTGTTAGGGATAATTTTGATTTAAGACCGAAAGGTTTAATCAATATGCTGGACTTGTTGAAGCCTATTTATCAACTGACCGCCTCTTATGGCCATTTTGGTCGTAACGAAGCTTCATTTAGTTGGGAAAAAACTGACAAAGTGGATGCATTGAAAGATGCCGCAGGACTTTAAAACAACTAATTAACCTGGAAATAGAATGAGCCAACCAGATTACAAAATTGCCGATATAGCTTTGGGTGAATGGGGTCGTAAAGAAATTAATATTGCTGAAACAGAAATGCCGGGGTTGATGGCATTACGTGAAGAATATGGTCAAGAACAACCTTTAAAAGGTGCGCGTATTGCTGGTTGTTTGCACATGACGATTCAAACGGCGGTATTGATTGAAACATTAACGGCTTTAGGTGCTGAAGTCCGTTGGTCATCGTGTAACATCTTCTCTACTCAAGATCATGCAGCCTCGGCTATTGCAGCTGCGGGAATACCCGTGTTTGCCTGGAAAGGCGAAACGGAAGAAGAAGCCGAGTGGTGTATTGCTCAGACCATAGAAGGGCCTAATGGCTGGCGACCTAATATGATTCTGGATGATGGCGGGGATTTAACCACGATGATGCATGATAAATACCCAGAGTTGATGGCTGATGTTAAAGGTTTGTCAGAAGAAACCACCACGGGTGTATTACGTCTGTACGAAATGGTTGCCAAAGGCACATTAAAAGTACCGGCGTTTAATGTCAATGATTCAGTTACTAAATCAAAATTCGACAATTTGTATGGCTGCCGTGAATCGTTAGTGGATGGTATCAAGCGTGCTACTGACGTGATGATCGCCGGTAAAATAGCGGTGGTCTGTGGTTATGGTGATGTCGGTAAAGGCTGTGCCCAGTCCTTACGTGGCTTAGGTGCAACGGTTTTGATTACTGAAATCGATCCTATTTGTGCACTACAAGCAGCCATGGAAGGTTATCGTGTAGTGACAATGGAAGAAGCGGCGCCGATCGCTAATATTTTTGTTACAGCCACCGGTAACTTTAGCATTATCACTCATGAGCACATGTTGGCTATGAGAGATCAAGCCATTGTCTGCAATATCGGTCATTTTGATGCTGAAATTGAAATTGCTTCCTTACGTCAATATCAATGGGAAAACATTAAGCCACAAGTGGATCATGTTATCTTTCCTGATGGAAAACGCTTAATCGTGTTAGCCGAAGGACGCTTAGTCAATTTAGGTTGTGCGACGGGTCACCCCAGTTTTGTCATGTCTAATTCATTTTGTAATCAGGTATTGGCGCAAATAGAATTATGGAAAAATGCGGCCAGCTACGAAAATAAAGTGTATATCCTACCTAAGATATTAGACGAGAAAGTAGCCAGATCACACTTACAGCAAATTGGTGTTAAGTTAACGACTTTAACAGAGGCGCAAGCCAAGTACATCAATGTACCTGTTGAGGGACCTTATAAAGCAGATCATTATCGTTATTGATTTATTACAGATTACTCAAGTTTATTCTTATAAGCCATAAAGACGCAATCACAGTGTCTTTATGGCAGCCTTGTGTTAATCAGGTTCATAGGGAGTGAACTGTTATCCCCGTTAGCGAGATCAAAATGCAATCACAAAAGAACCATCCACAATTGTTTAGTTTCGAGTTTTATCCACCTAAAACCGAAGAAGGTGCGATCAGTTTACACAACGTTCATACCCAGTTAGCAAAGCTTAATCCAGACTTCTTTTCTGTTACTTTCGGTGCTGGCGGTTCCACTCGTGATAAAACGCTAGATACAGTCATAGATATACAATCTCAGGGCGTAGCCGCTGCACCGCATTTGTCCTGCGTGGCTTCTACCAAAGACAATATTCGTGCTATTCTCAAAAATTATCAGGATAAAGGTATTGCCAAAATTGTTGCGTTAAGAGGGGACTTACCTTCCGGGATGCTTTCTGCAGGTGAATTTCGTTATGCCAATGAATTGGTAGACTTCATTCGTCAGGAAACAGGCGATTATTTCCAGATTCATGTGGCGGCGTATCCTGAAGTTCATCCTCAAGCAACCAGTGCGGCGGAAGATTTTAAAAATTTCAAACGTAAAGTAGAGGCCGGTGCGAATGCTGCGATTACACAGTATTTTTATAATGCTGATGCTTACTTTTATTTTATCGATAACTGTGAGAAGAATGGCATAACTATTCCTATCGTCCCCGGTATTATGCCAATTACCCAGTACACGCAGTTATTTCGATTTTCGGAAATGTGCGGGGCTGATATCCCTCGGTGGATGAGAAAACGACTGGAAGGTTTTGGTGATGACAGAGCATCAGTGCAGGCTTTCGGACTGGAACTGGTCAGTACTCTTTGTCAGCGACTATTAGATAACGGTGCTCCAGGTTTGCATTTTTATACGATGAACCAATCCGCACCTACGCTTGCTATATTAGAAAGATTAAATAGTAAGGCGTGAAACTAATGAAGGCTAATGACCGGCTTAGTAGCTTGTCACTGTTGTTTTTCAGATCAGTGATTCATGGTGTCAACTAACCAGACGCTTGCAGAGCGTGACCTTTCGGTGTTGTGGCATCCATGTACACAAATGAAGGATCATGAAAACATACCGATTATCCCAATAAAGAAAGGTCAGGGCGTTTGGCTGGAAGATATTGAGGGTAATCGTTATCTGGATGCCATTAGTTCCTGGTGGGTTAATCTGTTTGGGCACGCCAATCCTCATATCAATGCGGCTTTAAAGGATCAGTTAGATACTCTGGAGCAGGTTATTTTCGCTGGTTTTACGCATGAACCTGCTATTCAATTAGCCGAAGCACTGGTTGCACTAAGTCCAAAAGGGCTCAGCCGTTGTTTTTATGCGGACAATGGTTCGGCAGCTGTTGAAGTGGCCCTCAAAATGAGTTTTCATTATTGGCGTAATAAAGGCCAAACTCACAAAACCAAATTCATCACCCTGGAAAACAGTTATCACGGTGAAACCTTAGGTGCTTTAGCGGTCGGCAACGTCGCGCTGTATAAAGAAACCTACGCGCCTCTATTAATGGATGTTATTACCGTGCCGGGGCCGGATTGTTATTACCGTGAGCCCGGTGAATCATGGGCGGATTATTCTATTCGCCGGTTTGCATTAATGGAGCAGGTGTTGCAACGCCATGCTGAAACCGCTTGTGCCGTCATTATTGAACCATTAGTTCAATGTGCGGGTAGTATGCGTATGTATGATCCCATCTATCTAAAATTACTGCGTGCCGCCTGCGATAAATACAATATACACTTAATAGCAGATGAAATTGCAGTGGGCTTTGGACGGTCAGGGACTTTATTTGCGTGTGAACAAGCTGAGATCAGCCCTGATTTTATGTGTCTATCCAAAGGGTTAACCGGCGGATATTTACCTTTATCGGCTGTGTTAACAACAGATCAGGTCTATCAAGCCTTTTATGATGATTATCAAAACTTAACTGCCTTTTTACATTCACACAGCTATACCGGTAATGCCTTGGCTTGCAGGGCAGGGCTGGCAACGCTAGAGATTTTTCAGCAACAACCGATTCTAGAGAATAATAGTCAGCTTGCAGCCTTTATGGCTAAAATAGCTGCTCGTTTTAATGAGCATCCGAATGTGGCTGAAGTCAGGCAAACCGGAATGATAGTGGCTATTGAACTGGTTAAGAACAAACACACCCGAGAGACTTACCCTTGGCAGGAGCGGCGAGGTCAACGGGTTTATCAATACGCCTTATCTAAAGGGGTACTACTTCGTCCCTTAGGTAATGTGATTTATTTTATGCCGCCCTACATTATTACTGAAGAGCAGTTACTGATGTTGGTAGACGTTGCTTGGGACGGCATACAGCAAGCAGTCAAAGATTAATATGCGAGTTTCCAGATTATATACTGCCATTTCCTTAACGGTCGGTAAGACCCTAGAACTGGATGAAGAAAACGGTCATTACGTAAGAACCGTTTTGCGTCTAAAAAAAGATGCCGAGATTATTTTATTTAATGGAACGGGTGGAGAATACTTAGGTACGCTGGTAGAAGTCAGTCGAAAAACCGTATTGATTAGCCTGAGCCAATGGATAGAACGCAGTGTAGAATCACCTCTACAGGTGACATTAGGGTTAGGGATTGCAAGAGGCGACAGAATGGATTTTTCTGTGCAAAAAGCGGTTGAACTGGGGGTTAATTTTATGACACCATTAATCACTGAACGTTGCCAGGTACAATTCAAAGGCGAAAAGAAATCTCAGCGCTTAATCCATTGGGAAAAAATAGTACAGCATGCGGCCGAACAGAGTGGCAGAACGAGCTTGCCTGAGTTATCAGAAATAGAGTCTTTACACGAATGGGTTAAGCAGCAACAAGGTTTAAAAGTTTTTCTTGATCCTTATGCAGTAAGTACTTTAGCAGATCTTGCACCCATCGATAATCAAGTGACCCTATTAACAGGACCAGAAGGTGGCTTCTCGGACTCAGAGCGGGTTTTAGCTAAAGCGGCTGGCTTTATTCCGGTTCGCATGGGTAATCGTATACTCAGAACAGAAACCGCTTCTTTAGCCGCTTTGGCGGCAGTACAGATGTTGTGGGGGGATTTTGGAGTCTCTACTTTAACTATAAATTCTGCAGCGGAGTCCAGCTAATGCGCTATATCTATTATGCTTTAGTGCCCTTGTTTGTGTTACTCGTGGCGTTATCGTTATCGGCTATCCTGGCTTATTTTGTTGTTATTAGTCTGGATGATTCAAGCGTTTATCGACAAGTTATCACCCGGGTCACTCAATTACTTCTTCTGCTAAGTATCATTCCGTTTACGGCTTATTTAAAGATTGATAAAGCGGAATTAGGGTATGCCCCACGAAGCGTTTTTTTTAAGCAGCTTGGACAAGGGTTTGGGTTAGGTCTTATCATATTGATACCCGTATTTATTGTTCTGTATTTTCTCAATATCAATGTGATTGATGAAACCCAGCACTGGACGCCTTTCTTGTTAGTTCGATATATGGTGCTTAATTTAGGGGTCGCTTTATTAATCGGATTAGTTGAGGAATCTTTGTTTAGAGGGATCGTCCTGGTGGGTTTAAAAAGAAAGCTCCCGGTTGCTATCGCTATTTTAATCACCTCACTTTATTTTGCTGGCTTGCATTTCTTAAGCGCCAAAGCCGACCCTTTAATACAGGATGTGACTCTATTAAGTGGTTTCAGTTTGTTGGGTGAAGCGTTTAGAAATGTAGTCGATCCCGAGCATTTGAGTGCAGTGGTTGCCTTGTTGATGGTAGGCGTATTTTTAGGCGTGCTTAGGACACAAGTTAACGTTAGTCTGGGCTTATGTATCGGGTGTCATACCAGTTGGGTTTGGCAAATTAAAATGAGCAAAAAGCTCTTTAATACTGATTTTAGTTCACCCTATCAGTATTTAGTCAGCCACTATGATGGCATTGTGGGGCCTCTAGTGGCTGTTTGGCTCAGTGTGACCTTAATCGGTTATTTTATTTATCAACAGACTAAAAAAGCCTAATCTCTAAAATTTTCATACTGTAAAGGCATTTCAAGTTTTTCGTCTCTTAACATTTGGATAACTTCTTGCAAGTCATCACGCTTCTTTCCGGTAACACGAACTTTATCTCCCTGAATAGCCGCTTGCACTTTAAGTTTTTTATCTTTAATCAACTTAACGATTTTCTTAGCCAGTGTAGAATCCAGACCTTGTTTAAGGGTGATTTCCTGACGCATCATCTTGCCGCTGCCTTTAGCTTCGCCCACATCCATACAGCCCACATCTACACCGCGTCGGCTTAGTTTTGAACAAACTACACTGAACATTTGCTGTAATTGAAAAGTAGACTCTGAAATCATCACCAATTTGTCATCAGTTAGCTCAAAGCTAGAGTTTGTGCCTTTAAAATCAAACCGGGTCGTGACTTCTTTAGTGGCTTGATCAACAGCGTTCTTAACTTCGTGGGTGTCAAATTCAGAAATAATGTCAAATGAAGGCATGTGCTTAGTAGATTTAATTAAAATGTTTGTATTTTACATGGGTTTATACTGATTGATAACCTCAGCAACGGCTTTAATGCGTAAATTGCGCAATGCTATGCCAATCTCTGCCCCTTGTAGTTCACCATTAAGTACGGTGGACGTGTCTATGGAAGCCCCGGCTGTTGCAGCGAGTTTTAGTAACTCGGCTTGTGGATAAGCAACCTGTTCAAAACCTGTTCGACCTCTGGCATCGGCTATACAGGCTAAAATAAAAGCCGGTAGGCTACTATTGGGTTTAAAGGCATTTAATGTGCTTAACATATCGGTTAATGTTGAGGCCTTAAGCTCAAAAGCCTTATGGCTATGGGTATGATATTGCATCACTTGCATGGCCAGTGACTTAAAAGTATTAGGTATTCGCAAACGGGAACATAAACCTTCCAGGACAGGCAAGCCATTTTTCTCGTGACCGTGGTGGCTGGGCCAATATTCTTTTGGACTAAGTCCTTTACCTAAATCATGCGTTAAGGCGGCAAATCTTATTTCTGGGCTGTCTGATAATAACGTCGCCTGCTCAAGACTGAGGAGCGAATGTATTCCCGTATCAATTTCTGGGTGATATTTTTCAGGTTGTGGAACACCAAACAGGCAATCAAGCTCAGGAATAATTTTTTGCAGCGCAGAACAGTTCTTCAGCGTATAGAAGAAGTTTGCCGGTGAGGGTTCTTTTAAGGCTTTAAATAATTCTGCCCAAACCCGTTCTGGAACGAGTGCATCGACTTCACCACACTCGACCATTGATTTCATTAATGACAGGGTTTCTTCTGCGATAGTAAACCCAAGATGCCCAAAGCGCGCAGCAAAACGGGCGATACGCAAGATCCGCACAGGGTCTTCAGAAAAAGCCGGAGAAATATGGCGGAATACTTTATTCTGTAAATCTTTTTGGCCACCGTAAGGATCAATGATGTCTCCTTCTGGCGTCATGGCCATCGCATTAATCGTTAAATCGCGCCGAATTAAGTCTTCCTCAAGGGTAATATCAGGAGATGCGTGTACTGTAAAACCTTTATAGCCGAGGGAGGTTTTTCGTTCTGTTCTGGCGAGTGCGTATTCCTCATGGCTGATAGGATGAAGAAAGACCGGAAAATCTTTGCCGACAGGATGAAAGCTCTGCTTGACCATAGACTCGGGTGTTTCACCAATCACCACCCAGTCCTTTTCCAGAACCGGCAGTCCAAGTAGCTGATCGCGAACAGCGCCACCAACAAGATATTTTTCCATGGATATAATTTAGATAAGGACTCAATTAAAGTTAGAATAGCACACTCTTAAATACAAATAAAAACGGTTATAAGTTGGTCCTAAGGTTGGTTTGCCTCAGGTTAAAGCTTAAATGGCAGGTCGATAATATTAAGGTAGCGTGTGATAGAAATTGTTTGGATGAGTGTTTTATTAGGGATAGTCTCTGGTTTCCTGGCTGGGCTATTTGGGATAGGTGGAGGTTTAGTGATTGTCCCTGTTTTGGCGATGTTGTTTAAGGCGCATGGCTTTCCTGGTGAGATAGTGATACTGATGTCCGTTGCTACGCCATTGGCGATTATTATTTTGGCTCTTCCCGATTTCGTGTGCTGACTACTACATATAGTGTTAGGCATAGCAAAATATCCGCCTACCTTCGACATCAAGCCAGATATGCTGGGTATTTGTTTAATCAAACCGAGATATTTAAAAAGTTCTCTGACGATAAAGATTTTCAGAGACGCTATAAAGAGTTTATTTTTGATACGCTTTGGCAACAGGGGATGCAGAGTGGGCAGGAGCAACGGAGTGGTTTGTAAGGTTTGGAATTAGATTTAAAGAGTGTTGTTTCTCACTGCTCTAAATGGCGTAAACAAGGACACTTTTAAAGCAAACAAGAACTTGTTTGCTGCAAAGCAGTAACCACCTACTCTAAACATTGATACGTCTATTCTGAGCGTTTTTCACCTGAGAGCATGCCCGTTATGGTTAAGAGCAGAGTACTATCCATCAACGGTGATCTTGTATTGATTTACTCTCAACAAAGTCTGGATAAGCTTAGGTTTGATCAGCGTTAATGTGTTTACTCTGAATCAAGTTAAGGGTTTTCTCAGGTAAGGGGTTACTACTGGTGCCTTCCAGGTATCGGCGGGCCTCTTCATGTACTGTTGTCATAAAATCAATCAGTTGCATCTCATGGTGCAGTTTTTGTTGGTAGTCTTTAGCTTCCCACATTTGGTTAAGCAAGTGCTTCGCATGATGATGGATTGTAAAGGCAACCGCTTCGGGTAGATGTTTGTAGCTGCTTTGAATGGAGCTTTTAAGTTTGTCTAGGGCGGTTAGATACTGTTTGTAATCTTTAATATCCTGCTGGCACTTTGTTTTGAACATGCTGAGTTCAGTTTCATTTTTAGTCCTTAGTAAGTTGATATCATGTTCCAACTGGACACTGCGCTTTTTTAAGTCGGCTTCCAGTGTTTTAGACGCTAAAACACGATTGTGCTTTAGCTTGTTTTCTTGCGCCTGATTTTTTTCTTGCCATTGCAGGTTTTCATCTTTAATAGAATGAAACAGTTTTACTAAAGCAAAGGTCCAGCTTTTTAAGCGTGTCATGGGCTAAATAAGTGTTGTTATTTCGGTCTGCAATTTTAATAGGGCCTCAATGTTCTGTTGCTTTAGAGACTGGCGGTAGACTTGGTGTAATTGAAGATAGTGAGATTTAGGTAAGTGTTTTTTAAGCGATTGTAAGTCTT
Organism: uncultured Methylococcaceae bacterium; assembly: GCA_903866825.1. GTDB lineage: Bacteria > Pseudomonadota > Gammaproteobacteria > Methylococcales > Methylomonadaceae > Methylobacter_C. The sequence continues at coordinate 16,464 of CAIPPE010000222.1, forward strand.
TATTAATGACTTTTGCTAAGGATTTCAGATGTTGTTTATTATTGGCCTGCAATAAGCGTTTTCTTCTAAGCTCACTAAAATAATTGACTTGAATAGTCTTAAAATAGAACAACTGCTTCAGTTGATCCTGTTTTGCATTTATAAATAATAACCGTCTTGCTAAGCGCTCATTCGCCGAAACATAATTTAAAAAAGCCAATAAGGTGAGCTTAATGATGATAAATAATCCTGAGCTTAACAATATACCAAAGGCAAATATGAGGATGAATACGCCTATTTTGGTCAGCAAATCAGACAGTCCGGGGATGGCTAACCAGAGCAAAAGATCAACTGAAAAAAATAGGGCAAAGGCAGTAAACACTAATAGCAAGGCGATTTTAACGATCATGGTTAAGGTTTGAATTAGTTATTCATGCTGCAAGCTTAAACGGATGTAAGCTATAATGTAACCATAATTTTATTTTAATTCCAAGTAGTAATGATGTCTCAGTTTTTTGAAATACATCCAGAAAATCCTCAATTGAGATTAATTCACCGTGCGGTAGACATTATTCGAAAGGGTGGGGTTATCGTTTATCCAACCGATTCTTCTTATGCGTTGGCTTGTCATTTAGGTGATAAACAGGCTTTGGATAAGATACGGCGTATAAGGCAGCTAGATGATAAACATGACTTTACCCTGGTGTGTAAGGATCTTACTCAAGTGTCCAATTTTACCAAAATTGGTAATGAGGCTTATCGACTGATTAAAGCTTTAACCCCCGGGCCGTTTACATTTATTTTGGATGCAACACGAGAGGTTCCTAAAAAGTTACAGCATCCCAAGAAAAAAACCATTGGTATACGGATACCGGATCATCCCGTTGCGCAGTTACTGTTGCAGGAGTTAGGGGAGGCATTATTTAGCTCTACACTGGTATTGCCTGGGGATAGCGAAGCGATGACGGACCCCTATGAGATTAGAAATAGACTGGAACATGAGCTGGATTTGGTGATTGATGCAGGTATCATCGAATATGAAGAAACAACTATGATTGAGGTGTCCAGTAATGGTGCTGAAATCATCAGGCAGGGCAAAGGTCTTGCTCCTATGCTAGATTAATTTTGAGAAACAGTAATGGATGAGTTAACGTTAGTTCAACGTATCGTGATTTGGGTGTTGCCCGTGGTATTTGCTATTACGGTACATGAGGTTGCTCATGGATGGGTTGCCAGGAAATACGGTGATAATACCGCCTTTTTGTTAGGCAGGTTGACTTTAAATCCGATTAAGCATATTGATCTGTTTGGTACTATTATTTTGCCAGGCTTATTGCTTATTTCGGGTACTGGGTTTATTTTTGGCTGGGCAAAGCCAGTGCCTGTTGATCCTCGGAACTTTAAACGGCCATTGCAGGATATGGCGGTCGTGGCATTAGCTGGCCCTGTCTCTAACTTATTGATGGCTGTTGCCTGGGCTTTGGTTGCTCGCTTGGGCGTTATTATTGGTGCAGGATTCGAGTCAATTTCTCATCCGCTCATTTATTCGGGCGTCGCTGGTATTTCAATTAATCTGGTGTTGGCTATGATCAACCTGTTGCCGATACCGCCGCTTGATGGTAGTCGTATGCTAACGGGTATATTGCCCAGCTATTGGGCTTGGCAATACAATCGGCTTGAGCGTTATGGCTTTGTAATTTTATTGGCATTGTTATATTTCAAAATACTGAATGTCATTTTAGAGTATCCATTATTCATTGCGCAGAAAGTATTTTTTTCAATTGCTGGATTGTAGGTTGAGCCAGGCTAAATTGAAGTTTTTTAAATGACCGATAACTTGAATGTTATTTTTGAAGATGAGGTGCTGACTTCATTTGCAATGGTTAATGGAGCGCCTTTTAACCAATTGCCTGAAGACCTTTATATTCCTCCTGATGCTTTAGAAGTGTTTCTTGATTTATTTGAAGGTCCGCTGGATTTATTGCTTTATTTGATTAAGCGCCAGAATCTGGATATTGTGAATATCCCTATTGCTCAAATTACCCATCAATATATTAGTTATATTCAAATAATGGGGGTATTGAATCTTGAGTTAGCGGCAGAATACTTGGTCATGGCGGCATTGTTAGCCGAGATTAAATCCAGAATGTTGTTGCCAAGGCAGTCAGAGCAAGAAGAGGACGAAGAAGATCCTCGTGCCACCTTAATTCGTAGGCTTCAAGAATATGAATGTATTAAGGCGGCTGCTGAGGAGATTGATTTATTACCAAGAATTGAGCGTGATATATTTACAGTAGATGTCGATGTATCTGCTTTGAGTATTGAGCGACAATTACCCGATATACATTTAAAAGATATGTTGCTGGCGTTTCAGGATGTTTTAAAGCGCGTTGATCAACTCAGTCACCACCAAATTACCAAAGAAGCTTTATCCGTCCGTGAAAGAATGGCAACCATTATGGCAGTCCTTAAAGGAGAAAATAGTCTCCTTTTCTCGCAATTATTTATCCGAAAAGAAGGTAGACACGGAGTCGTTGTCTCGTTTTTGGCCATCCTCGAACTTGGAAAAGAAGGACTCATCGAAATTATCCAGTCAGAACCTTTCGCCGAAATTCGAGTTAGAAACGCAGGTTTTGCCGTCGCCCAAGAAGGTTATTAAACCTAGAAAAAAATCGATTGCTGTTGATGCGGTACTAACGTCGGCATTCCCTAATGAATCTTTAGGGCTATCGAGTACAATTAGCATAGATGGTGAAGTGATTAGAAAACCGATTAGATTGCGTCGGTTTGGTAAGTTTAGGAAACACATTAATAAGCAAATACATGAGACGATATTAAGTACGACGAATGATCAAGTGACTGAACCCATTGAAGTTAACGAAAAAATAAAACGTATCGTTGAGGCCATTCTATTTGTAGCTAAGCGTCCTATGACAGCTAAGCAGTTATTGGACGTGTTTCCTGAATTGGAGCAGCCAGCGTTACAAGACATACAGGTGGCCATAGAGGTAATTATTGAGGAATATAGAAGCCGTCCGATTGAATTAAAGCAAGTCGCGAGTGGTTATCGATTTCAAATTAAAACAGACTTATCTCGATGGGTATCTCGCTTGTTTGAAGAAAAACCGCCTAAATATTCACGTGCATTATTGGAAACATTGGCGATTATTACTTATAGACAACCCGTAACTCGTGCAGATATTGAAGATATAAGAGGGGTTAGTGTCAGTTCAAGTATTATTCAGACCTTGCTTGAGCGTGAATGGATTAGAGTGGTAGGGCACAAAGAAGCGCCTGGTAGGCCAGGTTTGTATGGCACAACCAAGCAGTTTCTGGATTATTTTAATGTAACATCTTTAAGTGAACTACCTGCGTTAGGGGATATTAAACACCTCGAAGAGTTGGTAGAAAACAAGCAACAACCGACGCAGGTAATGAGTGAAAAGTAATAAATCAAGCAGTGGATCATCAAAGCCGCCAAGTAATTCATCGGCTAGAGTCAATAAGTCACCGAAACAGCAGCGCAAAAATCAGGAAAGAATTACGACTAAAGACGCCGATTATAAGCAATCATCGGTTGCTCCAAAGCATTCAAGCCCTGCTAAGCCTGTTAAAAAAGCTAATAGCCCTCAGGTGGATGGTCAAGGAGAACGTATTCAAAAAGTGTTATCGCGGGGTGGTGTTGGTTCTAGAAGAGAAATTGAGCGCTGGATCGATGAGGGGCGATTTAAATTAAATGGAGAGTTGGTTAAGTTGGGAGATCGTCTAAAAGTGGGTGATTTTTTACAGCTTAATGACCGGGTGATTCATTGGGAAAAGTTTGCAATCCAGCCAACCAGGGTATTGCTTTATCATAAGCCTACAGGAGAGGTCGTTACGCGTCGCGATCCTGAGGGTCGACCCGTTGTCTTTACCCAGTTGCCTTCTTTGATAACGGCTCGTTGGATTTCAGTCGGTCGTTTGGATATAAATACTTCGGGGCTATTATTAGTCACTAATAATGGTGAGTTAGCGAATAAGTTAATGCATCCGTCTACTCAAGTTGAGCGCGAATATGCAGTGCGAATATTAGGCGAGGTTTCTGAAGCAACTTTAGAAAAATTAAAGGAAGGTGTCGAGCTAGAGGATGGTAAAGCAAAATTTGACGAGATTCATTTCTTTGGTGGTGAGGGCGCTAACAAATGGTATAACGTTATTGTTAGTGAAGGGCGTAATCGTTTGGTGAGGCGCTTATGGGAATCTCAAGAAGTGGTAGTTAGTCGACTCATGCGGGTTCGTTATGGGCCGGTGGTGTTGCCAGAGCGCTTAAAGACAGGCACTTTTTATGAACTAACGGAAAAAGAATTGGATTTGTTATTTGAGTTTGCGGGTTTGGAGCGTAATGAGCCGGTTGCTGTAAAAGCAAAGTTAGAGCCTAGCAAGGGTCATGTGCCTAGAAAAAGATAGTAAGTTATTGGCTTAGCTGTTTCAGATTCTCCCTTTTGAATC